>DRNU01000249.1 GCA_011374975.1 Gammaproteobacteria bacterium | reverse complement strand
GCACACGCTGCGCGGCCCGGTGGTTTCAGCGCTGTTGGTGTTCCTGTCGCTGAATGCCGGGATACTGATGCTGATCCTGAAATCGGTCTGGTTACCGGTCATCGTACCGGTTCTGTTCCTGTCCGGCATGCAGCTGTTGCTGACGCTGAGCTGTCGCAGGCAGGCCAGGCTGGGGCAACTCTACCAGCAGGCGTTCGAGGCGCGTGTTGCGCTGGGCGGGCACCTGCAGTCGCAGGGGCAACTGGAGCTGGCGCTGGAGCAGTACAAGCCCTGTCTGCCGGCGCACGTGGCGCTGGAGGCCCTGTACGAACTGGGGCTGGAGTACGAACGCCGTCGGCAGATGAACCGCGCCAGTGCGATCTACGACATGCTCGAAACGCATGCCGCGGGGTTTCGTGATGTTGCGCAACGTGCCGCGCAGCTGGCCACGCTGGCGGAACGCTTCCCGGGCGGCAACGGCGCCGGCCCCAACCAGACCCTGGTGCTGGATAACCCGGTGGTGGAATTGCCGCGGCTGGGACGCTACCGGCTGGAACGTGAACTTGGGCGTGGCGCTATGGGTACGGTCTATCTCGCCGAGGACCCGACCATCGGGCGCCAGGTGGCGATCAAGACGCTGCCCTTGCAGGACTTCTATGAAGACGGTGAGCAGGAGCAGGTGGCGGAACGTTTTTTACAGGAAGCGGAAGCCGCGGGGCGGCTGGCGCACCCCAACATCGTCAGCATCCATGACGCCGGCAGGGAACACGATCTCGCCTACCTGACCATGGACTACGTGGCGGGTGAAAGCCTGGATGCCTGGGTGGACAAGCGTAACCTGTTGCCGGTATGGGAAGTGCTGGAGATCGCCGCACAAGTGGCCGATGCACTGGACTACGCGCACACCAGCAAGATCGTGCACCGTGATATCAAGCCGGGGAATATTCTCTATGACCGTGACAGCGGTACCTTGAAGATTACCGACTTCGGCGTTGCGCGCATCCTGGACAGCAAGCGCACCCGTACCGGGACCGTGCTGGGTACGCCATCTTATATGTCACCCGAGCAGGTGGCCGGGGTAAAGATAAACGGCCAGTCGGACCTGTTCTCGCTGGGCGTGACGTTATACCAGCTGTTGACCGGCAGCTTGCCGTTTCAGGGCGATTCCGTGACCGCCCTGATGTACAGCATTACCAACAAAAAAATGCCGCCGTTGCGCAAACTGCGCAGCGGTTTGCCGGTCTGTGTCGGGCGCATGGTCAGTCGCGCCTTGCAGAAAGCGCCTGGCAAGCGCTTTGCCAGCGGTGCGGAGATGGCGGTGGCGATCCGCAAGTGCCGGGCGCAGTTCCGCGGCGGGCGACGCAAGACGGCCTGAGGAAAAACCTGTTTTCTACACATGAGGTGAATGAAGATGTACAAACTGTTACAGATCGTGGACGGCAGTGTGGTGGATGAACATACGCTGGGTGACGAGGCCTTTAGCATCGGGCGCAACACCGGCAACAGTGTGCAGCCCGATGATGCCAGTGTCAGCGGCAATCATGCGCGTGTCACGCTGGCGGCCAGTGCCTACCTGGAGGATGCCATGGAAGCCACTATCGAGGACCTGGACAGTACCAATGGTACTTTTATTAACGGCAAGCGTGTACAGCGGCAGTTACTGAAACACGGTGACATGTTGACCATCGGTACACTGAGTTTCAAATTCATCGATACGCAGACGCTGGCGATGGGCGGGACGCGTATCCTGTTGCAGGAAGAAGGCTAGATCCCATGCCAGTGAATCTCCGTGCAGGCTGGCGCTGAGCGCAGAGAAGCGCAAACATCGATTTTGAATAATATTCGTGGGGCTGGCGCGCTGTCAGATGCCTTTTTGCGCCGGGCCGGGGGCAAGTCAATTCTGATCAAGAAGCTTTATCGCGCCTTGCGATTCCTGTCAAACCAGGAAGGCCGGAGCCAAAGAGCCAGGCTGCGGCAGGGACTGGAACTGGTGATACAAGTAGAGGCTCTGCTAGTGAAGCAGTATCAGAATCCGCAGGGCGGGAAGGTCGTAAAAGGGTCGGAAGTACGCGTTTAGCAGGAAGTACAGCTGCTTACCCCAGGAACTACCGGGTTCGGGTTAAATCGGCTGTGAGTCGGTTGTTTGTCTAGTACCCGCGTGCTGCCGGGTCGATGGTGCCGGGAATACTGTCCAGGCGTTGTATCCCGGTGCTGAAAGTGCCATCCGGGTTAAGCTCCAGCCAACGATAGCCGGGCGGAATCATATCGATGGCAAAGTCCTCACTACCCGGCAGAAACTGCAAACCGGTGGAGGGGGTGGCCAATAGTTGCACACCGTTGCGCTGCTGTTCAAAGCACTGGTGCACGTGCCCCCAGATGATAGCGCGCACCTGCGCATGCCGGTCGATGATGTCGAACAATGCCTGCGGGTTGTCGACCGCCATGCTGTCCAGCCAGCGGCTGCCGACCTTGACCGGCTGGTGGTGCAGCCAGACCAGCGCGGGCAGTTCGGGATGAGTTGCCAGTGCGCTGTCCAGTTTTTCCAGTTCGCCGTCCGCCAGGTGGCCGCCCTCGCTGCCGGCCCGTGTGGAATCCAGGAACAGCAGTTGCCAGCCGCCGGCGCGCAGGCTGCCCGTGCTATGGAAGCCGTCGTTGTTCATACAGTCGTGCAGCATGGTGTTTTCATCGTGGTTGCCGGGCAGGCAGTAGACCGGGACCCCCAGTGCGCCGAGCTGTTCCCGGACACAGGCATAGGCCTCGGCCGAGCCGTCGTGGGACAGGTCGCCGCTGGCTACCACCAGGTCGGGTTGCCGGCTGGCCCGCACCAGCCCGACAACCTGTTGCAGGCTGTGCCGGGTATTGAGCCCCAGCAGGCAGGTGTCCGGGGCTGCATAAATATGTGTGTCGGTGATCTGGGCGATGCGCAACGGTTGCGGGTCTGTGCCGGTGCCGGTTTTTATCACTAGTCGATTGCCTTGATCAGAACCTTCGATTTGCGTTGATAGTTATACAGGCTGCGCTTTTTGACTGGCAGCTGGTCGAGCCCGGTGCTGACGAAGCCGCGCTCCCTGAACCAGTGCGAGGTGCGCGTGGTCAGCACGAACAGGCGTTTGATACCATGCCGGCGCGCCCGGTGTTCGATGGCTTCCAGCAGGCTGTCACCGCGCCCGTTGCTGCGGTAGTCGGGGTGCACCACCAGGCAGGCCAGTTCCGCGATATCGCCCGGGTACGGGTAGAGCGCGGCGCAGGCGATGATCATGCCGTCACGCTTGACCACCATGAAATGGTCGATTTCCATTTCCAGCAGCTCGCGTGAACGCTTGACCAGCACGCCTTCCTCTTCCAGCGGCTCGAGCAGTTTGAGAATGCCGCCGGCATCGTCGATGTTCGCGTTGCGCAGGCCCTCGTAGAGTTCGGCGCTGACCAGCGTGCCGATACCGTCGCGGGTGAGCAGTTCCAGCAGCAGGCCGCCGTCCGCCCGGCGTTCGATCAGGTGCGTGCGCCGGACGCCGCGCCGGCAGCTGTCGACGGCGTTGTTGAGATGCCGTACCCAGCCGCTGTCGAGCTTGCGGCGTGAGCGTAGTAGCTGTTCGGTCTCCAGCAGTGACAGTTGGCGGATCGGCTGGCGGCGGCCGTCGCGCAGGCCGCTTTCATCGACCAGCAGAACCAGTTTGTCGGCATGCAGGGCAGCGGCCGCGGCGGTGGCGACTTCCTCGGCGCTGAGGTTGAAGATCTCGCCGGTGGGTGAGTAACCGAGCGGCGACAGCAGCACGATACGCCCGGCGTCCAGTTGCTGGTGAATGCCGGCCGCATCGATGTGGCGCACTTCGCCGGTATGGCAGTAATCCACGCCATCACGGATGCCGAGCGGTTTGGCGGTCACGAAGTTGCCGCTGGCGATACCGATGCGCGCGCCGGCCAGCGGGCTGTTGACCAGGCCCATGGAGAGACCCGCCTCGATGTCCACGCGCAGGCTGCCGACCGCGTCCTTGACCGCGGTAAGCGCGGCATCGTTGGTGACGCGCAGTCCGTTGACGTAGCGCAGCTCGGCGCGGTTCTGCTTGAGGCGCTGTTCGATCTGCGGCCGTGCGCCGTGCACCAGCACCAGCCGTACACCGAGGGTGTGGATCAGGGCGATGTCGTTGACCAGTTGTTCAAACTGCGCATCCACCGCTTCGCCGCCGAACATGATGACGAAGGTGGCGCCACGATGTGCCTGTATATAGGGCGCCGCCTGGCGGATGCTGGCGATGAACGCCTGGTGCTGTTTGTTCTGCCTGTTAGCCATAGCGGTTAGGTTAACGTGTCCGGTGCGTGAAAAACAGCCATGCTCAGTGTGTTGGCTCGATACAGAAGCGCTGTATCAGTTTGCGCAGCAGTTCGAGCATGGGTTCGATGCGTTCTGTTGCCAGGTATTCGTCGGGCTGGTGTGCCTGGTCGATGTCGCCGGGACCGAGTATCACAGTGTCGATACCCATCTGGTTGAAGTAGGGTCCTTCGGTGCCGAAGGCAGCGGATTCCGCGCTGTAGCCGGTCAGCTCCTCGGTGCCGCGCACGATAGCTGAGCCCGCCGGTGTATCCATCGCCGGGGTGCCTTCGATGATCGGCCGGCAGGTCAGTTCAAGTCCGCTGTCGGCGATGGCGCTGTGCAGGCATGACTGCATGGAGGCGCGCAGGGCCTCGATTTCCATGCCCGGCAACGGACGCAGGTCGATCAGCAGTTCGCAGTCGGCGCAGATGCGGTTCGGGTTGTCGCCGCCGTGGATGTGTCCCAGGTTGAGGGTGGGCACCGGCACCCTGAACAGCGGGTTGCGGTTCTGCGCCTGTAATTCCTCGCGCCAGGCTACCAGTGCGTTGAGCACGTTGCGCATGCCTTCCAGGGCGCTGTTGCCCAGTGCCGGATCGCTGGAATGCCCGGCACGGCCGCGCAGGTGGATGGACTCCATGTAGATGCCCTTGTGCATGCGTATCGGCCGCATGCCGGTGGGTTCGCCGATAATGGCATAGCGTGCCTGTGGCTGTTTGCTGTCGACCAGTGCCCGGGCACCGGCCATGGAGCTTTCCTCGTCGGCGGTGGCGACGAGGATGATCGGTTCCTTTAACTGTGCTGCGGGGAAGGTACGGGCCGCCTCGATGGCCAGCGCCAGGAACGCCTTCATGTCAGAGGTGCCGAGACCGTACAGGCGGTTGTCGGCCTCGGTCAGGCGGAACGGGTCGTGGTTCCAGCGCCCGTCGTCATAAGGTACGGTATCGGTATGCCCGGCCAGCACCAGGCCGCCGGGGCCGCTGCCGAGGGTGGCAATCAGGTTGGCCTTGCCGGGCTGGTCGGCCAGCGGCAGAATCTCGACCCGGTAACCCAGCGTGTTGAGCCAGTCGGCCAGCAGGTTGATGACCGGCAGGTTGGGCTGGTCGAGCGCGGGGTCCACGCTGCTGACCGACGGTGTTGCGATCAGCGCCTGTATCATTTCCAGTAACGTGGGTGTTTTATGCATAGCGGTCGGCCCGTTGTTTTGGCAAGCCTACCGGTATTCGGGTGACGGGAAAAGAATGAATCAGAGAAACTGGCGCGAGCCGGAGCACTACAGCTATACCGATGCGCTGGATGCTGCGCAGTGGGCCTGGGAATTCCTGCGCCGCAACCCGGACTATCAACGCGACTGGCAATGGTTTCAGCAACGCTGGCAGGCGCTGGAATCGCGTTACGGAAAACCGCCGGAGCGTGATTTTCAGCGCTGGCAGCATGACCCGGATGCCTGGGTGCAGGTCGATGACGATACCGGCGAGTGCCGCGTGGACGAGGACAAGGTGCTGATAGAGTGCTGGCTGGGCGCCAAATGGGGCTTCTATAAATTTCCGCTGGACCCGGCTACGGAGCAGCCGTGTATCGGTGAACAACTGACCTGGCGCGAAACGGAACAGCCGGTAGCGCGCGTACAGGACGATGATGCTGTTTACCTGGCGGGCGATGCCGCGCACATTGCACTGGGCTTCGACCTCGATCTGCCGCTGCGCCGGCAGCTGGAGGCGGCCAGGCATTATCTACAGGTGCGCCAGGCGCGTTTGCGGCGCAGCGGCGAGGTCGTGATGCGTACTGTCGGCAACCTTGCCGGCCACTGGTGTTGTCTGCTGCGCATGCTGGACGGTGTCGATGGTGGTGAATCCCCGGATGCGGTGTATGCCGTGCTGGCTGCCGGTTGCGCGGAAGAACAGTTCACAGGCACGGGCAGCGACCTGCTGGCCGAAGCACGGCAATTGGTGGAAGGCGGCTACCGGGAGATAGTACGCCTGCCCGGCTAGACGCTTAATGGTGGGTGCGGCCTATATCCTGCAGGCCGTACTGTTTCAGTTTGCGGTACAGCGTGCGTTCGCTGATACCCAGGATGTTTGCCACCCGTGAGCGCTTGCCGCGGTGTTCCGCGAGCAGTTCGGCAATGTACTGTGATTCGAGCCCTTTGATGGAAGGCTCATTGCCGTTCTGGTCGGTCAGGTGCAGTGTGCCGTCGCCGTGACTGTTGACGACAGGATCTTCGAGATGGATTTCCTGTGCGGTGATAATGCCGTTGGTACTCAGCGATGCGGCACGCTGCAGAATATTACGCAGTTCGCGTATGTTGCCGGGGTAATCATAGCCTTTCAGGGCTTCGCAGGCATCCTCGGTCAGTTTGAAGCTGGCGTTTTTGCCGCTGGCCATGCGTTGCAGCAGGGTATTGGCCAGCTCGTTGATGTCACTGCGGCGCTGGCGCAGTGACGGTATTTCACAGGTGATGCCGGCGATGCGGTAATAGAGGTCGGCGCGGAAGCGGTTGGCGGCGACCAGCTGGCGCAGGTTCTTGCTGCTGGCGCAGATAATCCGTGCATCGGAGCTGAGCAGTTCGCGGCCGCCGACGCGGCGGAAGCGGCCGGTTTCCATGGCGTGTAACAGCCGGCCTTGCAGGGCCTGCGGCAGATCGCCGATTTCGTTGAAAAACAGGGTGCCGCCGTCGGCCTGTTCGAACAGGCCGTAACGGCGCCCGATACAGCCGGTGAATGCGCCGCGTTCATGGCCAAACAGTTCGCTTTCGAAAACGGCTTCGGAAATGGCGCTGCAATCGACCATGGTGAAACTGTGGCCGCTGCGCTCCGAGCGCCGGTGAATATATTCGGCGGCCAGGTCCTTGCCGACCCCGCTTTCCCCGCTGAGCAGTATCGGTGCATCGGTTGCGGCGGCGCGGCTGAGTTCTTCGATGCAGCCCTGAAAGGCCGTGGACTTTCCGATCATGCGCTGTTGTTCACAGTTGAGATCTTCGCTGTGCGCCAGCGGGAATACCGCCTCGCCCAGGTACATGCGGCCGTCAAGCCCGAAAATCGGTGAGCCCTTGATGCGGACATGCTCGGGGTGGGCGTCAGTGTCGTAGTGAATGTGCAGGACCTGGTGCGGCTTGCGGGTTTCGAATACGCGTTTGTGCGGGCAGTCTTCGCCGTTTTCATGACAGGGGACATCCGAGCGGTGCGATACCTGGTAGCACTTGCGCTCGACAATATCGGGCTCCCCTATACCATAGGCCTGGTTGTAGGCCGTGTTGGTGGCGACAATATTGTAGTCTTCGTCAATCAGTACAAAAGGGTTATCCTGGGCATCAATCAGCGACTGCACTTCAACCGAGAATTTTTTTCTGCTCATAGATCCCTCCCGCAGGATTATTCTGGCTGCCAATCTGGCATATTTTATTAGTATTCATTAATTGTAGACCAGGAAGCGGGGCTGTGCACGGGACTGTGCGGCCATAAGTACTTGTTTATATTCTACTATTGACTCTGTGACGAATGTAACACACTGGCGGATTGGCGGAAATTGCCTGGTGGGGCATTGGCCGCCTTTCCTGCCGGCAAAAAAATGCCCGACACCGTCGGGCAGAAGTGAGCAGCCGTTGGAGGGAATGTGTCAGCCGGGCATGTCCAGTCGGCGGTTCAGCCCGTTGCGCAGCAGTACCGACAGGTCTCTGACCGGGCTGATGGCATCGAACGTGGCCAGAATAAGCTGGTTGCGGTTGGCGACCTTGAACTTCCTGAACAGCTTGGCCAGGTGCATTTTTACCCCCTGGTGGGACAGGTGAACCTGCTCGGCGATCTGTTTGATCGCCAGCCCCTTGACGACTTCGCACAGGATCTCGATTTCGCGCCGGCTGAGGTTGGTGCACAGCAATTCGATCCTGGCGTAGAACTGGGATTCCATAATGGCATCGAAATCGTGCTGGCTGCTTATAAAGCGCTCCATGATATGGCGCTCGATCCAGGTCCGGCCGTTGATAACGCTTTCCAGCGCGCGCTTGATGTGGTCGCCGTTCATGCGTTCGTTGATATAGCCATGCACGCCGCAACGCACCAGTCGGTACAGGTAGTCGTCATCCAGGTTCTTGCCGAACACCAGCAGGCGCATGTCAGGGTATGCTTCCAGAATATCCTGGATGAACTGTTCGACAGGCATCTTCATGGCGCCGTTCTGTATCAGCAGTACATCCGGTTGTGTGGCGGCAAGCCGGGTCATGAAGGTGTCGCCGGGTGCCACGCAGGACACCAGGTAGCTGGTGCTCTGTGCGCCGAGCATGCTGGCAAGACTGTCGGTGGTGAAGTCATTGTGGCCAACGATGCAGATATTGGCGCTGTGAGCCTGCGGCGGGTAGCCGGCACGCCTGATGTCGCTGATATTCGATGTCGGTGCAGGTATGTTGCTCATGGTATTGGCTGCCATTGTTGGTTTACAGGAAGGACATGTCCGGCCCTGTTGCAACGCGTCGTACTGCGCTTTCCGGGCATCTCCATTGCGCCGACTATCGCAAATTGCGGGCCAGTTCTGCATTCCCCCTGTTTAACAAGGAGTTATCCTATTTCCAATGGGGGGTTCGAGAGGCTGACAGGGGCTGTTGGGGGAGTGATAAAAATACCGACAGAATAGCCGTCTATTTATGCATATTTGGCTAATCAGACTATTAGAAATACCTTACATGTCAGCTTCGGGAATTATACGGGCACCCGGGGATATTTTTTAATTAATTGTAAAATAACAATAAAATATAAGATTCTGGGGGGGTGGTATACCTGGCCGGTGTATAGTTGACCGACGCGCCAGGCGCCATGACTGACGTTTTGTCATGCCAGTATGACAAATGTCCACTCCACCTGGAGGACAATCGGCTGTTTCCGGGGAGTGGGCTGTGCTGGCTGGATACCTCGCAATTCCTGTACCAGCAGGCGCTGTTGCCGGATGTTGCTCAAGCTACGGGCATGGCGCGTCGAAACACTGGGTATGAAAAACGTATTACGACATCGCTGCACCGGCACAGGCCTGTGGCTTGGGCTGGTCCTGGTCAGCCAGGGCCTGTTTGCTTCCACCCAGCAATTCCAGGCCAGTTGGGAACAGTCGCGCTGGGAAGTCGAGTCGCGCGCCGGTTTTTGTGCCTTGAGCCATGAGATCCCGCATTTTGGGCGGGCCCGTTTCGAGCAGGCGTCCGGCCAGCGGCTGCGGTTTTCCATTCACGTCGACCAGCCGCCGGTGCGCGATCACCAGGCACAGCTGTCTTCCGAGGTGCCGGCCTGGAAGCACGTTGGTGAGAGCCGTGAGCTGGGCAGTTTTAATTTCAGGCAGGGCAGCATGCCATTGCGCGTACCGCGTGAGCAGGCCATGCGTATCTATGCCGAGCTGGAACAGGGCATGCAGCCGGTGTTCGAATTTGCCGACTGGGGTGACGGCAGGGACCGGGTGCAGGTAGCGTTGATGCCGGTTCGGTTCCGCGAGGCACTGCCGGCGTTTCTGGCCTGTACGGCCGGCTTGTTATACCTGGATTTTGAACCGGTGGCGGAAAAGAATGTGTTCTTCGCCACCAACAGTGATCGCCTGAGCCGCGCCGCACGTCGTACCCTGGAACAGGTTGCGCGCGATTACCGCAAGCGCAAGGATTTCCGTATTGTGCTGGGCGGGCATGCCGACGCGCGTGGCGACGCCGATTTCAATATGCTGCTGTCGCAGCGCCGTACCAACATGGCAGCACGTTACCTGCGCTCGCGTGGCGTTGCTTCCGGGGCGATCGAGTCTCGTTTCTTCGGCGAGAGCCAGCCGCTGGTCACGGATTCCGGCGAACCGGCACTGGCGAAGAATCGCCGTGTGACTATCTGGCTGACCGGTGCCCCGAAGGTATCGTCGCCCTAGCTTTTCACCGGCCGCTTGGCCAGCTTGCGTTGCAGGGTGCGCCGGTGCATGCACAGCTTGCGGGCCGCGGCCGAGATATTCCCGTTGCATTCAGCCAGTACTTTCTGCAGGTGCTCCCATTCCAGGCGTTTGACCGAGAGCGGGTTCCCGGATAGCGGTACGCTGGCATCCCCTTCATCCTTGTGCAGCGCGGCGAGAATCTCGTCGGCGTCGGCGGGTTTGGTCAGGTAATGCACGGCGCCCAGCTTGATGGCTTCCACGGCGGTTGTGATGCTGGCGTAACCCGTCAGGATCACCATGCGCGTGTTCTCGTCCTGTGCATGTAGCTGCTGTGCCAGTGTCAGACCGGATTCCTGACCGATACGCAGGTCGATAACGGCATACTCTGGTGACAAACGCGCCGCCTGTTCCAGGCCGCCCTTGATATCGTGTGCGCTGGCAACTTCATAGCCGCGATCCGTCAGCGCATCCGACAGGACTTCGCAGAAGATCTCGTCGTCGTCTACGATCAGCAGGGATGGTTTCGAGTCGGCTTCTGTATTCATGACAGCGAGAAGGTTGCCAGTGGCAGGACGACGCGGGTACAGGTGCCGCCGCCCTCGCGATCGAACAGTTCGATATTTCCGCCCAGCCGCTGCAACGTGGCGTGGGTCAGGAACAGGCCAAGGCCCATGCCGTACTCCTTGTGACTTGTCTTGCGCTGGTCAATTGTACTGGCGGTTTGCGGGTGCAGGCCAGGCCCGCGGTCCAGGATTTCGATTTCCAGCCGGCGGCTGTCCCAGCCGGCTTTCAGGACCAGTGTTTCCGATGAGGCTTCCACGGCGTTGTTGAGCAGATTGATCAATGCCTGGTGCAGGGTGTATTCAGCAACAATGTGAGCTTGTGAGGCTCCATCCTGCAGCTGGACGTCCAGCGCCGTGTCGGGGTGCAGTTGCTGCCATTCAGTCGTCAGCTTTTCGATAAAGTGTTCCACCTGTACCAGGCCGCCGCTTTCGGCGGGCACCTCGCCGGCGGATGCTGAAATCACCGACAGGGCCTGTTTGCAGCGCCTGATCTGGTTGTGCAGGATGCCCAGCTTGCGTTGCATGTCAGCGGAGACATCGGCCCGTTCCAGTTCTTTGGTCAGGATCGCCATGGTGGCCAGTGGTGTGCCGAGTTCGTGGGCGGCGCCGGTGGCGAGTGTGCCCATCGCCACCAGTTGTTCATCGCGCAGTGCGTGTTCGCGAACCTCGGCGAGCAGGCGGTCGCGTTTGCGCAGGGTATTGGCCATGCCGACCACGAACCAGGCGATAAGCGCGGCGCTCAGCACGAAGCCGAACCACATGCCGAACACGTGCTGGGCGAAATTGGCATCGTGCTGCATGTGGTCATTACCCGCCAGCGGTATGAAATAGAACATCAACAGCGTGTAGCAGGCGGTAGTCAGCAGCGCCATCGACCAGGTTGCGGTGGCTGACAGCACGGTCGCGGCGATGATCAGCGGGATCAGGAAAAACCAGGCAAAGGGATTGGTGGCGCCACCGGTAAAATACAGCACGCCGGTCAGCGCCAGTACATCGATCGACAGCTGGATAAAAAACTCCCCGTCCCGGATGCTGGTCGAGCCGAGAATCCTGCGCCAGGTCCAGAAATTTACCGCAGTCAGGATACCGATAATGAGCAGCAGGGGCTGTACCGGCAGTTCCAGCCCGGCCAGGGTGTTGGCCAGTAACAGCGCAAGCAGTTCGCCGCCGATGACCAGGCTGCGTAACATGAACAGACGCTTCAGGTTGCGTGTGCTGCTGTCCCTGGTCGGATCCTGAAGTCGCATGCGGGAATTCTAGCAGTTCCGGAACCCGCGGCGTGCGACAAATTGTCGCGCGACACTGTGCCACATTCCGGACGCCGGGCATCGGTGCTAGATTGTGCACATGCCGATATGATCCCGCGGTTCAGGCAAGATCATCAGCGAATCTTCCTCTCCTCTGAACCGGGCACCTGGCGCAGGCTTTTGTCTGCGCCTTTTTTATTTCCGATTGCAGCTGTTATTGTCCGGTAAACTCTGAATAATTGAGCCTTCGTCATCAAACTGGATGCCGGCCTGCGCCGGCATGGCGGGTTGATTTGAGTTCCCCTGAGCGGGTAGTGCCATGAATAACGCCGAACAACTGCTGGAAAAATGGTTTCCCGGGAACGATGTATCCATGCAACAGCTGCGCGCCCAGGTGCAGTGTGTGCGCCTTCCGGCCGGGCAGACCGTGTTCCACCGCGGCGATGTGTGCCGCAACTACCTGGTGGTGGTGGATGGCTGCGTCCGGGTGCAGACGCTGTCGCCGGGTGGCCGCGAAGTGGTCCTGTACCGCGTGGGCGCAGGCCAGTCCTGTGTGATCACCACCTCCTGCCTGATCAGTCAGGAATCCTACCCGGCTGAGGGTGTCACCGAAACAGAAACCGGGGCACTGATCATACCGCAGGCCACCTTTAACGAAATGCTGGGCCGTTCCGCGGCGTTCCGCCGTTTTGTGTTTGCCGGCCAGGGGCAGCGTCTGAGTGACCTGATCCAGCGCGTGGAAGAAGTCGCCTTCGGCCGTATCGATGCAAGGCTGGCCAGGCACCTGATCGATCGCTGCGGCAATCGGCCGGGCACGGTGACCGCAACCCACCAGCAACTGGCCAGTGAGCTGGGTACCGCGCGCGAGGTCATCAGTCGCCAGCTGAAAGTCTTCGAGAAGCGGGGCTGGATCATCGTGCGCCGCGGGGAAGTCGAAATTCTCCAGCCTGACGGCCTGTTGCAGGTCTGGCACGACGCGGAGGTGTGAAACATACCGCGCAGGCATGGTGTGGGAGTTCAGTGACTTAATCACTGCTGTTTGCTGCGCGGACGGGTATTGTTGAATCCTCTTTTCAACAAGTGCCCTGTGAGGTGAGTCATGGCTAATGTATGTGGTATCGATCGTGGATTTCGTATAGTGGCAGGCAGTGTTCTGCTGGTGCTGACCTTTGTCGGCCCGCTGGCGGATACACTGTTTCCCTGGGGATTGATCGGCGCGGTGCCGTTATTGACCGGTTTGATGGGCTGGTGCCCGGCCTACGCGATCTTCGGTTTCAGGAGCTGTCACCAGTCCTGAGCGAAGAACGGCTGCGCCTGATCTGCGAAAGCGCATAAAAGTGCATTGGAGTGCGCCTCTTTGGCCGGTAGAATACCCTGCTCGATAACGGTATCCCGGTCTTTCTGAGGTGGCTATGTCCAAAAAACTGAACCGATACAGCTCGCGTATCACCGAACCGCGCTCGCAGGGCGCTTCCCAGGCCATGTTGTACGGCACCGGGCTGACCCGCGAGGACATGCAGAAACCCGAGGTCGGCATCTCCAGCGTCTGGTGGGAGGGCAATACCTGCAACATGCACCTCAATGATCTTGCGGCAAAGATCAAGGAGGGCGTGCAGGCCGCCGGGCTGGTGGGCATGCGCTTCAACACCATCGGTGTCAGTGACGGTATCTCCATGGGCACTGACGGCATGAGCTACTCTCTGCAGTCACGTGACATCATCGCCGACTCCGTCGAGACGGTGATGAATGCCCAGTGGTATGACGCCAATATTTCCATCCCCGGCTGTGACAAGAACATGCCGGGCGTGCTCATCGCGATGGGGCGTATCAACAGACCGTCACTGATGGTCTATGGCGGCACCATCAAGCCGGGGCACTGGAAAAATGCCACGCTGGATATCGTCTCGGCCTTCCAGAGCTACGGTGAGTACATCGCGGGCAAGATCGACGACCACGATCGCGAGATGATCGTCGAGAATTCCTGTCCCGGCGCCGGCGCCTGTGGCGGCATGTACACGGCCAACACCATGGCATCCGCGATCGAGGCACTGGGTATGAGCCTGCCCTACAGCGCCTCCATCCCCGCCATTGACCCCGGCAAGCTGGAAGAATGCCTGCAGGCCGGGCTGGCGATCCGCCAGCTGCTGGAAAAAGATATCAAGCCGCGCGACATCATGACCCGCGCCGCGTTCGAGAATGCCATGGTCATCGTCATGGCACTGGGCGGTTCGACCAACGCGGTGCTGCACCTGATCGCCATGGCGCGTGCCGTGGACGTGCCGCTCAGCCTCGATGATTTCCAGAAAGTCAGCGACCGGGTGCCGTTCCTGGCCGACCTGAAACCGTCCGGCAAATACGTGATGGAAGACCTGCATGATGTCGGCGGTACCCCGGCGGTAATCAAATACCTGCTGGAACATGACCTGATGGACGGCGACTGCCTGACTGTCACCGGCAAGACGCTCGGCGAAAACGTCGCCGACCTGCCGGGCCTGAAAGCCGGCCAGGAGGTGTTCATGCCGATGGATCGCCCGATCAAGGCAACCGCGCATATCCAGATCCTGAAAGGTAACCTGGCGCCGGGTGGCTCGGTGGCGAAAATCACCGGCAAGGAAGGCCTGCAGTTCAAAGGGCCGGCGCGTGTCTACGATTGCGAAGAAGACATGCTGAAAGGGCTGGAAAACAAGGAAGTCCAGAAGGGCGACGTGGTGGTGATCCGCTTCGAGGGCCCGAAGGGCGGTCCGGGCATGCCTGAGATGTTGACCCCCACCTCGGCGATTATGGGGGCCGGGCTGGGCAAGGATGTCGCACTCATTACCGACGGCCGCTTCTCCGGCGGTTCACACGGCTTCATTATCGGCCACGTGGTGCCCGAGGCCCAGGAAGGCGGGCCGATCGGCCTGATCCGCGACGGTGATGTCATTTCCATTGATGCCGGCACGCAGCGCCTGGATGTCGATGTCAGCGATGACGAGATGGCGAAGCGCCTTGCAGAATGGAATATGCCGCCCTACAAGGCGACACGCGGCACGTTGCACAAGTACATCAAGAACGTGAAGGATGCTTCGCTGGGTTGTGTGACTGACGAGTAGCCCTGCAAATTTATACGTCATCCCGGCCTTCGCCGGGATGACGTATTGTCCCGAAATTCCCTTACAGCGAATCCCAGCTGGATTTCTTGCGCCAGCGGATGCGCGGAATAATCAGCCCGATAATCATCCCCAGGATAACCACCCCGGCACCGACCATGAACCAGTCGCGCGCGGTGCGGTCCTTCAACCCGCTGTTTTCCTGCTGCAGGCTTTGCAGCTGTCGTTCGTAGGCAACGATGCGGCTCTTGAGCTCGCGGTTCTCGGCATCGATTGCCAGCGAGCTGGAGGCGGTGCGGCGGATGTTTTCCAGCTCCTGTTTCAGTTTGCGGTTTTCCTTGTCCAGCTGGCCCAGCTGCTTGTCGCCGCTGCCCTTGGCCTTGCGCAGTTCACTCAGCGAGGTGCTGAGTTTGCGGTTTTCCAGTTCCAGGCTCGCCAGGCGCTTTTCCGCGTCTGCCAGCTTGTCACGCGCCGCCCGGCCTTTCATCAGCAGCCGGCTCAGTACCCAGCCTTCCACGCCGCCCGGCACCCGTACCCGCGAATAGCCGTTTTCCTGGTCGGTTTCGAGAATTTCCACCGGGGTGCCGCTGGGCAGCATGCGCAGGATGCGGAACTGCGTGCCCTTGCCGGTGCGCATCTGGATTTCCAGGCGGTCACTGACGTAACGGGTTTCCGCCATGGCGTTGGCGAACAGGCCAAACACGAGGACTATAAACAGGATGGTCGCTTTCACAAAGGCTCCTTGCAATGCCGGGATGTGCCAAAACAGGCGCACATTGTAACTGAACAGACGGAGACTCCATAATGGCACTTGTGTGGTAACGGGGAACCTCATGTCACTGTCGATACAGGATGCCTGGCTGGTGCAGGCGCGCCGGCTGCTGTCGCCAAATTGCGACGCCCGGCCGGCCGGCTGCGCGCCGTCCCTGGTCGTGGTACACGCCATCAGCCTGCCGCCGGGCGAGTATGGCGGGCCCTGGATCGATGATTTCTTCAGCAACCGCCTGGATATTTCCGCACATCCCTGGTTTGCCGAAATCGAGGGCGTCAGGGTCTCCGCGCACCTGCTGATCCGCCGTGACGGGGAACTGGTGCAGTACGTCCCGTTCACGCAGCGCGCCTGGCATGCCGGGGAGTCCTGTTACGGTGAGCGCAGCGCCTGCAATGACTTCGCCATCGGTATCGAACTGGAGGGGTGTGACGAGGATGGCTTCGAGGACATCCAGTACCGGCAGCTGGCTGACGTGATCCGGCTGTTGCGCACAGAGTATCCGGACATCGGTGTCGATGACCTTGTCGGGCACAGTGATATTGCCCCCGGCCGCAAGACCGATCCCGGCCCCGGCTTCGACTGGCCACGGTTGCGCGGCCTGCTCGCTTGACAGCCTGCGCGGGCAGGCGGTAGCGTGCGGGCACTATGACTCTTATCTCCGTCCTGCTGGGTATCGCCGCGGATCGTCTGTTGACGCATCTGCATGAGTATCGCCACTACGAACACTTCCTGGGCTATGTCGACTGGATGCGCGAGCGCTTCAACGGCCCGGCCTGGGATCATATCGGCGGCCTGCTGCTGGTGATGTTGCCACTATGGGTGACGGTCGGCCTGTTGCAGGACTGGATCAGCGACTGGCTGTTCGGCCTGGTGGGGCTGCTGTTCTACGTCGGTACTTTTGTGTACTGCATGGGGCCGCGTGACCTGGCCATCGACGTCGATACCTGGTGTGAGGTCTGCGAATCCAGCGATACCGACCTGCGCCGGCGTGCTGCCAGCCGTCTGCTGAAAGACCGCCCGGTTCCCGAAGGCGCGGCGGACTGCGCGCGCCAGGTGGGTGAGGCGGTACTGGTGGAGTCGAATGACCGCCTGTTTGCGGTGCTATTCTGGTTCATGCTGCTGGGGCCGCTGGGTGCGGTGATGTACCGCAGCGCGGCGGTGCTATACCAGCAGCGCCGCGAGATCGGCGAGTTCGGCGACAGTGTGGCCTGGTTGTATGCCGTGCTGGTGTGGCTGCCGGCGCGCCTGGTGGCACTGGGCTATGCGTTGAGCGGGCATTTCGATGCGGCTATCGAAGGCTGGCGCGAGGCGCACCGCGAAACCCCGCAGGGCAGCGAAGGCTCGGAGCGGATCCTGGCCATTACCGGCGCCGGCGCCCTGGGTCTGACCGATGGTTCGGACAGCGAGGCCGCACAGGCCCCGGTGCGTGCCGCCATGCGCCTGGTGTGGCGCACCCTGACACTCTGGTTGGTGGTGCTGTCACTGCTGACGCTGGCCGGCTGGGCAGGCTAGTGATAAAAACACCGGCCCGCGATCGTTAGCGCTGACCTGGCAATCCTCCTGTGGACCGGTTTCGCATAGGCATTGACCTGGGCGGCAGCAAGATCGAACTGGTGGCGCTGGATGCAGCTGGCAGTGAAGTACTGCGCCGGCGGGTGGCAACACCGCAGGGTGATTACCCGGCGACGCTTGAATGCATCGCCGGGCTGGTCACTGCCGCCGAACAGGAACTCGGCGCCGGCGCCAGCGTCGGTATCGGCACCCCCGGCGCGATTTCCCGCGCCACCGGCCTGTTGAAGAATTCCAATTCTGTGTGCCTCAACGGCAACCCCCTGCTGGAAGACCTGCAGTCGCTGTTGCAGCGCCCCTTGCGCATGGCCAACGATGCCGACTGTTTCGCCCTGTCGGAGGCCAGCGATGGTGCCGCCGCGGGTGCCGACAGTGTGTTTGGCGTCATTATCGGTACCGGCACCGGTGGCGGTGTTGTTTGTCATGGTCGCCTGTTGTCAGGCATCAACGCCATTGCCGGTGAATGGGGACACAACCCCTTGCCCTGGCCCGGTGATGACGAACGTCCCGGGCCGGCGTGTTACTGCGGCAGGCAGGGCTGCATAGAAACCTGGTTGTCCGGCCCCGGGCTGGAGCGGGATTACCGGCAGGCCACGGGACAGCAGTTACCGGCTGCAGACATCGCGGCACTCGACACTGCCGGCGACAGCACCGCCGGAAAGACCCTGCAGCGCTACATCGATCGCCTGGCACGCTCGCTGGCCGGCATTATCAATATCATCGATCCCGAGGTGATCGTGCTGGGCGGCGGGCTGGGCAATATCCAGCGCCTGTACCGGGATGTGCCGGCAGCCTGGGGGCAATATGTCTTTTCCGACCGGGTCGACACCCGGCTGGTGGCGCCGAAGTACGGTGACTCCAGCGGCGTGCGCGGTGCGGCCTGGTTATGGCCCCTCGACCGGCAGTCCGGCGGCGATACCGCGCAGGGTCGGTAACTCCAGCTGGTACTTGTCGGCCAGATTCAGTGCACGCTGCAGCCGGGCCGGCGCGCTGCGCCCCATGCACTTGTGCCCGGTATCGCCGTCAAAGGCTTCCACCATACCGGCGATCAGCCCGGCGTGATCCAGTGTTTGACCCGTGAGTTTTTCCTGTAACAGGATGACTTCTTCAGCGACCCGGGTGGCGAGCTCGCGCTGCTGCGACCAGAGTTCCCCGACCGTCCCGCCCACCTTCAGGCCGGCGATATTGGTGGTCAGGATATAAACATTCTTGCGCACCAGTTCGAACAGCAGTTCATCACTGCCGCCCAGCACCCGCACCGGGATATCGATACTGCCCAGCGTCTGCGCGAGCAACCCGGCCTGCGGGCCGAAGGCCGGTGAGGGGATAATAACGCGCGCATCCTGGCCCTTCTTTTTCTCGAACCAGACCGAGATTACCGTGGGGTTGTCATAACCGTGGCGAATCCAGTCATCCGGCAGCAGCTCATTCTGGAGCAGCGCTACCCGTGAGCGCCAGCCGGCCGGGATCTCGTCCAGCGTGGTGTACAGGTCGTTTTCTGCGACCGCCAGCAATACTATGGCGGGCTCGGGGACGGCCTCTGCGACCTCCGTCATGGACTGTCCGCGTGTCACCGGGAAAACCGGGTAGCCACTGCGCAGAAACCCGCGCGCAAAAACACCGCCCATTTCGCCGATGCCGATAATCACGATCGGTGCCTGCAACACGTGTCTGCTCCTGAAGAGTAAGGTTTAAACGCCGCCGGACAGTACATTTCCCCGGTCATGCCTGTCAAGCCGTTCGCACTATAACCCGTTGACTTTAATGCCCTTGTAGTTTCAATGGGGCGCCCAAAAAAAGCCACCTCAACGCACACAACGAAGCTTCTCTGTCGCTATATAGTTGATCATCCCCCGGGTATGTATTAGTTTTGAACGACGGGGAAAAAAGGGTTGTGAGGAAAAAATATGGAGACAGAACCAGTCGACTTCCGGACCGCCTTCAGGGGGACTTTTTCGGGCATCCTGCGCTGGGAACAACTGGATGCATTCTGGGATTGCCTGCGTAACGACGCGGCGGGTAACTGGTACCTGTATGCCGTGGGCGAGGAGCCGCCCACCGAGACAGTTTCAGAAGCCGAAGTGGTACGCTTTATCGACGAAGTGGACGAACTGCTACGCCGCGAACATGCCGAGGATTACTGCGGCGTCGTCTACGTGGACGACGTCAGCGTACCTGGTTTCGTGAAAATTTTTGATCCCAACAACCTGGGCGTGTCCTGTGGCTACAGCGATAACCCGCCCCTGCCTGGCTGGATTCTTTCCAAGCTGCAGCCAGTCGATCTGCAAGCGCCGATGCCGCAGCCCGGGAACCGGCGCCGCTGGTGGCAGCGATTGTTTGCCAGTTGATCGTACGTGTCATCGTATGGCCCCCAGTAATATCAGTTCATAAGCAATCAATAGCCCGTACACGGACAGCAGTACCTGCAACAACCGCTTGCCATTGGTCATGCTCAGCAGACGGAAATGCGAATGCATGAGCAGGAACAGGATGCCGACAGCGGTGATAGCCACCTTGGTAACGATAAATACCACGTCACCGGATTCCAGCAGCCGGGCCATGAAATAATTGGCCTCGTAGGCGCCGTGGCTCAGCAGGGTCAGCGTGAGCAGCGCATCCAGGCAGCTGAGTAGCAGTATGCCAAGACCGGTGAACACCAGGCCGGGTTTGTACCAGTCCAGGTAATAACTGTGTTGTTCGCGGCGTGCGTTACGGCGCCGGCCGCGGCCGTGCAGCCCGCAGTAGGTAACGGTGCGCCAGCTGTGCCGGCGACGATCGACGGCGACTCTGCGGTCACCTGCCTGGTTGCCGGCAATGACCTGTGCTTGTTGCTTCATAGGTGCGATCCCGGGATTCTCCTCACACCTGAAAACAGAGCAAATGGCATGCCCGAAAGTCTATTCTATATATTAATCAATCAGATAGATTTGTTTCCGGTTTGGGCGGTAAATGCTTGTGTAAACAATGTCGACGCCTGTTTGTGCGCACCAGGATTGTGCATAAAAAATCTGGTATGAAAACAAGACCTAATGCCGCTTGTTTAAGAGAGTCCGGAGGATAGGCGAGTTAAGAAAATCGACACATCAGCGCGGTAGCCAGGCCGGCCCCGTGGCGGTGTCGATCTGCATCAGCGGGTGCCCGTATAACTGCTCCAGCTGGTCGGTTTGCAGGATGTCCTCACTGCGCCCCAGGCGGTGCTCGCCATTGCCCATCAGCAACACGACGTGATCGGCAAAGCGCGCTGCCAGGTTGATATCGTGCAGGACCATGAGCACCGCGCTGTTGCGGGCGCGGCACTGCGCAACCAGGGTCTGCAGGATGTCCAGCTGGTGCTGCAGGTCGAGGTGGCTGGTGGGTTCATCGAGCAACAGCAGGGGTGTCTGCTGGGCCAGCAGCGTGGCAATGCCGACCCGCTGGCGTTCGCCGCCGGACAGGGTCTGCACATTGCGCTGTTCCAGGCTGTCCAGCCCCAGCTCAGCCAGTGCGGCGCGGGCGATACGGTAGTCTTCGGCACTCTCCCATTGCCAGTTGTGCAGGTGCGGGTGGCGGCCTTGCAGCACGGTTTCCAGCACGCTGGCCGGGAAACTGTCTTCAAAATCCTGGAACAGAATACCGAGTTGTTGCGCGACCTGGCGGCGTGGCAGTTGTTCGAGCGCAGTGCCGTTCAGCGCGATACGCCCTGCCGCGGGCGGGCGCAGTCCGGCCAGTGTTTGCAGCAGGGTGGTCTTGCCGGTGCCGTTACGGCCCAGCAGGCACCAGCACTGGCCGGCTTCGATACACAATTCGAGCCGGCGTGTGATGGTCACCTCGCCGATGCTGATATCGACGCCGGAACAGCTCAGCAGCACGGGCGACTCAGCCATGACGGATGCCGCGCGAGCGGTACAGCAGGTACAGGAACAGCGGCACGCCGAGCAGCGCGGTGAGCACCCCGACCGGCAGCTGGCGCGGTGCGATCACCAGCCGCGACAGGCCGTCGGCGAACAGCAGCAGGGTACCGCCCAGCAAAACTACACCGGGTATCAGCACACGGTGGTCGCGTGCCCCGGCCAGGCGCAGCATGTGCGGTGCGATCAGCCCGATGAAGCCGATATTGCCCGCCTGGGTAACCGCCGTGGCGGTCGCCAGTGAAGCCAGCAGGTAAATGGCAACGCGCAGTCGGCCGGTGTCGACACCCAGCGAGGCGGCGCGCAGTTCACCGCCGGCCAGCAGGTTCAGCGCGGCCGAGAGCATGAACGCCAGCAGTGTCACCGCCAGCAGCACAATGCCACCGGGTACCGGTGACTGGGCAAAACCGAGGTCGCCCATCAGCCAGAACAGCATGCCCTGTACCCGGGTGCCGGGGCTGATGGCCAGCAGCAGGCTGATGATGGCGCCCCAGCCGGCCGCCAGTACCACGCCGGTCAGCAGCAGGCGTGTGGTGTCCCAGTTGCCGCGTCCATGGGCCAGGGAAAACACCAGCAGAATCGACAGCAGGGCGCCGGCGAAGGCCGACGTCTGCAGGACCAGGGTGCCGGCGCCGGCCATGATCGCCAGCAGCGCGCCGGTCGAGGCGCCGCCGGAAATGCCCAGGATATAAGGGTCGGCGAGCGGGTTACGCAACAGGACCTGCATCAGGGCGCCGGCGATGCCGAGCAGTGCGCCGGTCATGAACGCCGTGGCGCTGCGCGGAAAGCGCAGTTCCCAGAAAACCTGCGCCTGCAGGCTGTCCGGCTGGCGCAGGATATCGTGCAGGGAGACGCTCAGCGGGCCGGTGGTGAGGCTGAACCAGGCGCCCAGCAGGGCCGCTGTGCTCAGCAGGACTAACAGGGAGGCGGGATGGATCTTGCGCAAGCGTGGTTACCGCAGGCTGATGACCGGCCAGCCCTGCGCCTGTGCGTGTTGTTTCAGCTGTTCATCGGGATCCACGGCGACCGGGTGCGTGACTGTTTCCAGCAACGGCAGGTCATTGTGCGAGTCACTGTAGAACCAGCTGTCGTCCAGGTGGCGGTCGTGCTGTTGCAGCCACGCCTGCAGGCGTTCGACCTTGCCGGCCTGGAAGCAGGGGGTGCCGCTGACATTGCCGGTATATTCACCGTCGACCAGTTCCGGTTCTGTCGCCAGCAGATGGCTGACACCGTAGCGTTCCGCAATCGGTTCGGTGATGAAACGGTTGGTCGCGGTGATGATGAGGAGCTCGTCGCCCTGCGCGCGGTGTTTGTCCAGCAGCTCGCGGGCGGCCGGAAGCAGCACCGGATCGATCTTTTCCGCCAGGTATTGTTCCCGCCACTGTTCCAGTTGTTCCCGCTTGTGGAGCGCCAGCGGCTTGAGCTGGAAGCGCAGAAATTCGTAGATATCCAGAGAACCTGCCAGATATTGGTCGTAAAAGCGCTGATTTTCGGATTCGTAGCTTTCTCCGTCGACAATGCTGTGTTCCACCAGGAAACAGCCCCACAGGTAATCACTGTCGCCGGCAAGCAGGGTATTGTCCAGGTCAAAGAGGGCTAAGGCCATGATTTTCAATCGCTATCATGCAGGTTGGCCGGTCAGCATAGCGGCCCGGCCGAAAAAGGTAAATCAGAGTTTGCTGATTTGCGCCCTGTG
The DNA here is from genome assembly GCA_011374975.1 of Gammaproteobacteria bacterium. Taxonomy (GTDB): domain Bacteria; phylum Pseudomonadota; class Gammaproteobacteria; order DSM-19610; family DSM-19610; genus Thiogranum. Next base: position 15,353 of record DRNU01000249.1, on the reverse strand, counting down.
TCGCCCTGTGTACAATGGATTGATCGTAAACAGTTTGTCATTGAGCTTGCAAGTGATTGATTCAGATGGTTATAGGCCGAATGTTGGTATTATCCTGACCAAACCCGACGGGCGTCTGCTGTGGGCGCGTCGGATACACCAGGATGCCTGGCAGTTTCCGCAGGGCGGCATCCGTCGCGAGGAAACGCCGCAACAGGCCATGTACCGTGAGCTGGAGGAAGAGATCGGGCTGGAACCGCAGCACGTCGATATCCTCGGCGCCACCCGTGGCTGGCTGCGCTACCGCTTGCCTGAGCGCTATATCCGCCGCCACCAGAAGCCCGTCTGCGTCGGCCAGAAGCAGGTGTGGTTCATGTTGCGCCTGGTCGGCGAGGAGCGTTTCGTGCGGCTGGATCTCAACAGCAAACCTGAATTCGACAACTGGCGCTGGGTTGAATACTGGCACCCGTTGAGTGAAGTGGTTTCCTTCAAGCGCAACGTGTATGAAAAGGCCCTGAAAGAACTCGCGCCGCTGGCCTTTCCCGGCGGCAACATGCCAACGTACTCCGCGCGTTGACCCTGACTCCGGGGCGTCACGTCCTGGTAAAACCGGAACTTAAACGTGCTCGATACCCTGCGTAGAACCATCCAGGAAGTGAATCGCGCGCCGGATCTGGCGCGCGCCCTGTCGATTATTGTCGCGCGCGTCAAACAGGCAATGGTGGTGGATGTCTGCTCGGTCTACCTGGTGGACGACGAGGGGAAACAGCACGTACTGATGGCGACCGACGGCTATAACGCCGATGCGGTCGGCGAGGTGCGGCTGGATTTCGGCCGAGGCCTGGTCAGCGAGGTGGCACGTCGCGAAGAATCGCTCAACCTGGATAATGCCTCGGATCATCCTTCCTACGTGTTTACCGATGAGATCGGCGAGGAGGCCTTCCACGGTTTTCTCGGCGTCCCCATTATCCAGCACCGCAAGGTGCTGGGCGTGCTGGTGGTGCGGCAGCGTGAACGGCGCCGTTTCGCCGAGCAGGAGGAGACCTTCCTGTTCACGCTGGCGGCGCAACTGGCCGGTGCGATCAGCCATGCCGGCGCCAGTGGCGATATCACACGCCTGTTGCAGGCCTCGGATGAATCGCGCTATGCCCTGAAAGGGGTCTCCGGAACGCCCGGCGCGGCGGTGGGGCATGCCGTGGTGGTCTATCCGCTGGCTAACCTGGAAGCCATCCCGGACCGCGCGGTGGACGATATCGATGCGGAAATCGCGAACTTCCGTGCCGCCGTGGCGGGTGTGGAGCGCGACATGCGCATGATGTCGGCGCGCATGGTCGATTCCCTGCCTGCCGAGGACATTGCCCTGTTCGATGCGCTGATCCTGATGCTGCGCAGCGAAAACCTGGTGGACGGCACCCTGGACGGTATCCGCGCCGGTAACTGGGCGCCGGGCGCCCTGCGCAACACCATTACTGAGCACGTCACCGCTTTCGAGGACATGGAAGACCCCTACCTGCGCGAGCGGGCCAGTGACGTGCGCGATCTCGGCCGGCGCATCCTGGAGCGTTTGCAGAGCATCGTTCCGGCTGTCAGGGATTTCACGGCGGGTACCATTCTGGTCGGTGAGGAGGTCACTGCCAGCCAGCTGGCCGAGGTGCCCGTAAACTCACTGGTGGGTGTGGTGTCGGCGCGTGGTTCCAGTGCCTCGCACGTGGCGATCCTGGCGCGTGCACTGGGCATCCCGGCCGTCATGGGTATCGACGACCTGCCGGTCGGGCGGCTGGACGGCCAGGAACTGGTAGTCGATGGTTACCAGTCGCGCCTGTTCGTGCGTCCCTCGCAGGCGATCCGTAAAGAGTTCCAGCGACTGCAGCAGGAAGAGGCCGAACTGACCGATGAGTTGCAGAAACTGATCGAGCTGTCCTCCGAGACACTGGATGGAACATGCGTTCCGCTGCATGCCAATACCGGGCTGCTGAGCGATATCACGCCCTCACTACGCTGCGGTGCGGAAGGTATCGGCCTGTATCGTACTGAAGTCCCGTTTATGATCCGTGACCGTTTCCCGGGTGAAGAAGAGCAGCGCCGTACTTACCGGCAAGTGCTGGAGGCCTTTGCGCCGGCGCCGGTGACGGTGCGCACGCTGGATATCGGTGGTGACAAGAGGCTGCCTTATTTCCCGGTAGAGGAAGAAAACCCGTTCCTTGGCTGGCGCGGTATTCGTATTGCGCTGGATCACCCGGAAATCTTTCTTATCCAGGTGCGCGCTATCCTGCGTGCCGATGCGGGGCTCGGCAACCTTCAGTTGCTGTTGCCCATGATCAGCAGTGTGCACGAGATCGATGCCGCGCTGGGTCTGATCCGGCGCGCTTTTGACGAGCTGGTGGATGAGGGCGAGGCGCTCGTTTTCCCGAAGATCGGTGTCATGATCGAAGTGCCGTCGGCGATTTACCAGATACCGGCCATGGCGAAGCGCGTGGATTTCTTTTCTATCGGCACCAACGACCTGACCCAGTACCTGCTGGCGGTAGATCGCAATAATGCACAGGTCGCGGAACTGTTCGAGGCGCTGCACCCGGCGGTACTGCGCGCTATACGGCAGGTGATCGAACAGGCACACGCGGTGGAGCGCCCGGTCAGCGTATGTGGCGAAATGGCGGGTGACCCGGCCGCGGCGTTGCTGTTGCTGGCGATGGGCGTGGATTCACTCAGTATGAGTGCCGCCAGCCTGCTGCGTGTGAAGTGGGCGATACGCAGTTTCAGCATGGAGGCGGTCGGGCGCCTGCTCGACGAGGCCTGGGAATTCGAGGATGCCGGCGCAGTACGCGCGCTGCTGCATAACGCGCTGGAAGATGCCGGCCTCGGCGGGCTGGTACGCGCCGGGCGCTGAGGCATATCAGCGCCGGCGTTTCAGCCAGATCCAGGTGCCGGACAGCGACAGCAGGATCAGCAGCAGCGCCGCGATATCAAACAGCCAGGGACCCGGGCGGCCGAAGAAGCGCCCGCTGTGCAAATCCAGCAGTACCCGCTCGACCGGCAGCACTTCACCCCGGAAGTGTTGCTGCAGGGATGACTTGAGCCGGGGCTCCAGCGGCTCGGGCTGTACCCAGTGCACGGTGGTTGTGTTGTCTTCATACCGCGACCAGCGCAGAAAATCGTTGTCGGGTTGATAGCGGTCAAGACTGGTACGTACTACCACCGTGCCGTTTTCGTCGAGGCCGACCTGCAGGATACCGGCCGGGATACCGTCCTTGCCCTGCAGGCGCTCGATGAGTTCACCGCGTTGCGTCAGTAACAGGATGTTGTCGCTGACAGCGATAATGAACATGTCGCTTTTCTGCAGCACCCCCACCAGGTCCCGGTAACTGCCCTCGATCTCTTTGCGGTTCAGGTACAGGTGTTCACCCATCAGCGTGATGTGACGCTCGCCGACGCGGAAGGACTTCATATCCTGCGGCGCCTCGATGCCATACCAGTCGAGGATCCAGTCTGCGCGGATGTGCCGGCTGTCGAACTGGAAGTCCTCGGTGTGGTTCAGCAGGATACCGGTGACCGCGATAACCAGCGTGAACAGTGCGGCGCTGACACCCATGTAACGGTGCCATACATAAAAAGAGCGCAGCTTGAAGCGCTGTTTTCTATGGTGCTGACGTGACATGCTGCTTGCGTACTTCGCTGTCCAGGTACAGTGCCAGGCGCGCTATCTTCTGCATGGCGCGTACCGACAGGGTGGCGCCGGAGATACCGTCGATGTGGCGGTCCAGGTTATTGTCCGCGTCGAGCCGGGCATCCGTGAACTGTTTGGTAAAGAAGGGATGGCGAATTTCCTCACCGCGGCTCTCGCGGAAAACCAGCACTTTGATGTATTGCAGGCGGCCGCCGTCAACCACCACGCCGATGGTGATAGGCAGATCCTTGCCGACTTCCTCCAGAATCCAGGCGCTGCGTTCGCCGTGCAGCCAGTAACGCACGCGCAGGCTGGCATAGCGGTGGCCGAGCAACTGTTTGACCGCGTCCTTGCGCTCACCGGTCAGCCAGATAACAGCCGGTTCCGGCAGCGTGTTGGTAAAGGCCTCGGCCAGGAATGCATCGGGCTCCTGGTAGGTGCCGCGCGCCAGTGCGCCGGTATACACCGGCAGCAGGAGTAGTAAAAGAACAAGTCTGTTGAACATAGGTCAGTCAGTTGTAACCGTTTCCCGGAAAAAGCAGGGGGCGCAACTGCACCCCCATATTCGCATTGTGCCCCAGCAGGCTGCGCTAAAACAGCCTAGAACTGGTAACCGACACCGAGGTTGAAGCCGTTGTCGTTCTTGTTACCGCCTTCGTTGTCCTGCTGTTGCACGTCCGCCTTCAGGACGACATCAGGGTGCGGCCAGAAGTTGACGCCGGCATTGAACTGTTTCTTCTCGCTTTTGAAACTGCTGTCACCGGCCTGGTTGTCCCACTGGTTGTAGCGGGCAAAGACGCCCCATTCCTGCGTGATCCGGTAGGAAGGTTCGACATAGAAACCTTCCTGCTTGTCGGCACCCACGGATTCGGGGCCGCTGCCGTCCAGGTCCCACATGGCGTACAGGGCGCGCAGGCCGAACGGGCCGCGCCTGATATCGGCATGGGCTTCATACAGCCAGGCTTTCCCTGCATTCGGGTCGTTGCTCTGGGTCATGTCCTGCTGGTACTGCACGCTGGCCGCAAGCTCGATGCCTGCTGCGCCGGTCCATTTGATGCGCGCCGTGGAAGCGAGATCGTTGGCATCGGCCTGGCTGGTTTTCTGACGCCCCTTGCGCACGGTGTAGTTACTGGACGCAGAGGTGTCCAGTCCTTCGTGAATGGATAAGTCGTAGCTCCAGCCGGGTGCTACCTCACCGCTCAGGCCGGCGCCGCCAACCCACCAGGTGGTCGGGATGATATTTTTTTCGACCGGGTTGCGTTCCACGCCGTAGAAGGTCGGTGGCTCGTGGGTCGGGTTTATGATGCCGACCGGGACCAGGAACAGGCCGGCCCTGGCCTGGTGGTTTTGCGTGATATCGTATTCGATATAGGCCTGCTCCAGTTCGACCGCACCATTGCTGCCGTCGCCGGACTCGGCGTGCTCCAGTTCCAGTTCCGAGAAGAAGCGCAGCCGGTCGCTGAACTGGTGGCCGAAGAACAGCACGAAGCGGTGGAAGTCGATTTCATCCTTGCTGTCGAGATTGTTGTAGTGCATCTCACCGTAGCCGCCGACCTGGGTGTTTTCCACCCAGCGGGAACCGGCGGCCGGATGTCCGCCCTGGCCGGCGTCGGCGGTGCTTTCAAGCACCTCGGCGGTGGCTTCAACCTTTTCAGCAGTGGCTTCCACCTTCTCGGCGTTAGACTTTTGCCCGGCCTTCAGAGCCTCGATCTCGCGCTGCTGTTGCTGGATGATTTCCCACATTTGCTCTGCGCTGGGCATTTCTGTCGCCGAGGCGAGGTTGCTGGCGGACAGCAGGGCGGCTGCGACAAGGCTGCCGGAGCGGGCGGTGAGTTTCATGGTGTTCCCCCTGATTGCAAAAAGTGTTGTCAGACTGGTTGCGCATTATAGGTATTCTAAATCCAAATGCAAATGGTTCGTATTTAGAATTAGTCTATGACAGGGGTTCCAGGGAGGTTTACCAGGCGGGAAAGGGGCGGCTCAGACTGGCCGCAGCACGGCGAGCAGTATCACCGAAATCAGGATCAGGACAGGGAACTCATTGAACCAGCGGTAGAAAACCCCCGAAAAGCGGTTCTGTCCGGCAGCAAAGCGTTTCACCAGGATACCGCAGTACACGTGATAGGCGACCAGTGCAGCAATCAGCAACAGCTTGATCTGCAGCCACAGCTCTGTCACCGGCCAGTGCCACTCGATGAGCAGCCAGGTACCGAAAATGGCGGCCAGTACGGCGCCCAGCGTCATGATGGCAAACAGCTTGCGTTCCATGACGCGGAAGCGCTGTTCACCGGGTTCATCGTGGCAGTCGACGTGGTAGACAAACAGGCGCGGCAGATAGAACAGCCCGGCGAACCAGGTGACCATGAAAATGACATGCAGTGCTTTCAGCCAGAGCATGGTGTCAGTCGCGCACCACCAGCTGTTCGCCCTGCAGCGGGGTGACAGAGGTCCCCGGCGCCTGTGTCAGCCGGTCCGGCGCCAGCCATGCCACGCCCAGGCTGCCGAACAGGGCCACGGCGAGGATGCTGAGGAGGATGCCTTTCAGTCTCATGATGGTGACATCATAACGGGTTATCCAGGGTCAGTAAAAAAATGTGCTCTGACCCCAATTAACCTTGCGCCGGCTTGTCATCCGCTTCGGGTTTATTCGAGTCTGCGGCGGTGGCGGCATGCAGTTCAGGCAAGAAGTTCAGCGCCAGCACCCGGTAGATGGGCTCCGGGCAGACGAAGCGGGAGGTGATATAGGCGATGAAGGCGGTCGCCATCAGCGGCAGCAGCAGGCCGTGGTTGTCGGTCATTTCCATCACGATCACGAATGCGGTGATGGGGGTCTGTACCACGCCCGTGAAGTATCCGACCATACCGAGGATGACGATGGCCGACACAGGCAGACCCGGCATCCAGCTGGCGATTTCGGCGCCTACCCCTGCGCCGGTGGCCAGTGAGGGGGCGAAAATGCCGCCCGGGATACCGCTGAGATAGGAGAGCAGGGTGGCCAGCATTTTCATCAGCGGGTAACTTTCCGGCAGGGTGCTGGCACCGGTGATGATCGCCTCCGCCTCCTGGTAACCGGTGCCGAAAGCGGTGTTGCCGGACAGGAAGCCGGCGCCCGCAATGCCCAGGCCGCAGACGATGGCGACCGTGACCGGGCGCCGCTTCATCAAGGGTGCGATGCGCCGCGAACCCTGGATCAGTGTGGTACTGAACAGGCCGCCCAGCAGGCCGCCGACCACGCCGCACACCAGTACCGGCATCAGGAACTGCGAGGTTTCCAGGATCGCCGAGGTGGAACCGAAATAGGTGTAGTTGCCCTGGATGGCGATCGCGGTCACGCCGGCCAGGAACACAGCGGTTAATAATACGCCGCTGGTGCGTTCCTCGAAGGAGCGCCCCATTTCTTCCACCGCGAAAATAATACCCGCCAGCGGCGTGTTGAAGGCCGCCGCGATACCCGCCGCGCCGCCGGCCAGGATCAGACCTTTGTCCATGTAATCGTGCGGGAAGCGCGCGAAGCGGCCCAGCGAGAACATAATGGCCGCGCCGATATGCACGGTGGGGCCCTCGCGGCCGATGGAGGCACCGCTCAGCAGGCCCAGCAGGGTGAGAAAAATCTTGCCGATGGCGATACGGAACGACAGCAACGCGGTGCGCGAGGTGTGTTCCGTGATCTGCAGGGCGGCTATCGACTGGGGTATGCCGCTGCCCTGGGCGCCGGGAACGAATCTGCGTGTCAGCCACGACACCAGTACCAGCCCCAGCGGGCAGATGATGAAGGGCGCATAGGGCGAAATTTCGATCAGCTGGTGGAACCAGTTATCGGCGTATTCACTGCTGATGGCGAAAGCACTCGCCACCAGGCCTACCAGGATGGCCCCCGACCAGAGCAGGACGCGGATTTTCCAGGCATCGCGGGACAGCAGGGCTTTTCCGGAACGGCGCAGGTGAGGCAGCATGGGGTCCAGTTCGGTCAAATTGCGGTGAGCAGGCGCGCCATGTTATTTCCCCGGCCCGCCACATGCAAACGTCCTGAATGGACAAGCATTTCTATAGTGCGGAGAATAGGCGGTCTTAACAGACGCAGTCGGAGTAGATACAGCCAATGATCAAGGTTGGTGTTGTCGGTGGAACCGGGTATACGGGCGTGGAGTTGTTGCGCCTGCTGGCGCTGCACCCGCAGGTGCAGCTCGTGGCCATAACCTCGCGTGGCGAAGCGGGCAGGCGGGTCGAAGACCTGTTCCCCAACCTGCGCGGGCACGTGGACCTGGCCTTCAGCGAGCCGGACCTGGACCGGCTGGGTGACTGCGAGCTGGTGTTTTTCGCCACGCCCAATGGCATTGCCATGGGTATGGCCGGGGATCTGCTGGCGCGTGGCGTGAAAATCATCGACCTTGCGGCGGATTTCAGGCTGAAAGATCCGCAACAGTGGCAGCAGTGGTACGGCATGGCGCACGCCTGCCCGGATTTGCTCGCCGAAGCCGTCTATGGCCTGCCCGAGGTCAACCGCAAGGCGATTTCCGCTGCGCGGCTGGTGGCAAACCCGGGCTGTTACCCGACAGCCGTGCAGCTGGGCCTGCTGCCCTTGCTGGAAGCCGGCTGCATCGAGAGCGACGGGCTGGTGGCCGACTGCAAGTCCGGCGTCAGCGGCGCCGGCCGCGGAGCCAGTATCGGCACCCTGCTGGCTGAGGCCTCAGAGAGTTTCAAGGCCTACGCGGTGCCGGGGCACCGGCACCTGCCGGAAATCCGTCAGGGTCTGGCGCAGGGTGCCGGGTCCGAGGTCGGGCTGACGTTTGTCCCGCACCTGACACCCATGATCCGGGGCATCCACGCCACCCTGTACGCGCGCCTGAAAGACACCGCGGTGGATTTACAGGAGGTGTTCGCGGCACGCTACCGGGCGGAGCCCTTCGTGGACGTGCTGCCGGCCGGCTCACACCCGGAAACCCGCACTGTCAAAGGGGCCAACCACTGCCGCATTGCCGTGCACCGGGCGCCGGATACTGGCACGGTAGTGGTGCTATCGGTGATCGATAACCTGGTCAAGGGAGCGGCGGGGCAGGCAGTGCAGAACATGAATATCATGTCCGGCTTCGATGAAGCCGAGGGTCTGCACGGTATTGGCCTGGTACCCTGAACCCGGCATGATAGTTGCCTTTATCCTGGTAAAGCATGGATTCCGCTAACCGAAAAATCCTGGTCTATCAGCCGCTCTACGTGTGGCTGGCGGTTGCCGTGCTGGCTGTATTGCTGGTGGTGGTGGCCTACGGGCTGTTTGAGTACGGGGTGCGCTATTCGGGGACCCGGGTTGAGCAGTTGACACAGCAACGTAATAAGCTGGAGAGTCAGGTCGGGGTGCTGCAAAAACAGAATGCGGAACTGCAGGAGCAGGTGGCGATGCTCAGGCGTTCCAGCGAGATCGACCGGCGCGCCACTCGCGAGGTGCGCGACGAGTTCGCGGCGTTGCGCAACCAGCTGATGGAGCAGCGCAAAGATCTCGAGTTTTACCGTGGCATCGTGTCCCCGGGAGATGCCGAGCCGGGGCTGCGCATACAGCGTTTCCAGCTGGAGCCGGCGGGCGGGGAAGGCAACTTTTTCTACAGCCTGACCCTGACCCAGGTGAAGCGCAATGACCGATATGTGCGCGGTGTCGTGGAAATGGAAGTTGAAGGCGAGGAGGATGGTAGCCCCAAGGTGCTGGTATTCAACAAGCTGGCTGCGGACAACAGCAAGCCGTTGAGCTACAAGTTCCGCTACTTTCAGAATTTTGAAGGCGAGATCTGGATTCCGCCGCAATTTACGCCGCAACGGATACGGATCATGCTGAAGCCGAAAGGCAAGGGCCAGCCGGCTGGCATCGACGAAACTATGGACTGGCCGGCCTGAAACGGCCGACTGTTGTACAACCAGGAGTAAAACTATGTTTGGAATCGGCAAAAAATCCGGCTGTTCGGGTATCGACACGGTAATCGGGCCGCAGACCCGGCTGGAAGGTGACATCCATTTCAGTGGCGGCCTGCATGTGGACGGCACTATCAAGGGTAATATCATCGCCGAAGCGGGTTCGGATGCCGTGCTGACGGTGAGCGATGACGGCCGCATCGAAGGTGATGTGCGCGTGCCTAACCTGGTGCTGAACGGCGCCGTGCAGGGCGATGTCCACGTCAGCGACCGCGTGGAGCTGGCCAGCCATGCCAGGGTGACCGGCGATGTCTACTATCATATGATCGAGATGGCGATGGGCGCCGAAGTGAACGGGAACCTGCTGCACCAGGTCGGGCCGCAGCGGGCCGCAAAGCCGGAACCGGCCCCGAAGCCTGAGGTGCTGGACAGCGCAGGCATGTCCGTTGCCAAGTAATACTTGACTGAATTAGTGGGTAAATGCATACTGGCGCCCATTACTGATTGAATGCCAGTGGAGACGGACAGATGAGTGAAAGTACCGCCGAACAGATGAATTCAGACGAAGCCCTGCTGGTATTTACCGATGCCGCGGCCGCCAAGGTCAAGGGGCTGATCGAAGAAGAGGGCAACCCCGAGCTGATGCTGCGGGTGTTCGTCACCGGTGGCGGTTGCTCCGGTTTCCAGTACGGCTTCACGTTCGACGAGGACGTGAATGACGGCGATACCGAGGTGGAAAAGGACGGCGTCAAGCTGCTGGTCGACCCCATGAGCTTCCAGTACCTGGTCGGTGCCGAAATCGACTACAAGGAAGACCTGGAAGGCGCGCGTTTCGTGATTCGTAACCCGAACGCCACCACCACCTGCGGCTGCGGATCCTCGTTTACGGCCTGAGGAATCCCTCTGTATATACCGGAAGGGGCGCGATGGCGCCCCTTTTGCGTATCCGGTGACCACCGGAAATCATAAAGCGTTATACTAGGCCGCTCAGCGCCAGCGGCTGCTTCACGTTATCAGGAGAAAGGAATGAGCGAGTATTTACCCGGGTTGGAGGGGGTTCCGGCGACCCAGTCCAATATCTCTGACCTGGACGGCAAGCGCGGCTTGCTGACTTACCGCGGCTATCGTATTGCCGACCTGGCGGTTAACAGTACCTTCGAGGAAACCGCCTTGCTGTTGCTGGACGGCCGCCTGCCGACGCACGAAGAGCTGGAGATTTTCGACCAGCAGCTGCGCTCCAACCGCATCGTGAAGTACAACGTGCGCGAGATCATGAAATACCTGCCCGCCACCGGTCACCCGATGGAGATGCTGCAGACCGCGGTCGCCAGCCTGGGCATGTTCTACCAGGGCGACGACTGCCTGACCGGCGGTGCCGTCTGCCAGGACCTGAACTATGTGCACAATATGTCGGTCAAGATTATTGCGCGCATGGCGACCATCGTGGCGATGTGGGAGCACGTGCGTAACGGTTACGACCCCTTTCCGCCGCGCAAGGATCTGAACTATGCGGAAAACCTGCTGTATATGTTCAGCGGTGAAGACCCCGATCCGCTCATGGCGCGCATCATGGATGCCAGCCTTATTCTGCACGCCGAGCACACCATCAATGCATCGACTTTCGCGGCACTGGTGGCCGGCTCTACGCTGGCCAGTCCGTTCCTGGTGATTGCGGCGGCGGTCGGCACGCTGGCCGGTCCGCTGCATGGCGGCGCCAACCAGCGTGTGGTGGAGATGCTGGAAGAGATCGGCTCCCCGGCCAACGTCAATGCGTGGCTGGACAAGAAGCTGGCCAGCAAGTCCAAGATCTGGGGCATGGGGCATCGCGAGTACAAGGTGAAGGATCCGCGCGCGATTATTCTGCAGACGCTGATGCATGAGTTGATGGAGCATCGCGGGGGCAATATGGGGCCGATGTTTGAGACTGCGCTGGCGCTGGAAGAAGCCTGTGAGGAGAAGTTGGCGCCCAAGGGTGTGTTTGCCAATGTCGATTTTTACTCGGGTATTTTGTACAAGGAAATGGGCATCCCGCCGGATCAGTTTACTTCCATCTTTGCTATCGCACGTTCGGCAGGCTGGCTGGCGCACTGGCGTGAGCAGTTGGGTGATAACCGTATTTTCCGTCCTACGCAGGTGTATACCGGGCAGTCAGAGCGCGATTACGTTCCTATTGACGAGCGTTGAGGGGGCAGGTTTTCTGTCGAGCCTTTTTGCGCCGTGCCAGGGTGCCTTTCCGGCTTCAGGCGCGGGGCGCAAGGCGCAGGAAAGGCACCCTGGCACGGCGCAAAAAATTGTAGCCTGCAGGAGAGGACTGCACTGCTAGCAGGCGCAGAGTAGACAGGTGGCGACAGACCTGTTCGCGGGCAAGCCCGCTCTTGCCGGGTGTTGGATTATTCAGGCCGGGGATTTACGAAAGCGTCGTTTGGCGGCTGTAAATCGCACCCAGAACTACGGCACGACTGGCGCCGGTGACGGCGGGCAGGTTACCCGGTTTTCCGGCCAGGGTTTGTTTTGCCAACCAGGCGAAGGCAACGGCTTCTACCCAATCCGGGTGCAGGCCGTAAGTCTCGGTACTTTCCACATCGCAGTCGGGTAGTAGTGACTGCAGGCGCTGCATCAGAAATCCGTTGTGTACTCCGCCACCGCAGACCAGTAATTGTTTTATATCGTATGTCGCCTGTTGCAATGACAGGCTGATGGAGCGTGCGGTCAATTCCAGTAGTGTTCTTTGTATGTCAGCGGCAGGCAGGTGCTGGTGGCCGGTTTGCAGTTGTTGTTCGAGCCAGCGCAGGCAGAACAGTTCGCGGCCGGTGCTTTTGGGCGGTGGCTGGCTGAAGTAGGGGTGGGCGAGCAGTTGTTCCAGTAAGGGCGGGTTCAGCTCTCCGCTGCGCGCCCAGTCGCCGTTGCTGTCGTAATCGCCCTGGCGGTGTTTGTGGTGCCAGGCATCGAGCAGTACGTTGCCCGGCCCGGTGTCAAAGCCGGTGACGGCGTCGGCATCGGTGGGTAGCAGGGTCAGGTTGGCCATGCCGCCGATGTTCAGTACGGCGCGCGGGATGTCCGGGTCATGGAACAGTGCGCGGTGGAAGGCGGGTACCAGGGGGGCGCCCTGTCCGCCGGCGGCGATGTCGCGGCGCCGGAAGTCGGCGACGGTGGTGATGCCGGTCAGCTCGGCAATGCGGTTGGCATCGCCGGCCTGCAGGCTGAAAGCCGGTGTCGCGTCGGGGGCGTGGAACAGGGTCTGGCCGTGGTTGCCGATGGCGGTGACCTGGCCGGGCTGTAATTCCGCCTCAGCGATGAGTTCAAGTGCGGCGTTGGCGAAGGCTTCGCCAAGCTGTGCGTCCAGCCCGCCCAGTTCCTGCAGGGACACTGTGTCCGGGTTGGTCAGTACGGTCAGGATACGTTCACGCAGGTCGGCAGACCAGGGGTAGGTGTGTGCGCATGTCAGTTGCGGTTGTGTGCCGGACAGGTCGACCAGTGCGGCATCGATACCGTCCACACTGGTGCCGGACATCAGGCCAAGGAAATAGTCAGGCGTATGCAGGATGCTGCATCACTCAGGGTGTCTGGAACGCAATCGCCTGGGTCTTCGCCAGTTCCAGCTGCGCCAGCAGGTTCTCGGTCGCCAGTTTGAATTCCTGGCGGTATTTTTTCGGCAGCGGTGCGGCGTCCGGCAGCTTCACGGTGAGTGGGTTGCGGTGCACGCCATTGACGCGGAACTCGTAGTGCAGGTGCGGGCCGGTGGCCAGGCCGGTGCTGCCGACATAGCCGATGATCTGCCCCTGCTGTACCCGGCTGCCGTTGCGCAGGCCGCGCGCGTAGTTGTTCAGGTGGGCGTACAGGGTGCTGTAGCGGCTGCCGTGCTTGATGACCACGGTTTTGCCGTAGCCGCCTTTCTTGCCGCGTAACACGATCTTGCCGTTGCCGGTGGCTTTTACCGGGGTGCCGCGCGAGGCGGCGTAGTCCACACCCTTGTGGGCGCGGATACGGTTCAGGATGGGGTGTTTGCGACCCGTGCTGAAGCGTGAGCTGATGCGCGAGAAGGCCACCGGCGAACGCAGGAAGGTCTTGCGCATGCTGTGGCCGTCAGGCGTGTAATAGTCGGTACGTCCCTGCTGGTCGGTGTAGCGCACCGCCTGGTACAGCTTGCCGGCGTTGGTGAACTCGGCGGCGAGGATGTTGCCGGTGCCGATGCGTTCGCCGTCCAGGTAGAGCTCTTCATAGAGCAGGGCAAACTGGTCGCCCTGGCGGATATCGAGTGCGAAGTCGATGTCCCAGCCGAAGATCCCGGCCAGTTCCATGGTGATGTTTTCCGGCAGTTTTGCCTGTTGGGCGGCAAGAAACAGTGAGTTGTCGATGGTGCCGGCGGCGCGCATGCTGCGGCGTTCCGGTTCGCGCACAATCAGTTCGGCGGCAAAGCCGGTGTTGTCGCGGGTGACCTGTACCTGGGTCAGGGCATCGATTTCATAGCGCAGTTCCAGCAGGCCGTCTTCCGGGGTGGTGCGCATGTGCAGTTTCTGCCCCGGGTAGATATTTGTCAGTTTTTTGGCGATCTTGCCCGTGGCGATAATGTCGTGCAGCTGCCGCGGCGGGATGCCCTGCTTGTTAAATATGCGTGCCAGACTGTCGCCTGATTGCACCGTGACTTCGTGCCAGGTGCCGGGCGGCTCAGGCTCGATGGCAACCGCCGGTTCGAACTGTGGCAGTTCGGCGACAGGTGCGGCGGGGATTTCGGCAGGCAGACTTTCGATTTTGGCTACGGCCGGCAGGGTCAGGGGTAACTCGTTGGCGCGCAACGCATTTGCGTCATACGAAGTCAATGAGAAGAAGCCCAGCGCAAGTCCGGATGTGGCACCCAGCAGCGCCCAGCGCAACCCCTTCGAGCCTTTGCGGCGGGGGTAGCTGTCGGTCAGGCCCGACCTGTAATCGCGTAAAGAAGACGTGTTGTACTGCACCAGAAATCCCTTCAAAATGAATGTGTAAACCTAACTGACTAAACCGGTTGAGGTCAACCGGCACGGCATCTGCCCGGAGTAGCGAGCAGGTTCTGTGCCAGTTATCACCAGCATAATTCACTATTTTGCCATATTACAAGCAGCTTCAATAGCTTAAAGGCTACCTGTCAGGTTATCGGCAAACTTGTGCTACTCTTGCGCCCCAATTTTCAAGGTACCGGGAGCGGTTAGATGTCTCACAGTGAGGCTTTAGAGCAGATCAGGCGGGGTGCGGAAGAGATACTGGTAGAGGCCGAGCTGGAGGCGCGCCTGAAAGAGGGGCGCCGGTTGCGCATCAAGGCCGGTTTCGACCCGACGGCGCCGGACCTGCACCTGGGGCATACTGTGCTGCTCAACAAATTGCGCCAGTTCCAGGAACTGGGCCACGAGGCGATTTTCCTGATTGGCGATTTCACCGGCATGATCGGCGACCCCACCGGCAAGAATGTCACCCGCAAGGCATTGACGCGCGATGAAGTGCTGGAAAACGCCCGCAGTTACGAAACCCAGATTTTCAAGATCCTGGACCCGGAAAAAACGCTGGTCGTGTTTAACTCCAGCTGGATGGGGGAAATGAGCGCCGCCGATCTGATCCAGCTGGCGGCGAAACATACCGTGGCGCGGATGCTGGAGCGTGATGATTTCAGCAAGCGCTACGGCTCCGGCCAGCCTATTGCCATCCATGAATTCATCTACCCGCTGGTGCAGGGCTACGATTCGGTTGCCCTGAAGGCGGATGTCGAGCTCGGTGGCACCGACCAGAAATTCAACCTGCTGGTCGGGCGCCAGTTGCAGGAAGCCTACGGCCAGAAACCCCAGGTGGT
>DRNU01000248.1 GCA_011374975.1 Gammaproteobacteria bacterium | reverse complement strand
GATGGCGACGATGATCTCCGGCGGCACGCCGTAGATCTCTTCGGCGCGCTTCAGGTCGGCCTCGTTTTCGTTCCAGAATTTCACGCCCTCGCTGATGCGCGTCTTGGTGACGAAGATGGGGCGGTACTGATACCAGGGCTTGCTCTCCGCCGGGCGGGTGATGGCGTCGATGATCTTCTGCTTCATGCGCACCTGTTCGAAGATCGCGTTCAGCTCGGCGCGGTCGAAACCGTGCTTGCTGGCCATTTCATCGATGAAGGCCTGCACCTCGGGGCGCTGGGTGGGGATCTCGTCATCGAGGGCGGCGGCAAGGCCGCTGCCGGTTGCGAGTAGGCCGCTGATCAGGGCGAGAGCGCGGAGGGTGTGCCGAAGCGGCTGTCTTTGCATGGGTTTTGACATGGGTTCCAGTTTATCTCGGCAGCAATTTGCGATGGGTGTGAATGGACATGAGGATACCGAAAGCCGCCATCAGGGTCACCATGGAGGTGCAGTCGCAGTTGAAAAGCGCTATGGGCAGAGGGGGGGACAGAGGGGCTGCCGCCCAGGTTGATCCCGGTCATTTTGTGGAATATTACCGCCTTTCCCCTGTGGAAAACGCATGGCGCTAACGATATTCTATTTCGACATTTTTGATGACTCTGGAGTCTGATATTACCTGGAGTGTTAAGGCATGTCAGGGAGGGGCATCGGTTACTCGCAGGGAGCGACAGTTGCATCATGCCCCACTCAACGACACAAAATGATCACATTGATTCCGGCCTCGTCAGCACTGTCATTCTCGCGGGGGTGCACGGTATTCCCGCCGACCCCCGGCAGTTGCGCCACGAATTAGCCGCCGCCGGCGAGGCCTTCGAAGACCGCGAGATCCTCCGCGCCGCCAAACTGCTGGGCCTCAAAGCGCGGGCGGTGACGAGTCGCTGGGAGCGTCTGTCCAAACTGGCCCTGCCAGCCATCGCCCGCCACAAGGACGGCCACTACTTTGTACTCGGTAAAGTGGACGATGACCACGTGCTCATCCAGGATCCGCTGGAACAGCGGCCGCAGTCCCTGCCCCGCGAACTCTTCGAGCAGGCCTGGTCCGGTGAACTGATCCTGTTCACCCGCCGCGCCGGCCTGCTCGACGAGCTGCGTAAGTTCGACTTCAGTTGGTTCATCCCGGAAATCCTCAAGCACAAAAAGCTGATTGGCGATGTCCTGCTGGCCTCGTTCTTTATCCAATTACTGGCCCTCGCCACCCCGTTGTTTTTTCAGGTCATCATCGACAAGGTGTTGGTGCACAAAGGCTTGAATACCCTCGATGTGTTGGTGTTTGGTCTCATCGTGGTATCGATCTTTGAAGTTGTGCTCGGTGGTCTGCGAACGTACCTGTTTTCCCATACCACCCACCGCATCGACGTCAAGCTGGGCGCCAATCTGTTCCGCCATTTGCTGGCCCTGCCCATCGGCTATTTCGAGGCGCGACAGGTGGGGCAGACCGTGGCCCGGGTGCGCGAGCTGGAAAGTATCCGCCAGTTCATCACCGGCTCTGCACTCACCCTGACGGTGGACCTGCTGTTTACCTTCGTGTTCTTCGCCGTGATGTACTACCTCAGCCCGACCCTGACCTGGATCGTCCTCGGGGCACTACCGCTCTATGTTCTGCTGTCCGTCATCGTTACGCCAATATTGCGCGCGCGCCTCGATGAAAAGTTCAATCGTGGTGCAGAGAATCAGGCCTTTCTGGTGGAATCCGTCAACGGCGTGGAAACGCTCAAGTCCATGGCCGTGGAGCCACAGATGCGTCGCCAGTGGGAGGAGCAGCTTGCAGGCTATGTGCGGGCCGCCTTTCGTGCCGACAACCTGGGCAACATCGCCAGCCAGACCGCCGGCCTGATTAACAAAGTCACCTATGCGCTGCTGTTGTGGTTCGGCGCGCGGCTGGTCATCGAGGGCTCGCTCAGCGTCGGCCAGCTGGTTGCCTTCAGCATGCTGGCCGGCCGGGTCAGCGGGCCTATCCTCCGCCTGGTACAACTGTGGCAGGACTTCCAGCAGGCCGGC
The DNA here is from genome assembly GCA_011374975.1 of Gammaproteobacteria bacterium. Classification (GTDB taxonomy): domain Bacteria; phylum Pseudomonadota; class Gammaproteobacteria; order DSM-19610; family DSM-19610; genus Thiogranum. Next base: position 4,001 of record DRNU01000248.1, on the reverse strand, counting down.
ATCTCCGTGCAGCGCCTGGGTGACATCCTCAATGCCAAGGCAGAGCCGGGCTACAACCCCAACCGCGCCTCCCTGCCGAGCCTGCAGGGGCGGGTGACCTTCGATCAGGTCACCTTCCGCTATCAGCCGGACGCGCCGGAAGTCCTGCGCCGGGTATCGCTGGACGTGGCGCCCGGCCAGGTGATCGGCATCGTTGGCCGCTCCGGCTCGGGCAAGAGTACGCTGACCAAGCTCATACAACGCATGCACGTCCCCGAGAGTGGTCGCGTGCTTATCGACGGCGTTGATCTTGCCCTGGTCGAACCCGCCTGGTTGCGCCGCCAGATTGGCGTGGTGATGCAGGAAAACTTCCTCTTCAACCGCAGCATCCGCGACAACATCGCCCTCAGCGACCCGGCGGTAAGCATGGATGCCGTGGTGCAGGCTGCCAAACTGGCAGGCGCGCACGAGTTTATCGTCGAACTCAAAGAGGGCTACGACAGCCGGGTCGGCGAGCGCGGCAGCAATCTTTCCGGCGGCCAGCGTCAGCGCATCGCCATTGCCCGCACCCTGCTGACCAACCCCCGGATACTCATTTTTGATGAAGCCACCAGTGCGCTGGACTATGAGTCCGAACGTATTATCCAGCAGAACATGCGCGCCATCTGCAAAGACCGCACCGTGTTTATCATCGCCCACCGCCTCAGCACCGTACGCGGCTGTGACAAGATCATCGTCATGGACAAGGGACAGATCGTCGAAGCGGGCAATCACCAGCAACTGCTCGCGCAACAAGCCATTTACGCCAAACTTCACGGTTATCAAAGTGACGAATCAGCACTCTCTTCTGCGCCGAGGGAAAAAGGCCTGGGTGAGGGGATGGTATGAAAAACAGGCACGAATACGAATTCCTCCCCGCCGCCCTGGAAGTGCAGGAAACCCCACCCTCACCCATCGGCCGTTTCATTATCTGGACACTATTATCACTGACGGTCATCGCCATCGTCTGGGCCATCGTCGGCCAGGTGGACATCGTCGCCACCGCCCAGGGTAAGATCATCCCCGGCGGGCGTGACAAGATCATCCAGCCGCTGGAGATCGGTGTGGTGCGCAAGATCCACGTGCAAGAAGGCCAGCACGTCGAAAAAGGCGACCTGTTGGTTGAACTGGATGCCACCGCCAGCGGTGCCGACGAGACGCGCATGCGGCACGAGCTGATCCATGCGCGATTCGAGGCTGCACGGCTGAGAGCCCTTATTGACGACGGAGATCACGACGCCACGGCCTTTGGTGACGGAGAACTGGCCGCGCTGAAAGTCAGTGCCCCGGAAATCTTCGCCATGCAGGCACGCCTGCTGCAAAGCGAGCGGCACGAACATGCTGCTCGCAAGGCGGTACTCGAAAACGACATCCGAAAGTTGCGGGCGGAGCGAGCCGTCACCCAAAATATTCTCAGCAAATTGCAGGCCACCCTGCCTCTGGTCAGCGAACGCGCCCAGGCACTGAGGGACATGGCCGAGGCCAACCTGGGGCCGCGCCAGCAATATCTGGAAGTGGAGCAGCAACGGCTGGAACAACAGCATGACATCGTCACACAAAAATCACGCCTGGAAGAAATCGCCGTTGCCATCGCCACAGCCAAACAACAGCTCGAGAGCTACGAGGCAGAGCGCGAACGCACAATATTGACCCAGCTTGCCGAGAGCGAAAGTAAAATCAACACGCTGGATAACGAATTCAAAAAGGCCCGCCAAAGGCACCGCCAGCAACATCTGGAAGCACCCGTATCCGGCACCGTGCAAGAACTGGTGATCCATACCGAAGGCGGTGTGGTAACGCCCGCGCAAGCACTCATGGTCATCGTGCCCAGGGAAAGTGTATTGGAAGTCGAAGCCTGGATTGCCAACAAAGACATTGGCTTCGTCAACGAAGGCCAGACTGCAGAAGTCAAAATAGAGGCGTTTCCCTTCACAAAATACGGTGTTATCGATGCGGAACTGTTGGATATTTCCTCCAACGCCATTAGCGATGAAAAACTCGGTCTCGTCTATCGCGCACAGGTACTGTTGAAAGCATCGAAAATCCTGGTCAAGGACAAATGGGTCAACCTCTCGCCCGGCATGGCCGTGACCGTTGAAGTGAAGACCGGCAAGCGCCGCCTGGTCGAATACTTCCTCAGTCCATTGCTGAAATACACCGACGAGAGCATCAGGGAGCGATAGGTATGGCACGAACCTGTGCCGAAATGGATGACAAAACCATTCCAGCCCGCGAGCCATGTAGGCTCAGTGGTGAAACAAAAGCGCGAATGCTGGTGTTCATCGAAGAGGCTCAACATGTAAAACGTGAAAATGACCTAAAACGACTATTTCTCAGGCGAGTAAAGAGACTCATCCCACATCCAATGGCAGCCTGTGGCATCAGTGTCAAAGGAAAGCCCAGTTGGCAAAGCCTGATCAACATCGGTTTTCCTGAAGACTGCCTGCGCAACGTGCTTGCGTACCATCTTGCAAGTGGCAACCGGAGAACCGAGTCCCAGGCAGACAATCCTGCTGCCCAGATATTCAACGGCACGACAGCGGAAGAAGCATGGAGTCCGCACCACACGGAAGCAATGGGTGCCCAAGGAATACACAACGTGATTATTCGTGGCCTGCCCGATATTGGAGGCGAACACAGCAGCTTCTTCTGTCTGGCGCAGTGCCCGGGAACTATTTCGGAAGAGCATGCATACCTCATGGACTTGATCACACCGCATTTGCACAGGGCACTTCTCCACACGCTCGACGACAAGGCTTGCAGATCTCGGTCACAAGATCGCCTGACGGCAAGAGAGCAGGAAATTCTCCATGCCATGTGCGCAGGCCGTACAAACAAGGAAATCGCCGGACTGTTGGGCATAAGTGACAACACGGTCAGAAATCATGTGCAGCGGATTTACAAAAAGCTCGGAGCAACCAACCGTGCCATGGCAGTGATGAGGGCAAAGGGATTGAGTGAGTGGTGACTCTGCGAAGAAGTCATAGCTGCGCTGTCTGGCCAATAGCCGCGTAAAAGACTATGAAATAGTACAAATGTACCATTGTGGAGAGATCGTTCATGTGTAGTAATAATGGATGTAAAAATCGGAAAATTATTTCAGTCGATATGACGGCGAGAGGTTAAGCAGGCCATGATTGGTTTGGGTGACGAATTTAGAGGGCGGAGAAAAAGCGAATGATTTTCTGGGCGATGTCCGTCGTATCATATGTGAGGAGATATGAAATATAAAATTGGCGCAGTATTTTTAGTTTTGGTTGTGGGCTGGGCTTTATTTTCACTTGATAAAGAGTTTAAAAGAGACAGCATAAAATATGATGCTGGTATGTTGAGTTATTACATCGGGGATTATGAAAGAGCCATGTCGACATGGGATGGGTTGGAACGGTATCGCTGGGATGTGGCGGAAAAATTTGCCGAAATTTATTATTTTGGATTGCTCGGGCAGAGGGATGTTGGTAAAGCGAAAAAATATTTATCTAAATTTGCGAATAAACATAAAGATAAGGTCGGTTACATGATGGCATTAATCCTCATAGATGAGGATGCTCTAAAAAATAAGGTGGAAATTGATGATTATCTTGAATCATCAAGAGAATACACGAAGGAGTCTGGATTCTTGCTTGCGATGCATCGAGTAGCACTTGAAGATATTAGTGATTATTTACGTTTGCTTGATGAGGGGTTTTATGGCGATGTGTTTTTTGAGAGGGTAGAAACCAAAACAGATATACAAAAAAGAAATATTTATGATGGCATTCGATTGGGTTATTTGGGGTTAAATTCTAAAATGAATGTGGGTCTCGGCGAAGCATTTTATTCTGGAAAGATTGCTGGCAAAAATATTAGATTTGCATATTACTGGTTTCTGCGAGCAGCCGAACTAGGTAATGCAGATGGAAAATATTATTTATATCTTATAAATAGCAGTCCTACTCAATGGCCAATATTGAATTGCATCCTTGCAAATAGATATGTAAAGG
>DRNU01000247.1 GCA_011374975.1 Gammaproteobacteria bacterium | reverse complement strand
GCCCAGAAGGCAGCCGCACAGAAGGCAGCCGCACAGAAGGCAGCCGCACAGAAGGCAGCCGCACAGAAGGCAGCCGCACAGAAGGCAGCCGCACAGAAGGCAGCCGCACAGAAGGCAGCGGCACAGAAGGCAGCCGCACAGAAGGCAGCAGCCCAGAAGGCAGCAGCCCAGAAGGCAGCAGCCCAGAAGGCAGCAGCCCAGAAGGCAGCCGCACAGAAGGCAGCCGCACAGAAGGCAGCGGCACAGAAGGCAGCAGCCCAGAAAGCAGCAGCAGAGCAGGCCGCAGCGAGGAAAGCCGCCGCCGCAAGTTTTGCGGCATCACAACCTTCAGCCTACGATGAGGACGATGGCGATGAGATCGTACAGGATGCGATCCAGCAGGTTACAGGTGTACAGCAGGCTGTAGAACCGGATGCAGTCGTCACCGAAAATGTGGCCGAGCCAGAGGCGCAGATTGCGGACGCCGACGCTGCTGAGCCCGTCGATGAGGACGTTGAGTTCTCCACCAACCCCTGCAAGGGCCCTACTGCCCGTTTCCTGTCGACCTGCCGCTAGCGCTGCGTGATCTGCGCAGGTTCAGGGAACCTGTAACAGCACTTTCACACTGTCATCTACGGCCTCGATGTCGACATACCCGATCGTGCCCGGCGTGGCGGTGACTTCCTGGATGACTTCCGCATCGCCGCCATACTGGCGTGGCGGATGGCCCTTGCCGGAGAACATGCGGCGTGACCAGTATTTGCTGAGCTCGGTCGGTGACTTGCCCAGCACCTTGTCGGCGAATTCCCGCTGCCGTTTCGAGCCGGATTTCTGGTCTATCGGCCGCAGTTCCACACCGTTCGGGTAGCGTTCGGCCTTGTGCAGGTACAGGCGTTGCAGCTGTTCGGCAGTGATAGTATCCAGCTTGACGGAAGGATCCACGATCACGGCAAGCTCTGCCATGACGCTGCTGCTGAACAGGGCGGTGAAGGCGATCAGGGTTCTGAATGTATTGTTCATTGTCCGGCCCCCTCAGAAGATCACATCGACAGCGATGCTGTAGATGTTGATGTCATTGGTTGGCTCCATGAGCAGGCCGCGGGTACCGGATTTCGGTTCGACGCGCTGGGCTTCGAATTTCAGCGCGGCACCGGTGCCGAGTTCATAGCGCAGGCCGAGTGTTACCGAGTCCTGCTCCAGGGCCACGCCCGGGTCATTGTTACTGTTGTCATCCAGCAATTGCGCAACGGTGATATGCGGCAGGAACCGGTCAATGCGGTACCCGAGCGTGGCGTACCAGCCTTTCTGGTTGGGGAAGAAGGCGTTGGCCTGACCGTCGATATCGCGCTGGAAATATTCGCTGTAGGCGATGATATTGTTCCAGTCAAGATTGGCGCCGACGCTCCAGAAGCTAACGTCATCGTCTTTTACACCAAAGCCGCTGGCACTGACCTCGGTTTGCAGGTAGCCGGCACGCAGCGCCCCGATATCACCGGACAATGCGATATTGATGCCGGCCATGTTCTTGGCGTCGAAGTTCTCGTACTTGACGGTACCGGGCGCCAGACCCAGTGCCGGCAGGACTTCCTGCGGTACCAGTGCATCCTGGTCATTGGCGGTACCGAAGTAGGGCTGGACCAGCAGGTCGGTGACGCCGAGGCGGGCGCGAAACAGCACGTCGACACCGGAGATGGCCGTAATCGGGTTACTGGTATAGACCTCGGACGGTGGCCGGATCCAGGGATAGGCGTAACCGACCTCGATGTAGTCCGAGACCAGGAAGGTCGGGAACTTGATTTTGCCGCCACGGACATCGAAGTCTTCGGAAACCGCGTAGCTGACGTAACCCCAGTCGAACGAGGCATCGAAATTATCGTCTTCACGGTTGGTGCCCAGCAACTGGGCGGTGATGGACATCCTGGAGTTGATATCAGCCGATACCTGGATGCCCACACGGCTGTCCTGGTCAAACCCGATATCGTCCGTGATATTGCCGTTCTGGGAGTCGATGGAGGAATCGCTCCGGGTGGCGCCGACGGTCAGAAAGCCGTTGAACTCAATGTTGTCGATAGCAAACAAACTGCCGGCCCGGGACAGCAGCAGCACAGCTGCGGCGGCCATATACAAGCGTTTATTCATGAGGGATCCCCTTGTGCAGTCAACGTCTTGTTGTTATGCCGCAGTGCGGCAACGGTACTACCCTGTGTTTTCTCACGCCTGTAGCGGCAGTCGGTGGCAAAATTCCAACAAGCTGTTGCTACTGGGGCGCATGCGCCGGTTTTCTGTGAAGCCGGTCACAAAAAAACGGGCATAAAGCCCGTTTTTTCGTATTTCTCAACCGTGTCGGTTTATTTGCCGGCCCAGCTGGAGAAGTTGTCCATGTTACGTGCCTTGCCATCCGCGTAGCCGGCTTCGTAGGGTTCGGTCAGGCGCTGCTCCTCGCGCGGTGGATTCAGCACGTAGCCGCTCTGCCAGCCTTCGATGTAATCAGCGTTGATACCTTCTTTTTCCATCTTGGTCGTAAAGTCGTAGTAGTTTTGATCCATTGCTGCGATCTCCTTAGACAAGGTTGATAACTGTTGCGCAGGGGTCATGCCTCTGCCCGAAATTTTTCACCACGCCGTCTGTGGCCACCGGGTGAATCAGCCGGGAGCGTTGGCTCAGACCGGTTTGCTCCCGTTTCGTGTAAGCCGTTAACGACATACGTCCATCGATTGGCGCGGAAGTATACCGCTATATCAGGAAATCGCTATATATCCCCAGCGAGATAATACAGCATTATCAGTAAGGGTATTGCCGGCCGCTGTGCAAACCGTGATGCGGGTCCCCGGAATAAATCCTGACCAATTTGGTAAGGAAAGAGGAACTCTAATATAATACGCTTTTTTTCGGGGAGAGAGTCATGTCCGACTGCAACAATGATGACATCGATTTTGCCAGCGGTATGTCGGCGTTCGAAGCCAAACACTTTTCACGCGCTGCCCAGCTGCTGTCGCCGTTTGCCGAACAGGGCAATGCCGAGGCCCAGCACCGCATGGCTATCATGTACCAGAATGGTCTGGGGTTGGCGCAGCACGACGGTCTGGCATTGCGCTGGATGAAGGCGGCGGCGGAAAACGGTTATCCCATTGCCCAGCACGGCCTCGGCTTCATGTACCTGGAAGGCGAATGCGTGGAAAAAGACCCGGCACAGGCGGTGGAGTGGTTCAGCAAGGCCGCCAGGCAGGGACTGGTTGGTTCACAGACCACGCTGGCCATGATGTACGAGGAAGGCAACGGCGTCGAACAGGATATCGAAAAGGCCAATGAGCTGTATCGCGCGGCGGGCTTCGAGCGTTAATGGAGCTGTCCGCCGAAGACTCGCTGCGCCTCAACGTATTGCTGGCGAACCCGCTGCACGCCATACGTATCGACGAGTCGTCCATGACGGTCTATGCCCTGTCGGATGAAGGCGAGGCCAGTATCCGGCTGAACCCGCAGGGGCGTGACGACCAGTACCTCAAGGCGGTGCGCGAGCTGTTGTCCAGCCAGGTACTGGGCTCGCCGGGCGGTTACCCGGTCTTCCTGCGTCGCTGGACGCGCATGGGGCAGGCACGTGACGACAGTCTTGAACAGCTGTTGCTGCTGGGCGAGCCGGAAGCCGTGGTTGCGGTGGTGCATGCCACCGGCCTGAGTGATGACATTGCGCGCAAGGCCTGGTGGGCCATGCCGGTGGCGGACAATGCCCGGCGCATGCTGGAAAACAGGAATGTTGTGAACGGTTCGATGGGCAAGGTGCTGGCCGAATACCTGGTCGATTACCTGCCTTTTGAGACCGAGCACCGTGCCATGCTGGAAACCGTGCGCCTGGTGCTGCAGCCGGGCCTGATCGCGCCGGAGTTGCGTGATAAGCTGTGGCGCGCCGCGAAGCGCAAGAATTCATTCTATGTCGGTTTCATGGATGCCATCCCCGATGCGCTTCCGGAGACCGGCCGGCCGCGTGCCGACTGGCAGGAACTCGCCACGCGCCTGCAACCCGTTATTGCTGCCGGTAATCCTCTGGCCGGCCAGTTGTGCCGCTGCCTCAGTGAACGCGGGCAGGTGTTTTTGCAGACGGCTGAAATCGTGGTGAGGAAACCCAACAACCAGGACGTGGTGGTTGAGCTGTTGAAGTCTATTCAACACTATTTTTCATCCGTGTGTCCCAACAGCGATCCCGGTGCGGATATTGAAACCGCTATCAGTGATGCCGAGGCCTTGCTGGATGTACCGGCGGTATGCCCGACCACGTCGGCGGTACAGGAACTGCTGGCGGTTGCGCCCGAATGCCGGGCCGATATCGTGGCCATGTTGACCCTGGCCTGGGTTGGCGAGCCGCTGGTGACCCCGATCTTCGCCCGCAGCGATGCTATCGGTTCAGTGATGCGCAAGAAGATCGCGCCGGTAACCACGCCGTTGCTGCGCCAGCTGGCGCAGCTACGCGGGACAGTCTGATAACAGTTTGCCGGGCGGTTTGGTAATATCCTAATTAATGTAACGGAATAGAGCAGATTGTCTATGACTGAAGTAATCATGTATTGCACCCGTTTTTGTCCCTATTGCATCAGCGCGGATCGGCTGCTGACCCGCAAGGGCGTTGCCATTAACAAGATCTTCGTGGACAACGACCCGGACATGTGGGCGAAAATGGAAGCACTGACCCGGCGTAATACCGTGCCGCAGATTTTTATCGGTGACTTTCACGTCGGCGGTTATGACGATCTCGCTGCCCTGGACCATGATGGCAAACTTGATCCGCTGCTGGAACCGATTCTGAAAGCGGGCCAGGGCTGAGGTAATCACATTGGATTTTTTCCCGATTTTTCTCAAGCTGGAAGACCGCGACTGCCTGGTGGTAGGCGCCGGCAAGGTGGCCTCGCGCAAGGTCACTCTGCTGCTGCGCGCCGGTGCGCGGGTGCAGGTGGTAGCGCCCGAACTGTGCGTTGAACTGGCGGCGCTGCTGGCCGAGGGTAAAATCAGCCATCTTGCCCGCGAGTTTGAGGACCACGATATCGAAGGCAAGGCACTGGTGATCGCCGCCACTGACCGGAAGGCGGTGAACAGCCGGGTATCGGAACTCGCCAACGCGAGGAACCTGCCGGTCAACGTGGTCGACCAGCCGGAGCTTTGCAGCTTCATTATGCCGTCCATCATCGACCGCAGCCCGGTACAGGTCGCGGTATCGACAGGGGGGGCCTCGCCGGTACTGGCGCGCCTGCTGCGTGCACGGCTGGAAAGTTACGTTCCGGCCGCCTACGGCCGGCTGGCGCAGCTGATGGACAGTTTCCGCGACAGGGTAAAGCAGCGTTTCAGCAGCGGCGAGCAGCGGCGCCAGTTCTGGGAAAACGTCATGACCGGCGATGTGGCCGAACAGATGTTTGCCGGGCGCGATGACACGGCGCGCGAGCTGCTTGAAAAGACCCTGGAGAACAGCGTGGATACGCCACAGCCGGTGGGCGAAGTTTTCCTGGTCGGCGCCGGACCGGGTGACCCGGACCTGTTGACGTTTCGCGCGCTGCGCCTGATGCAGATGGCCGATGTTATTGTCTATGACCGGCTGGTGGCGCCCCCGATACTGGACCTGGCACGGCGCGATGCCGACCAGATCTACGTCGGCAAGGAGCGCGACAACCATGCCCTGTCGCAGGAGAATATCAACCAGCTGCTGGTGCGGCTGGCCAAAGAAGGCAAGCGTGTGGTGCGGCTGAAAGGCGGCGACCCGTTTATCTTCGGGCGCGGCGGCGAGGAAATCGCCACCCTGATGGAAAACGGCGTCAACTTCCAGGTGGTACCGGGCATCACCGCTGCCTCGGGGTGTGCGACCTATTCCGGTATCCCGCTGACCCACCGTGACTATGCCCAGTCGGTGGTGTTCGTCACCGGCCACCTGCAGGACGGTTCTGTCGACCTGAACTGGAAGGCACTGGCGCACGACGACCAGACCATTGTGTTTTACATGGGCCTGCACGGTGTCGGCGTGGTTTCCGAACAGCTGATCTCTCATGGTCTGTCGGCAGATACGCCGGTTGCGCTGGTGCAGCAGGGCACCACGCAGAACCAGCGTGTCGTGGTGACCGATCTCAAGGACCTGGCAGCGACGGTGAAACGGGAACAGGTCAAGCCGCCGACCATCATCATCGTTGGCCGGGTGGTGGAACTGCATGCCACCCTGCAATGGTTCCACCCGCTGCCTGGTGCCAAT
>DRNU01000246.1 GCA_011374975.1 Gammaproteobacteria bacterium | reverse complement strand
CCGACAACCAGTCCGACCGCGAGGACTACCAGACCCTGTACGCCCGCCACCCGGGTGCCGTGGCGGCACCGACCGCGGGGCTGCATTTCGATGCGGCGCTGCTGGAGCGGCTGGCTTCACGCAATATTGAGACCGCGTATGTAACCTTGCACGTGGGTGCCGGGACGTTCCAGCCGTTACGGGTGGAGCGCCTGGAAGATCATGTCATGCACGCCGAGTCGGTGAGCGTTGGGCAGGACACCTGTGACGCAGTAGCGGCAACACGGGCGCGCGGCGGCCGGGTGGTGGCGATAGGCACCACCGTGGTGCGCAGCCTGGAGGCGGCGGCAGGTGACGGCGAGCTGAAGCCGTTTTCCGGCGATACGCGGTTGTTTATCACGCCGGGTTACCCATTCAGGGTGGTTGATGCCTTGCTGACCAATTTCCACCTGCCGCAATCGACATTGCTGATGCTGGTGTGCGCCTTTGCCGGCTATGACGCCGTGATGGCGGGGTACCGGCATGCGATTGAACAACGCTACCGGTTTTTCAGTTACGGGGACGCGATGTTCCTGCAACGCAGTGACCCGGCATGAAGTACGAACTGCTCAATACCAGCGGCAGGGCGCGGCGCGGGCGGTTGAGTTTTGCGCGCGGTGTGGTCGAGACACCGGCCTTCATGCCGGTAGGGACCTACGGCACGGTCAAGGGCATGCGCCCGGAGCAGGTGGCGGAAAGCGGTGCGCAGATTCTGCTGGGCAACACCTTCCACCTTATGTTACGGCCGGGGACGGACATTATCCGTGCGCACGGCGACCTGCATGATTTTATGAACTGGCCGGGGCCGATCCTGACCGACTCGGGCGGTTTCCAGGTGTTCAGCCTGGGCGACCTGCGCAAGATCACCGAGCAGGGTGTGCATTTCCGCTCGCCGGTGAACGGCGACAAGGTATTCCTGGGGCCCGAAGAGTCGATGGCCGTGCAGCGCGCGCTGGGCGCGGATATCGTGATGATTTTCGATGAGTGCACGCCGTACCCGGCTGAAATGGATGAAGCGCGCAGCTCCATGGAGCTGTCGCTGCGCTGGGCGGCACGCAGCCGCGCCGCGCACGGTGATGCGCCGGCCGCGCTGTTCGGCATCGTGCAGGGCGGCATGTACCCGGAACTGCGCCAGGCGTCGCTGCAGGGGCTGACCGACATCGGTTTTGACGGCTACGCCATCGGCGGCCTGTCGGTGGGGGAACCGCACGAGGAGCGTATCCGGGTGCTGGATGCGCTGGACCCGCTGATGCCGGCCGACCGGCCGCGTTACCTGATGGGCGTCGGCACCCCGGAGGATATCGTGGAATCGGTGCGGCGCGGGGTGGATATGTTCGACTGCGTGATGCCGACACGCAATGCGCGCAACGGCCACATGTTCACCAGCGGCGGCACGCTGCGCCTGCGCAATGCCCGTTTCCGCGATGACCCAGAGCCGCTGGACGCCGACTGTGACTGCTACACCTGTCGCAATTACAGCCGCGCCTACCTGCACCACCTGGACAAATGTAACGAGATCCTGGGCGCGCACCTGAACACGGTGCACAACCTGCATTACTACCAGCAGCTCATGGCCGGGCTGCGCCGGGCCATCGAGGAGGACCGGATGGACGGATTTGTGGCGGATTTTTACGCAAAAAGGGCGCAATCTGCGCCGGCTGTGCCATAATAGCGCGCTTCATAATTCAAGAGCTCCCGCGCTGCAAGGCGCAGGGGACAAGGAAAAGGTAACTACAGCTATGAGTTTCTTTATCAGTGATGCCCTGGCCCAGGCCCCGGCTCAAGCACCGCAGGATTCGCTCCTTGGCGGCATCGTGCCGCTGGTGCTGATCTTCGTCGTATTTTATTTCCTGCTGATCCGCCCGCAGACCAAGCGCGCCAAGGAACACCGGAAAATGGTCGAGGAACTGTCCAAAGGTGATGAAGTCGTAACCAACGGCGGCCTGCTGGGGCGTATCACCCAGGTGGGCGAGAACTTTGTACAGGTCAAGGTGGCCGATAACGTGGAAGTCAAAGTCCAGAAGCAGGCGATAGCCAGCCTGATGCCCAAGGGCACTTCCAAAGAACTATAACTGCATAACGAACCAGGGCCCGTTTTACCATGAACCAGTATCCAGCCTGGAAATACCTGCTGATTATCGTCCTGCTGCTGGTCGGCGTGTTGTATGCGCTGCCCAACCTGTATGGCTCCGACCCCGCGGTGCAGATCTCTGCCGGTCGCGAGGGTATGGATGACACCATTCAGGGATTGCTGGAGAGCAAGCTGGGTGACAAGGGACTCGCCATCAAGCAGGTGGAACCCACCGACCGGGGCCTGCTGATCCGCTTCAACGACACCGAGGACCAGCTGGCGGCGGCTGACGTCATCAAGGATGCGCTGGGCACTGACTACACGGTGGCGCTGAACCTGGCACCGTCCACACCGGCCTGGTTGCAGGCGATCAACGGTCAGCCGATGTATCTCGGCCTGGACCTGCGCGGCGGTGTGCACTTCCTGATGGAAGTGGATATGGATGAAGCCATCAAGAAAGCCATGGAACGTTATAAAACCGACCTGCGCACCCTGCTGCGCAAGGCCAAGGTGCGCTACGTCAGTATCAGTGAGGTCAACGACCGGCTGATGGTGAAGTTCCGCTCTGCTGCCGACCGCGAGCAGGGTATGGAGCTGATCCACAATGAATACCGCGGGCTGCAGCTCAAGGAAAAGGACAAGGGCGACAGCTTCCTGCTGGAGGTGGCGCTCAGCGAGCAGGAAGCCCGCGAGATCCGTAAACTGGCCTTGCAGCAGAACATTACAACGCTGCGCAACCGCGTCAACGAGCTTGGCGTGGCCGAGCCGATTATCCAGCAGCAGGGCGACCGGCGTGTGGTGGTGCAGCTGCCCGGCGTGCAGGACACGGCGACTGCCAAGAAAATCCTCGGTGCAACGGCGACCCTGGAATATCGCGCTGTCGATGTTAAAAACGATGTTGAAGCCGCGCGCAACGGCAAGATCCCGCCCGGTTCCAGCCTCTACAAGTCACGCGACGGCCGCTGGTACCTGCTGAAAAACCGCGTCATCGCCACCGGTGACCAGATCATCAATGCACGCTCCGGCTTCGACAGCAACAGCGGCAGCCCGCAGGTGTCGGTCACCCTCGATGGCAAGGGTGCGCGCAAGATGCTGGAGTTCACCAAGGTCAGTGTCGGCAAGCCGATGGCGGTAGTCTTCATCGAGAACAAGTCGGTGACCCGCATGGTGGACGGCAAGCCGGTGGTTACCAACCGCAAGGTCAAGGAGATCATCAGCGTGGCCACCATCCGCGGTGTGTTCGGCCGGCAGTTCCAGACCACCGGCCTGGACAGCCCTGCCGAGGCGCATGAGCTGGCACTGCTGCTGCGCTCCGGCGCGCTGGCGGCACCGATCCGCATCGTCGAGGAGCGCACCGTGGGCCCGAGCCTGGGTGCGGAAAACATCGAACAGGGTTACGAATCGGTCATGATCGGTTTTGCCCTGGTGCTGCTCTTTATGGCGTTTTACTACAAGACCTTCGGTCTGATTGCAGACCTTGCCCTGACCCTGAACCTGGTGCTGGTGGTGGCGCTGCTCTCCATGCTGCAGGCCACTCTGACCATGCCGGGTATCGCCGGTATCGTACTGACGGTGGGTATGGCGGTGGACGCCAACGTGCTCATCTTCGAGCGTATCCGCGAGGAGTTGCGTAACGGCAATACACCGCAGGCCAGTATCCATGCCGGCTACGCCAAGGCTTTTTCCACTATCGCCGACGCCAACGTGACCACCCTGATCGCAGCCATCGTGCTGTTCAGCTTCGGCACCGGCCCCATCAAGGGCTTCGCGGTGACCCTGTCGCTGGGTATTATCACCTCCATGTTCACGGCGATCATGGGTACACGTGCATTGATCAACCTGATCTACGGAGGCCGCCGCCTGCAGCGGCTGCCGGTATAAGCGGGATATAACAGCATGCAGATTCTCAGTGAAAAGACCCAGATCGACTTCATGGGCAAACGCAAGATCGCCATGGTGTTTTCGGCGCTTCTGATTATTATCTCGTTCACGTCACTGTTTACCCGGGGCCTGAGTTTCGGCATCGACTTCACCGGCGGCACGTTGATCGAGGTTGCCTACCCGGAGACGGCGGATCTCGGTGAGATACGCGACCTGCTGGCAGAAGCGGGTTACGCCGATGCCCAGGTGCAGCATTTCGGCACTTCGCGGGATGTGCTGATTCGTATCGCGCCGCGCGCGGACCGTGCCAGCGCCGAACTGAGCGAGGATATACTGGTCACACTGAAGAATGCGGATGACACGGTGGAGATGCGCCGCGTGGAATTCGTCGGCCCGCAGGTGGGCGAGGAACTGACCGAGCAGGGCGGTCTTGCCGTCCTGTACGCGCTGATCGGTATCCTGCTCTATGTCGCGCTACGTTTTGAGTACCGCTTTTCAGTGGGTGCAGTCGCCGCGCTGGTGCACGATGTGATCATTACCCTGGGTGTATTCTCCCTGGTACAGGTTGAATTCGACCTGACCGTACTGGCGGCGATCCTGGCGGTTATCGGTTACTCATTGAACGATACCATCGTGGTGTTCGACCGTATCCGTGAAAATTTCCGCAAGATGCGCAAAGGTACACCGCAGGAGGTAATGAATACCTCGATCAACCAGACCCTGTCACGCACCATCATGACCTCATTGACGACCTTGCTGGTACTGGTCGCGTTGTTTTTCCTGGGCGGAGAAATCATTCATTCATTCGCACTGGCACTGATTGTCGGTGTATTCGTAGGTACCTACTCATCCATCTTCGTGGCGGGTGCGTCGGCGCTGGCACTGGGTGTCAGCAAGGCTGACCTGATGCCGGTGGAGAAAGACGGTAAAGAGGCCGAAGAGCAGCCCTGAAACAAACACTGTCAACCGGGAGTTAATCTATGATCCAGACACTACGTACCCTGTTCCCCGCCCTGCTTGTTGTGCTGCTGGCCGGTACCGGTTTCTCCGGCGTTGCCAGTGCCGCTGCCGCCGAGGAAATCGATATCAAGGCCGATGCCGCGCTCGCCGAGTTCCGCAAGGAAGTGCCCGGTGCCGACGAGTTTCTCAAGAAGGCCCGCGGGGTGCTGGTGTTCCCCGATGTCATCAAGGCCGGGTTTGTGCTGGGCGGTGAGTACGGTGAAGGTGTGTTGCGTGTCGGCGGCAAGTCGGTGCAGTACTACAATATTGCCAGCGCCTCGTTCGGTTTTCAGATCGGCGCCCAGGAATACGCGATCGTGATGGTGTTTCTCAAGGATGATGCGCTGAAAAAATTCCGCGCCAGCAGCGGCTGGGAGGCCGGTGTCGATGGCTCGGTGGCGATTGCCGAGTGGGGTGCGGGCAAGGACATCAATTCACAGAATTTCAAGGACCCGATCGTGGGCTTCGTGTTCAGCAACAAGGGGCTGATGGCGGGGGTTTCCATCGAGGGGTCCAAGATCACCCGCCTGGAACGCTAGCAGACAGTTTTCCAGGGCATAAAAAAACGGCGCTCCATCGGGGCGCCGTTTTTTGTTCTGCCGGGTAAAGTCTGTTGCCGGCTTTAGCCGCCCATCGCCGAGAAACTGCGAATGAACGGGCCCGCCATGCGCGGATCCTTGATCATTGCCGAGTAGTCACCGACGTTGAACTTGAGCTTCCTGGAGGTGTAAGCCATGCCCAGGCCCATCATGCCAGGCGGCTTCTTCATCCATTTCTTCCAGCTGTCCTCGCTGGCGCGCAGGTCCCAGTTCAGCTCCTGGCCGGTGTAAGGGCCGGCTTCAACCGCCTTGCCATTCTCCACGCGCAGAACGCCGCGCGGCTTGTCTTCGCCGTCGATACCGTACGCGATGGTTGAGTTGAAACCGATTTTCTCCAGTGCACCGGAGAGCTGGTCATCCGCATTCCAGCGATCCTTGAATCCGTTCATAAACTCCTCAGAAAACATGTCAGACATGCTGTTTTCTCCTCTTTTGACAATTGTTATAGAAAGTTTATTAACTGACGGACCCGGGTTGTCACCGTGAGCCGCGCCGTGAAGCGAATCCTTGATCAAGTCGTTCCTTCGGAAAGCTCAATCCAGAACACCACCATAAGCTAAATGTAGCATACTTTTGACGCTTTCTGACATTGGCGCCGGGTATTACCAGGCCAGGAATGGCTATATGGCCAGTGCCCGGTCCAGTTCGAGCAGCACAGGCCGATAGCAGTCCTGACAGCCATGGAAACGTGATACAGGGAACAGCCCGATGAATATGAACGCCGGCAATTTGCTGAAAAAGCAGGAAAATTTCGATGAAATAGGCCAGGACAAGGTGGTCCGGCTGGGTTTCAGGATAACCGACCAGGCCAGTGGCCGGCTGCTCCAGTACGGGGATGACCTGGTCTACCTGCATGGGGGTTACGGCGGGGCTTTTCCGAAGGTGGAGCAGGCCGTGCTGGGCTGCCGGGTCGGGGACCGGGTTGAGCTGACGCTGTCACCCGAGGAAGGCTACGGCCGGCGCCAGCCCGAGCTGGTGCTGGAACTGCCTGCCGATGAGTTCATGGACGGGATTCCGGAGGCCGGCACGGCGGTTGATGGCGAGCTGCCGGATGGTCGCTCGCTCACCTTTACGGTAGCCGGCGTTTCCACGGATAAAATCACCCTTGACGGCAACCACCCGTTTGCCGGCAAACAACTGGCATTCGAGTTTGAAGTCCTTGAAATTCGTGATTCCAGCGCCGCTGAACGCGCCGCAGGCTATGCTTTCGATGCCATGTTCTGCTGATTTCCCCAGCCCTTGACGGGGATCAATGCGCTTGTAACCCCTTATAATCCAGACTTTATGCTACCCGGCCACGGCGGGTGGTGATACTCGGGTCTGAGACTATGTCGATACAACGTTTTCTGATACTTGCCCTGCTGGCCCTGTTGCCTTTGCAGCGGGCGGCGGCAGACATCCTGGTGCTGGTGCATGGCTATGCCTCGGATGCCCGCACCTGGGAACTGAGTGGCGTCAATGACCAGCTCCAGGCGCAGGGCTGGCCGCGCGCAGGTGTTCTGACTGCCGCGTTTGGCGGGGCAACCGGCGCGCCGGCGTCGCTGAATAAAAGTTACAGCGTGAATCTGCCGGCACAGGCACCGCTGCTGGTTCAGGCGCAATATCTGCGCGCCAGCCTGCAGCTGCTGCGGCAGTACTACCCCGATGAAAGGCTGATCCTGGCGGGGCATTCCGCCGGCGGGGTGGTTGCACGACTGGTGTTGCTGGGTGGGAACCCGTTCAGGGTCGATACGCTGGTGACTATTGCTGCGCCGCATCTGGGGACTTTCCGGGCAGGTCAGGGTCTGGATGTGGTCGACAGCAAACCTTTTTTCTGCCCGGGGCCGGGTATCGATTTCCTGAAGCATGTCGTCGGCGGCAGTGATTATGAATACCTGCACGATTCACGTGCCGTGCTGGTGGACCTGTTGCCGGCTGAATCCGGCAATCTGCTGGCCTGGATGAACATGCAGCCGCACCCGGATATCGCCTATTACTCGGTCATCCGCCAGTTGCCGAACGTGGCGGGCGACAGCATCGTGCCGGCGTACAGCCAGGATATGAATAATGTACCGGCCCTGCATGGCCGCTCACAGACACTGCTGGTGCCGGCCGGGCACGGACTGGCCCCGCAGGACGGGACATTGCTGGCGGGTATTCTGGCGCGCTAGCGCGCCTTGCGCACCTCGTCGAAGGGGTCGGATTCATCGGTGCCGACAATCCGGTCGCAGAGCTGGTTTTTGCGCCCGGTGCACTTTTCGTCACCGGTACTGCGGATGGTGATGGCCGCCCACACCGAGGCGATAGCCCACAGCCCCAGGCCGAGGCCGACGGTGCTCCAGCTGGGCCCCATCAGGTGGGCGGGGCCGCCCACTATGCCATAGCCGATAGCAACCATACCGGTGATCCAGAACACCCCGATAGGTGCCGCACAACAACCGGCACAACCAAATTTACAGACAGCAAATGGTGGTGTGACGAGAGTGAGGGCTGCTCGTTTCATTATCGTTCCTCAATCCGTTCTAAACCTGTACTGTCCATATACCACACCCCTCTCCCGGATACAAAAAGTGAAGGCGCGTTTAAAGTGTGGTTTTCAGGTGTCGTTATTGCGCCCGGGGAACGGCAGGACCGGTGCCTTTGGCGGTTTCGGTGCGGATTGCAGGTTCAGCTTAGTGGGTGACGGCGGGGTGCCTGTTACCTGTTTTACGGGGGTGGGCGAGTCGTCCTGATGCGTCGTGCTGTCCATGCTTCCCAGTATTTTGCGCCCGATGAGTTTGAGCGCTTTATCGCTGATTTTCATAAATAAGGGAGTCTTCTTATCGCTTTTATTACAGGGTTTCAGCAAGTTATTGCTGCGTACCGCATGCAGTACGCAGTCATGAAATATAACGGCGACAGGGGGAAGTTCTTGAGTTGTCAGGACTGTGACGCAGTGCCCAGATGCGGGTGAATCCTGCGTAACATGGCGGGGAACAGCTTGGGCGCGGCGGCGATAATGTTACCGCTCTCCAGGAAATCGTGGCCGCCTTCGAAGTCACCGACCAGGCCCCCGGCCTCACGCACCAGCAACACACCGGCGGCGATATCCCAGACGTTCAGGCCGATTTCCCAGAAACCGTCAAAGCGGCCGGCTGCGACATAGGCGAGATCCAGCGCAGCGGAGCCGGGGCGGCGGATGCCGGCGGCATCGACAATCAGCGCCTTGAAACTTTCCATGTAGGCATCCAGGTGGCGCATATCCTTGTAGGGGAAACCGGTGCCGAGCAGCGCGCCTTCCAGGCTGTTCTGGCTGCTGACGCGAATGCGGCGGTTGTCCAGGAATGCGCCGCCGCCACGGCTGGCGGTGAACAGCTCCTGGCGCATCGGGTCGTAGATCACGGCCTGTTCCAGTTTGCCCTTGTGCTTCAGGGCAATGGAAACAGCAAACTGCGGGTAGCCGTGCAGGAAGTTGGTGGTGCCGTCCAGCGGGTCGATGATCCACTGGTACTCGTCGTTGCCCTTGTGCAGGCCGCTTTCTTCCGCCAGCACGCCGTGATCGGGGTAGGCCTTGTGGATCACGGCAATGATTTCATTCTCCGCCTCGCGATCGACCTCGGACACGAAATCATTGCGGTCCTTGCTGGAGATGGTCAGCTTATCGATACGGTTCAGATGCCGGATAATAATATCACCTGCGTTGCGCGCGGCGCGCACTGCAATATTCAGCATGGGGTGCATAGGGAATCCGGTAATCAGTACCAAACGGGGAGGCGATTGTACCGGGTTGGCGGGTGGCTGTGAAGCCGTGCTAGCGGTGTTCGCGCCGGTATTTCTCGCGCAGGCGCCGGCGTTCCTCGGGGCTCAGCTGCTCGTATTGCCGGCGTTGCTGTTCCACTTCGCGGCGTTTCTCCGGCGGCAGCTTCAGGTAACGCTGCGTGCCCTGGCGCATGCTTTTCTGGCGCTCGCTGCTGTAGCTGTCCCACTTGCCGCGGTGGTGTCTGAGCGCTTTCTGTTCCTCCGGGCTCAGCGATTGCCAGGGAATGTCACCGCGTTCCGCCAGGTACAGGCGGTAGGGGTCGACAGCGGCACGGCCGGGTTGGCTGCCAAGCAGCAGGGTCAGGGCGAGCAGGCCGACGGTGATAGGGGATGAAAACTGTCTCATGCGGTATCAGGTGGATGAGTCACGGGAGCCGTTATGGTCTGTCAGCCACAGGTAGAAGTCCAGGTCTTCATAGACTTCGGGGACCTCGGTCGTGCCGGCCATACGGGTATTTTCCGGGTCGGGCTGCCGGGCGGTCTGGACCAGCAGGATGGCGACCAGCGCGATGGCGGCGGCTGCCGCCAGCGGTGCAAAGCGGCGCAAGGCACTTTTACCCGGTGCCTGTATGGCCCGCTGTCGTGCCCGGTCGAGGCGGTTGTCCAGGGCCGGGTCGGCGGCCTGCAGCGTGGCAGGCCAGTTATGGCGCTGGCGGCAGGCGCTGCATTGCGCCAGGTGGTTTTCGAGTTCCGCCTTCTGTGCCGGAGCGTCATCCAGCAGGCCGGCGCGCAGCCGGTCCAGTAATTCAGAATCGGGGTGCTTATGCGTGTTCATGTTCCCATACCTCGGCAAGTAAACGGCGCAGGGTCCGCAGTGCGCGAAAATGGTGCTGCTTGATACTGTTTTCCGAGCAGCCCAGGATTTCCGCTGATTCGCGAATACTTGCGCCCAGCTGTTCCCGCAGCAGGAATACCTGGCGCTGGCGTTCCGCCAGTGTACCCAAAGCCTGCTCGATCTGCCGCTTCAGCTGGTCGGCATCGGTACCGGCTTCCGGTTCACTGCTGCCGGCATCGTGCTCCGCTGTGCCCAGCTCGGCTTCAACCTG
>DRNU01000245.1 GCA_011374975.1 Gammaproteobacteria bacterium | reverse complement strand
TGGTCAATGATGCGTCGGCACTAGATTTTAACAGTCTCGCATACCAGGGCAACATGATCGGTGGTTATCACCAGGCAAAAGCACTTCCTGAAAATACGGGCATACCTGTCGAGTTCGCGGGCTCAACAACCGGGCCCGGGTATACAGAGCAGCATTGTTCGCCTATGCAGGTTACCTGGAGTGTCCGGCCCAGGTGCGAGAAACTGGATATCAACAGCCTGGGTGAATGGTGTAAAAACAATGTTTTTGAAGAAGACCATGCGCATGGCGTGAGAAAGCTCGTAACAAACCCCGGTCTCTTGTCCAGGATAAAGTAACTTCCAGTCCCGGAGCGTGAACCATGCAGGGCAATTCCGGCGCGGGTTGTTGAGAGGTTACAGCTAGTGAGCACAGAAAAGGAATTGCACGCGCGCAGCGGATCCCGTTGCGAATTATGTGGCGCAACGGAGCAACTGGGTGTGTACGAAGTGCCGCCGGATGCCGGAGACAGCCCGGACAGGTGTGTGCTTGTTTGTGAAACCTGCCGTGTGCAGATCGAAAACCCGGAACAGGTCGATGTAAATCACTGGCGCTGCCTTAACGACAGTATGTGGAGCCAGGTGCCGGCTGTGCAGGTCATGGCGTGGCGCATGCTTGCGCGCCTGAGCCATGAAGGCTGGCCGCAGGGGCTGCTCGACATGCTCTACCTGGATGAGGAGACCCTCGCATGGGCCCGGGCCGGGGCTGACGAGTCGGATGACAATGATGTGGTCAGGCATCTCGACAGCAACGGTGCCGTGCTTGCGGCGGGCGATACGGTAACGCTGGTCAAGGACCTGACTGTAAAAGGTGCCGGTTTTACCGCCAAACGCGGAACGGCCGTGCGCGGTATTTCGCTGGTGGCGGATAACCCTGCTCATATTGAGGGCAGGGTAAATGGCCAGCAGATTGTAATACTGACGAAGTTTGTCAGGAAAGTGAGCTGACGCGAGGGACGGGATCTGTCACTGCCCCTGAAAATTGCAGAATTTTAACCCGGTAGTCTGGAGTAATTATGATGTTCCTGAGATCTCTGCCCCTGTTGGTGCTGTTATTCAGCGGAAAGGTGTTGGCCTACGAGTTTCCGATCGAGGTTTTTGAATATGTTGACGGCGCAAGGGTCGTGGCTTTTATCGAGGAGCGCGATATTGACAAGTCATTGCACTGGACGCCGTTCGAAGGTTCTCCGCCCCTGTCGATTGCTGATGCGCTTGCAAGTATCCAGAAATCCCTGGCGGCTGATCCTGGCCTGGCCAATGCGGCTTTTACGGAGATTGAGTTAAAGCGGATACCCCATCACGAAATGCACTGGCACTACCTTGTGGAAATGACGACTGAAACCGGTGGGGACAGGAAGTACCATTATTTCGTGGTGCTGATGAACGGAAAAGTCATTCAGGCAATGGTGCGCCCGGAACCCCTGAAGTAACAGCGCCGACAGCTTTCCGTACGGGAAGTGTGCCGCGACCTGCCCGGTGGCGTTGCTGGTATTTACCCCTGGTTTCTTTTATTGCGGGTGTTTTTTATGGCGATAACCTATATTGTTGGGCTATAAAGAAAATTCGCACAGTCCAACATTAACTTCTGCCAGGGAGTCATGATGCCACAGGTTATCAACGAGCCGAGTTTCCAGGAAAGCGTAAATCTCATGGTCGACCGCGCCATTGCGGTCATGGACCTGGATGCGGGGGTTGCAACCGCGATAAAAAGCTGCAGCGCGGTCCTGCAGGTGCAGTTCCCGGTCAAGATCCGCGGCAAGATCGAGGTGTTTACCGGCTGGCGGGCCGTGCACAGTAACCACCGTTTACCGGTCAAGGGCGGTATCCGTTATGCGCCCTACGCGGACCAGGATGAAGTCGAGGCGCTGGCGGCGCTGATGACTTTCAAGTGTGCCATCGTCGATGTGCCTTTTGGCGGCTCCAAGGGTGCGTTGCTGATCGACCCCGCGCTGTATGATCGCGATGAACTGGAGCAGATCACCCGGCGTTTCACACTGGAGCTGATCCGCAAGGGTTTTCTGAGCCCGTCGACCAATGTGCCGGCGCCGGATGTGGGAACCGGGCAGCGCGAGATGGCCTGGATCGCCGATACCTACAAGCACCTGAATCCCGATGACATCAACTATGTCGCCTGTGTAACCGGCAAGCCGGTGCACCACGGGGGTATCAACGGGCGTATCGAGGCGACCGGGCGCGGCGTGCAGTACGCCATCCAGGAATTCTTCCGCCACGCGGATGATGTCAGCGGGGCAAAGCTTACGCCGGGACTGGAAGGCAAGCGCGTTGTGATCCAGGGGCTGGGTAATGTCGGCTACCATGCCGCAAAGTTTCTTTCTGAAGAGGACGGCACGAAGGTCATTGCTGTCATTGAACGCGACGGCGCGTTGATCCAGGAAGACGGGATCGATATCGAGAACCTGCACCAGCATATCATCGAGCATCGCACCATAAAGAATTTTCCCGGCGCACGTTTCGAGGAAGACGGCAAGGCAGTGCTGGAGATGGAGTGCGATATCCTGATTCCCGCTGCGCTGGAAGCACAGATCACGCTGGAGAATGCGGCGCGCATACAGGCAAAGCTGATCGTCGAGGCGGCCAATGGTCCGCTGACCTACGGTGCGGACGAAGTACTCAATAAAAAAGGCACGATTATTATCCCGGATGCCTACGCCAATGCCGGCGGTGTGACGGTGTCTTACTTTGAATGGATACGCAATATTTCACATATCCGCTTCGGGCGCATGCAGCGCCGGCATGACGAACAGCGCGGTGCGGAGCTGGCGAATATCCTGGAGAAGGTGGGTTGCGGTTCGGTCGATACCAACTACAAGGAATCCATCTCGCGCGGTGCGGACGAGCTGGACCTGGTGCGCTCCGGGCTGGATGACACCATGCGCCTGGCGTACCAGCAGATCCGGGAAACCTTGCAGGGCGATGACAAGATCCACGACCTGCGTACTGCTGCCTATGTTTCCTCGATCCGCAAGATCGCGCGTTCCTACCTCGATATCGGGGTGTTCTAGCCCTTGTCGCGGCTGATGCGGATATCCAGCGGCTGACTGGTATCCAGGTGCACATCACGCTGCGGGAAGGCAATGACGACCCCGGCAGCGTTGAACTTCTGGTTGATGGCGGTATGCAGCCGTGTCAGCGTCGGCATGCGGGCATCCTGGGAGCCGACGAAACAGCGCAGCACCAGGTTCAGGGTGTTGTCGCCGAAGGCTTCGAAGATGATGGAAGGCTTCGGGTCATCGAGCACGCTTTCGTCTTCCAGCGCCGCTTCGTTCATCAGCCGCATGGCCTGTTCAACATCACTGCCATAGGCTACGCCGACCGGGACCTTGATACGCGTAATCTGGTCTGACAGTGACCAGTTGAGCAGGCGGCCGGTAATGAATTCCTTGTTCGGTACCAGCAGCTCCTGGCGGTCCCAGTTGCGGATGGTGGTGGCGCGGATCTGGATACGGGTGACGACACCGTCGGTATCGCCGACGGTAATGACATCGCCGACCCGGATCGGGCGCTCGAACAGGATGATGATGCCGCTGATGAAGTTGGCCACGATCTCCTGCAAACCGAAACCGATACCGACTGTCAGGGCAGCCGCCAGCCACTGGATCTGCGACCAGCTGGCGCCGATGGTGCTGAAGGCGAGCAGGGTGCCGATGGCGGCGATGCTGTAACGCGACAGTGCGGTTGCCGCGTAACGCCCGCCCGAGGAGACCGAGAAGCGCTGCAGCATGATAATTTCCAGCAGCGCGGGGAAACGCCGGGAAACGACAACGGTGACAATGACGATGATGATCGCAAGCAGCAGGTCGGCGAGTGTGACCGGCAGCCGTTGCTCTTCCCCCGCCACCACGCCGGTGTAGTGCCAGAGCGATACATTGTCGAGGAAAGCAAAGGCCGGCAGGACTTCGGACCAGATGAACCAGAGGCCGATGATCGATAGCAGCGGCAGTATGGTGTTCAGCAGTTTGCGGCTTTCCTCGTTGAGGGCGAACAGGTCGATTTCCGGTTCTTCGAAATGATAGGGCGATTCCTCGCTTTCATCCTCGGCAGTGTCAGGGGCCTGTTTGGCTTCCAGTGCCTGCTGGCGCCGCTCCAGCGCTGCCTCGAAGGCGAGCTTGCGGCGCGTCATCAGTAACCAGCGTACCGCCAGCTGATGGATAACGATAAAGCCGAGCGTAAGCCACAACGTATCGATCAGGCTGCCGGTCAATACACCCGCTGTGTACAGGTAGCCTGAACCTGCCAGCACTGTCAGTGAAACCGGTAATATGATGGCCAGCGCCAGCCAGAGGTAACGGGTCCTGGCCAGTGTGCCGTTCGGGTGGCGATCGAGGAACTTCTGCAGTGGTTTCTGGCCGGGGCCGAACAGCCGGTAGAAGAAAACCATGAGTGACAGCATCATCAGTGCAAATGACATGCGTCCGAGGCCGCCGCCGAACAAGGCTATGCTGTGGTTGATAACCAGCACGGCGACGAATGCCGCCGGCAGGAAGGTCAGCATCAGTCTGCGCAGTTCATGACGCAGTGCCTGCAGGCTTTCTTTGGGCCAGCGGAAGTGTGCGTCCGCCAGGCCGCCGGGCAGACACATGGTACGGAAGGCGCGCAGGTAGAACAGGGCGGGTGCGAGCAACAGGAAGCCGTGAGAAATGGCGCGGGAGAACTCCGTGCTTTCCAGGGAGTTGTGCAGCTCCCAGCCGAATACCGCCAGCAGTAACGGCCAGGGCGCAGCCAGCAGCAGGGTCAGGCCCAGTGCCTGCAGGGTATACCTGAACCCGTCCGAACGCGGTTTGATCACTTTTTTACCGGCTTCCCGCAGGGCCTCGCGCATCCAGCTGCTTTTCCACAGCAGTACCGCGAAGGCGAGCAGACCCAGCCACAGAATGACGGAGTGCCTGAGTTGCAGCAGCAGGATTTCGAGCGCTTCGATCCAGTGGGCGGGTGCTATCAGCTCGACAACCTGGGCCGGAAAGCTGGCCAGCAGGGTGAGGCTCGGGGGCGGTGCGCTGCGTATCCACAGCAGGCGCTCGGCCAGGAAGTCATCGTAGGCCTCGACAGCATCCATCAGCCTGCGCTGGGCATAATCGAGTTCAGTCATGGCTCTCAGGTAGGCATCACTCAGTGAGATGGCCTTGTCGAGCAGTTCACGGCGTTTTTGTGCCAGCTCCGTGAGGTCCGAACGGATGCGATCCGCTTCTTCCGGGGGCAGGTCAGCGACAAGATCGTCCACGTAGGCGTCGACATCACGTAGCTCTTTGCGCTCTTCATTGAGCTGGATCTGCAGCAGGGAGGTGTCGGCGATCTTCTGCTCGTGTTGCTTCGCCTGCTTGCGGAAATCACGCAGGTCGGGCAGTAAATTACGCTGTTCCAGCAGCACCTGCCCAAGCGCCTGGCTGAGGCCGGCAATTTCGAGTTTCTGGCGGGTGTTGCGGAACTCGTCCTCGATGGTTTTCGCTTCGCGGCTGGCGTTCTTGTCGCCCGAGGTGACTTTTTCAAGTTCAGCAGAAGCCTTGCTGAGCTGTTCACTCAGGGCTGCATTCCGTTCTGCCAGCATCTGGATGAGCGGGTGGGTGTCTTCGGCTTCGAGTTTGCTGACATCGGCCTCGGTTTCGGCCTGTGCCTGTTCCACTTCGGCGCGCCGTCGCTCGGTCAGCAGTTCCTGCAGGCGGGCGACTCTTTCCAGGGCGCGTTTGTTACGGCGTGTCGTGTTCTCGATCTGTGCCTTGAGCAGATCAGTACGCATCGGTTCGCTCAGCAGTTCCTGATCGAGCATTTTGGCTTCGGCACGCAGCGCCTTGCGCTGGGTTGCCAGGTTCCAGCGGCGTGCCTCGATCAGTTCGGGGAGTTCGTTTTCCGGCGCCGGCTTTTCGATGTCATCGTTCAGCTTGCCCAGTAACTGCCGCACCTCGGTGAGCCGCTGGCGGACTGCGTTCGGGCGTTCCGACTGGTCATTCTGGTATTGTTCCAGCTCGGTGAGCTTGGTCTCTATGGCTGCCTGGTTGGCTTTTTCCTTGAGCAGTTCCTGCTCGATTTCCGCCACGGGTGATTTTTCAGAGACCGCCAGGGTGACTGTTGGCGATGCCTTTTTCGATTTCTCGAGCTGCTCGCGAATTTTGCGGGCTTCGTCTGCCGCTGTCTCGCGTGCGTGGCTGAAGCGTTTGGTCGATGCGTTGCTGACCTCGGCGGCTTCCAGGTTGCTCAGGGATTTCCGGTACAGCTCGGTGAGTGTAGTGCGGGTTTTCTCATCCAGCGTGGAGGTGGCTTCCACCTCCTTGAGGCGGGCCTGGATGACCCTGGCAGTGACTTCGACGGCCGTGGTGGCAGAAACCGGGCTGGACGTATCGGCTGGGTGTGCGTTGCCGAGCGGCGCGAGCAGAAGCAATGCGAGCCACCACAGTCGAACTACAGGATGTGAATGACCCACGCGGCAGTTTCCTTCAGGTGATTACCATGCGTAACCCAGTTTCAGGGTGTAGGTGGTATCGACATCATCGGCATCTTCAGCAGCGCCGCTGTTATATTCGACTTTCATTTCGGTGCTGGCAATGATACCGAGGATCATCGGGAAGCGCAGCCCGGTCCAGGTATTCCAGACCAGGTCGCCGGTGTCCTCCAGGTTCCAGAGGCCGCTCTGGCGGTGATAGAACTGCATGAAGTCGCCGAATATATATTTGTCGAAATTGATTGCCCAGCCCAGGGAGACATAGTCGCTGTCCTGGTCGGTATCGAAATCCTCGTCAACGTAGATCGGGCCGACTTCAGTGCTGAGGTTCATGGCCTTGCTTTCAAACCACTGGTAGCCGGTCTTCGGGCCGATCGTGGTGCGCAGGTTCAGGTCGGCAAACTGGTCGTGCTCGAAACCCACTACCGCGCCTGCGTACCACTTTTTGGTGAGAAAGCGGTCATAGCTGCTGTTGAGTTTCCACTTGTCCTTGCTCTTCTTGTTGTTGTTGCGGTCGCGCTCGAACTCGCCGAACATCCTGAAACGGTCATGCTTGAGACGCCAGGTCAGGTCGGCATCGGCATCGAGCTCATCCTTGTCGGTGTTGCCGCGCTCTTTCGACAGGGCAAAGTTCACGTGACCGTCCAGCTTGTAGCCTTCGCCGGTACGCCAGGGATCCGGGTTGATGAATTCCAGCCCGGCGCGGGCGAGCGACCCGGCTGACTGGTCCGCTTCCTCCTCGTCATCCAGTAGCACACCGGCCTCGGTATTCCTGATGCTTTTCGCGGTGAGGGTGCTTTCGTCCTCGAGCATCAGCTTCATCGGCTCATCGGCGTGCAATTCACTGACTTCGTCCCACTTGACCTTGATCACGCCCGCGTAGGATGTCTCGAACTCGAGGGTGCCGCCTTCGCGCTTGACAACCTTACCGAGCAGCCGGGAGCCGTCGCGCATGAGTAATTCGTCGGCGTCGGCCTGCTGGAGCGGCAGGCAGATCATGGTGAATAACAGGAAGACGGCGAGGCGAGGGTTGGTAGTCATGGAATTATCGGCTCGAAACAATAGGTTAAACGGGTCATCGTGCTCTGGAACGACGCATTTTACAGGTTTGGCTCAGGGCCGCAATTGACGAATGGCTACCTGCAGGCCGGGCTGGAGGCGCGGAGCATGGCAGCGTACGGCAGCCTGTCGGGCTTCGCTGTGTTCGGCCCAGGCTACGCTTCAGTTGCAGGGGTATCCGGGGCAGCTGCCAGAACCGGGGTGGCGAAGCGGATCTGCATGGATTCAGCCAGTTTCAGGATCTGCATCAGGATATTCTGGCGCTCGACCTGCTCCTCCTTCGTGCCGGAGACATCGAGGAAGAAATTGACCAGGATCTGCAGACCGAACTCGCTGAAATCATCCAGCCGGATGCGGTGCCTGTCCTTGCGCGTGTGCGGGCTGTCCAGGATGATCTGCCGGATGTCCGCGATGAAGGTCTCGACGGTGTCCGCGGGTGTGTCGTAGCTGATCAGCAGTGTGGTGCGCACGCGCCGGTACTGGCGCATGTGCATGTTGTCGACGGTGCTGTTGACCAGCGTGTTGCTGGGGATGGATACCAGCGAGTTGTAGAAGGTGCGGATGCGGGTGCTGCGGAAGCCGATGCTCTCGACGATGCCTTCCGTGTCGCCCAGTTTGATCCAGTGTCCGACCCGGAACGGTTTCTCGAACATGATGAGCAGCGAGCCGAGCAGGTTGGCGAGGCTGTCTTTGGCCGCCAGCGCCACCGCGATACCGCCCACCCCGAGGCCGGCGATCACGGAATACGCCGGGATGCCCAGCTGCTGCGCGCCGATTACCAGGATGGCGATGGACAGAATAGTGGCGATCAGCCGCAGCCCGAGGCGCACCAGCTGGCTGTCGATGCTGCCGGTATGCATATCCTGTGCGGAGACGACGCTCTCTGCCACGGCGTGACTGCCCAGCCAGACCGCCCACGTCAGGGACAGCGTGAACACCGCCCACAGTGACAGCGTGGTGACCTCCAGGATGATACCGGTGAGTCTCAGGTTCTCGGCCAGCAGGTGCACGACCACCGGGATCAGCGCCAGCAAAGTAAGGGGTTTGGTCAGCTGGGCCCATTGCCTGCGCAGTTCCGGTACGGAACCGCGTTTTGCCCAGGCGGTAACGCCGCGGCGCACCAGCAGGTAGATCAGTGTGGCGGTCAGCAGCACGAGGAAAACGCCGAACCAGCGCCACAGCGGTTGATCGAATACCAGCCGCTTCGACCAGTCGGGCAGGTTGAGCATCCAGCGGTAGGGGATCAGCTTGTACATCCCGCCACCACCGTAGCGGTAGCGGTCGTACCAGCCCGCGGTGGCAGTGGATTTATAGGGCAGGGCGGCGACTTTCTCGTAAAATTCGGGCAGCCGTTGCACAGTCTCGCGCGAGAACAGGTATTCGCCGGCGCGCGGTCCCTGTTCGACCCGGGCAATGGTGATCTCGGTTCCCGGTATCGTCCAGCGCTTGAATGCCCTGGCTTCCATGGCGTCGGCGTCGGGAACCGATTCGAAGTCCGGCAGGTCGAGCCGGTCCAGCACTTCCTTGAGTTGCAGGACCCGGGTATCCGAAAGCCGGTCCACCAGCGCCGCCGGGGTGTCGCTCATGTCCAGTGTGCGCCTGACAATTTCCAGCCGCTGGATGAGGTGGTCGATCTTCCGGGCTTCCTGTGTCGACAGGTAGAGCCGTGACGAAGCCAGGTAGGATTTGACCACCGCCCTGATCTCCGCATGGATGTCATTCAGTGTTTCGATGAAGCCCTGCAGGGTGGCGCGGGGGCTGCTGGTATCGGCGGGCTGCAGCGGGTTGTCTTCGATGCCGGCAAGCGCACTGCCCGGTCCTGACAGCAGGCCGGCCAGCAGAAGAACGATCAGTAACAGGCGTCCTGGTCGCATCATGCCCGGTCCGGTGTTTCCCCTGCCTCAGGCGCTGTGTTCTCCGGCCGGGATTCACCACCGCGCTCACCGAGTTTTTTCATCACCACGTAGAACACCGGTGTGAAGCTCAGCGACATGATCGTCGCCGCCGCCATGCCGCCGACCACCGCGGTGCCGATGGCCTGCTGGCTGGCCGCGCCGGCGCCGGAGGCGACCACCAGCGGCATGAAGCCGGCGATGGAGGCGATGGAGGTCATCAGGATGGGGCGGAAGCGCAGCCGTGCCGCCGCCACGGCGGCATCCAGGATGCTCTTGCCTTTTTCACGCTCCTGCATGGCGAACTCGACGATCAGGATGGCGTTCTTGGCTGCCAGCCCGATCAGCAGCGTGATACCGATCTGGGTGTAGACGTTGTTGTCTGCGCCTTTCATCATTACCGCGATGACCGTGCCCAGCACCGCCAGCGGGACCACCATGATGACGGCCGCCGGGCTGCTCCAGCTTTCATACTGGGCGGACAGCACCAGGAACACCAGGATGATGGCCAGCGCGAACACCATGATGGCTTCCGAACCCACCTGCTTTTCCTGGTAGGACATGCCGGTCCACTCGTAGCCCATGGTGGTGGGCAGTTTCTGGTCGGCGAGCTGTTCCATCAGCTGCATGGCCTGCCCGGAGCTGTAGCCGGGTGCCGCCGAGCCGGTGATGGAGGCGGTCGGATAGAGGTTGTAACGCAGGACGGTCTGCGGTCCCACGGTCTGTTCGACATCCACCAGCGTGCCGACCGGGACCATGTTGCCCTGCCGGTTGCGCACTTCGAGCTGACGGATGTCATCCGGTTCGATGCGGAACTGGTTATCGGCCTGTACCATCACCTGCCAGGTGCGGCCGAATTTATTGAAGTCGTTGACATACGCGGAGCCGAGATAGGCCTGCAGGGTGCCGAACAGTTCGTCCAGCGGTACGCCGAGGGTCTTGGCCTTGGTACGGTCGACTTCGGCGAACAGTTGCGGCACGTCGATGCGGAAGGTGGAGTTCAGGCCGGCCAGCCCGCTTTGTGCATTACCGTCCTGGAGTATCTCGCCGAGCATGGCGTTCAGTTCCTGCAGGCCGATACCGGCGCGGTCTTCCAGTTGCAGCTGGAAACCGCCGGCGACACCCAGACCGGTGATGGCGGGTGGCAGAAAAGCGTAAATAATAGAGTCCTGGATCTGGCTGAAGCGGCCTTGCAGGTTGGCCAGGATCGCTTCCTGTCTGAGTTCAGGTTCAGTACGTTCGTCCCAGGGTGTGAGAGTAACGAAAACAATGGCCGTGTTGGAGGATGCCGTGCCGTCGATCAGGTTGTAACCACCGAAGATGACCCAGTCTGCGACACCCTCCGTGCTGCCTACTACGGCATCGATCCTGTCCAGCACCTCGTTGGTGCGTTCCTGCGAGGCGGCGTCGGGCAACTGGACATGTACCAGTATGTAACCCTGGTCTTCAGTCGGCAGAAAGCCGGTCGGCAGATTGGTGAACTGCCAGCCGGTCGCGGCGGTGAGGCCCAGTGCCAGCAGCAGCATGAGCGTGGTGCGGCGCACCAGCGACTTGATCATGTTGCCGTAGCGGCTCTCGGTGCGGGCGAAGACGCGATCGAAGCCGCGGAAGAAGGCATTCTTGTTTTCCGGGGGCAGGCGCAGCACCAGCGCTGACAGCGCCGGGCTCATGGTCAGTGCGTTGATGGAGCTGAAGATGGTGGCCACGGCAATGGTCAGTGCGAACTGGCGGTACAGTTCGCCGGTGATGCCGGGCAGGAAGGCCGCCGGCACGAATACCGCCAGCAGCACCAGGGTGGTCGCGACCACCGGCCCGGAGACTTCGCTCATGGCCTGGATGGCAGCGGCCTTCCGATCCAGGCCGTTTTCCATGTGCGTGACAGTCGCCTCGACCACCACGATGGCGTCATCCACGACGATGCCAATGGCCAGTACCAGCGCGAACAGGGTCAGCATGTTGAGCGAGAAGCCCATCGCCAGCATGACCGCCAGTGTGCCGATCAGCGATACAGGGATGGTGACTGCCGGGATCAGTGTGGCACGCCAGTCCTGCAGGAAGATGAACAGCACCAGGAACACCAGTGCCGCCGCTTCCAGCAGGGTGATATACACCTGTTTGATTGAGGCATCCACGAACATGGTCGTGTCGTAGGGGATGGCATATTCGAGGCCTTCCGGGAAGAAGGCGCTCATGTCCTGCATGGCCGCGCGCACCCGCGCCGATACGTCCAGGGCGTTGGATCCCGGTAACTGGTAGACGGCAATACTGGCGGATGGCGAACCGTTGAGACGCGAGGTGATGTTGTAGTTCTTGGAACCGAGTTCGATGCGCGCGACATCCTTGAGTCGGGTGATGCGTCCACCTTCGCCGGTTTTGACGATGATATCTTCAAACTGTTCGATGTCGGAAAGCCGGCCGAGTACGTTCACCGTGTACTGGAAATTCTGCCCGGGCGGCGCAGGGGGCTGACCGATCTGGCCGGCGGCAACCTGGACATTCTGTTCCCTGACGGCATTGATGACTTCAGTGGTCGTCATGCGGCGCGACTTGAGCTGGTTGGGGTTCAGCCAGATACGCATGCTGTAGTCGCTCTCGGGATAAATACCGATGTCGCCGACACCGGGGATACGGCTGAGTGTGTCCTTGAGACGCAGCGTGGCATAGTTACTCATATAGAGTTCATCGAAACGCCCGTCCAGGGAGGACAGTGACGCGATGAGGATAATGCTGGGTGATTTTTTCTTGGTGTTCACGCCCTGGCGTTTGACTTCCTCGGGCAGTTTGGGCTCCGCCAGCGTGACCCGGTTCTGTACCAGGATGTTGGCCATATCGAGGTCGGTGCCGACCTCAAACGTGACGGTCAGGGTATAGGAGCCGTCGCCGGCGCTGACCGAGGACATGTAGATCATGTTCTCGACACCGATAACTTCCTGCTCGATCGGGGCTGCGACGGTTTCCGCGACAACCTGGGCATTGGCGCCCGGGTAGACGGCCGAGACCGAGACGGTGGGAGGCACAACCTCCGGGAACTGGGCGATCGGCAGCAGGCCAACCGATACCGAGCCGGCCAGTACGATCAGGATCGAGATGACACTGGCAAAGATGGGGTGTTCGATAAAAAATTTCGAGAACATGATGTTCAGTCCCCGGTTTCAGTATCAGGGTCGGAACGCTTCGCCCGTGCTTCCTGCTCCGCCTGCTGTGCGGCCTGCCGCAGGGCAGAAGTGGTGAGATCCGCCATGTCGACGGGTTCGGGCTCGACCTTGCGGCCGGCGCGCGCACGCTGTATCCCGTTCACGACCACCCGGTCATCTTTCTGCAGGCCTTCTTCGACGACGATCAGGCCATCCTTGCGCTGACCGGTCCTGATACTGCGTCTTTCGACCAAATCCTGCGCATTGACGACCAGCAGGTAGGTGCCGCCCTGGTCATTGGCGATGGCGCGCTCGCTGACCAGTGGCATGTCCGGACGCTTGCCGAGTGGCATGCGGATACGGGTAAACAGGCCGGGCAGCAGGTCGGGTGCTGCGCCGGGGTTTTCGAAGATGCCGCGCAACTGGAGCGTTCCGGTTTCCGGATCAACACCGGATTCGGAAAAATCGAACAAGCCCTCGTGAGGGTAACCCTCTTCGTTGGCGAGCCCGAGATAGAGTGGTATCCCCAGTTCCCTGTCGCTGATCGTGGCCGGGTCCAGGCCCTTTGCCTTGACAGCGGCCTTATAGATTTTCATGACGCGCAGCAGGTCACGTTCATTGAGGTTGAAATAGACGTATATCGGGTTGTAGAGGGTGACTTCGGTCAACACGGTAGCCTCGCCTTCACCGACCAGGTTGCCGATGTCGACCAGGTTACGTCCAACACGCCCGGTCAGTGGCGCTATCACCTGGGTGTAGCCCAGGTTCAGTTCCGCGCGTGAGACCCTGGCTTCGGCGCGCAGGATGTCGGCGCTGGCCAGTTCTTTCTCGACACGCCATTTCACCACGTCGGCCTCGGCGCCGGCTTTCTTTTTGTACAGCGTCTGCGCCCGGCTGTACTCGATTTTGGCACGGTCATAGTTTGACCTGGCACCCGCCAGTTCGGCATTGGCGGCCTGCAGGTCGGCCTCGTACTCGGCAGGGTCGATAATGAACAGCAGATCGCCTTCGGTGACCTGGGTGCCGGGGACGAAATGCATGCTTTGCAGCACACCGGATACACGCGCGCGCGCCTTGGCCTGTTCCGATGCGTCCAGGGTACCGGTGAATTCCAGGTAGTCGGTAACGTCCTGGATCAGGGGCGTGGCGACGCTGACTTTGGGCGGCGGGGGTTCGACATAGGTGTTGGATTCACAGCCGGCCAGCAGCAGGGTAATGAGAGTGGCGGACAGCAGGCCGGCTAGGTTAGATCTGACTGACAATGTGTTTCCTCCGCCCGGTTTCGTGTAGTGAAAGTCCGGCGCAACAATAGCACAGTTCGGCTCATCGTCCTTCCAGCACCACGACCGAGCGCGCCGCGACGGCAAGGGTTTTCCCGGCGATACGGGATTGTTTGTCAGGTAGCAGGATATCACCCGGTGCGGCGGCGCCGGTATTCACCGCG
Source organism: Gammaproteobacteria bacterium (assembly GCA_011374975.1). Taxonomy (GTDB): domain Bacteria; phylum Pseudomonadota; class Gammaproteobacteria; order DSM-19610; family DSM-19610; genus Thiogranum. Next base: position 6,834 of record DRNU01000245.1, on the reverse strand, counting down.
AGATGCCAGCGCCGGCCGGGTATGACCGGAAGTGTCACGCGCTCAGAGCCGGTGGACAGGTTGAGGATGACATGCAGGTCCGCCTCGTCGTCGGCAAGTGCAGCCAGGGTGAAGCGCAGCAGCCGTGCCTCGGGGTCGTCCCAGGCCGGGGCCTCGAGGTCGACACCGTGCCAGCTGATGTCAGGCAGGCCACGTTGGTCGAGCACTTCGCCGGTCAGGAAGCGCCTCCGCATGAGGGCGGGGTGGCGCCTGCGCAGTGCGGTCATGCGGCTGACGAAACGCAGCACCTCGGCATTTTTCCCGGTCAGTGACCAGTCGAACCAGGTCAGCTCGTTGTCCTGGCAGTAGCTGTTGTTGTTGCCGGACTGGCTGTGCAGCACTTCGTCACCGGCCAGCAGCATGGGCACGCCCTGGCTGAGCAGCAGGATGGCGAAGCTGTTTTTGACCTGGCGGGTGCGCAGCGCAAGGATGGCCGGGTCGTCGGTGTCGCCCTCGACCCCGTAATTGGAACTCAGGTTGTCGTTATGTCCGTCGCGGTTGCCTTCGCCGTTGGCCTCGTTGTGCTTCTGGTTGTAGCTGCACAGGTCGTAGAGCGTGAAGCCGTCGTGGCAGGTGATGAAATTAATGCTGTTGATGGGCAGGCGCTGTTGTGGCTGGTAGAGATCGCTGCTGCCGCTCAGGCGGGTGGCCAGGTGGCTGAGCAGACCGCGGTCGCCGCGTACGCAGCGACGGATGATGTCGCGGTACAGGCCGTTCCATTCCGCCCAGCGGTAGCCGGGGAAACTGCCGACCTGGTAGAGGCCCGCGGCGTCCCAGGCTTCTGCGATCAGGCGCGTGGCAGTCAGTTGTTCGGAGAGTTCGATGCCCCACAGCACCGGTGCATTCTGCATCGGCCGGCCGTCCTCGCCGCGCGCCAGGGCGCTGGCCAGGTCGAAGCGAAAACCGTCCACGTGCATCTCGCGCACCCAGTATTCCAGGCAGCTGATAATGAAGTTCGCCACGATGGGGTGGTTGCAGTTTACGGTGTTGCCGCAACCGGTGTAGTCGCGGTAGACACGCCTGTCATCGGCATCCAGGTGGTAGAACACGCTGTTGCCCATGCCCTTGAAATTGATGGTCGGCCCACCTACGCCGCCTTCGGCGGTGTGGTTGAACACCACGTCGAGGATGACGCCGATGCCGGCGCGGTGCAGGGCCTTCACCAGGTCACGGAACTCGTCCAGGTGGGTGCCCTGTTGCGGTGTTACACAGTAACGCGGGTGGGGGGAGAAGAAACTGTGGGTGCTGTAGCCCCAGTAGTTCTTCAGACCGAGGGCGGCAGTCGAGGCCGGCACGTCCTGTTCGTCGAAGGCCATCACCGGCATCAGCTCCACGTGCGTAATGCCGAGTTCCACGAGGTAGGGGATTTTCTCCCTCAGTGCGGCGAAGCTGCCGGGGTGCTGCACGCCCGAGGACGGGTGGCGGGTAAAGCCGCCCACGTGCAGTTCATAGATGATGGCGTTTTCATTGGGGATGGCCAGCGGCGCGTCGCCTTCCCAGTCGTAGCTTTCATCGACCACCATGGCGCGCATCGAGGTGCAGACATTGTCGCCGGGGTGGCTGGCCGCGCGACGGTCCCACAGTGAGTCGCAGACCGCGCGGGCCCAGGGGTCCAGCAACAGCTTGCCGGGGTCGAAGCGCAGGCCGGAGGATTGAGTATCGTCGGGACCGTGCATGCGCCAGCCGTACCAGGTGCCGGCGGGGAGTTTTTCCACGTACACGTGCCAGACGAAAAAAGTGCGGTTGATTTCCGCTTGCAGTTCTATTGTCTGGAACGGTTGTGCGCTGTCGGCATGTGTAAACAACAGCAGTTCCACGCGTGTGGCGTGGCGGCTGAAGATCGAGAAGTTGACGCCTTCGCTGTCGGGTCGTGCGCCGGGCAGGTGGCGCGCACCGGGTCGGGTTGAGTAGTTCATGTGCCCCTTGTCATGCAATGACGGATTTTTTTGTCTGAATCATGAAGCATTCAACACCGTTTCCGCATATACAGCCGCCCCGCGCAACGCCGTAAGCGGGTTCAGTATGACCCGTACCGGCATGCTGCGCATCAGGGGTTCCATGCGCCCCTTGCTCTGGAAGCCGTACAGGAAATCCGGTTCGCGCAGTTTGTCGATAATACGTGGTGCGATACCGCCACCGATATAGACGCCGCCGGTGGCCATGAGTTTCAGGGCCTGGTTGCCGGCTTCAACACCGTACAGGTGCACGAACAGGTCCAGCGCTTCACTGCACACCGGGCAGCGCTGTGTCAGCGCGGCATTGGAGATGACTGCTGCGGCGTCGCCGTCACGCAGTTGTTCGGCCAGCCAGTCGGGTGTTTCGCTGTGCCGGAAGTCGCTCAGGAATGCGTGGATGTTAATCAGGCCCATGCCGGAGACCACACGCTCCCAGCTGACGTGGTCATACTGCTTTTGCAGGTAGCGCAGCAGCGCGATCTCCAGTTCAGATGCCGGTGCAAAGTCGGTATGCCCGCCTTCCGAGGCAAACGGCCGGTACCGCGTGCCGTCCCGGAACAGGCCGGCCTGGCCCAGCCCGGTGCCGGCTGAAATAATGGCGGCGTTGCCGCCGGCCTGCGGGTCACCCTCGTTGAGCATCAGAAAGTCAGCGTCGTCCAGGGTGTCGATCCCCCAGGCGTTGGCTTCGAGGTCGTTCAGCAACCATGCCTGACGCAGGCCGAGATCAGCGGCCAGCCGCCGTGCGTCCACCCGCCAGGGCAGGTTGGTGGTGGTGCAGATGCCGTTGTGCACCGGGCCGGCAATGCCGAAGCTGGCGTAGTCGCAGGCCGGGTGCTGGGTGTTGATGAACTGGCGGACGATTTCATCCAGGTCATCGAAATTGGCACTGGGGAAAGTCTCCAGCGACTGCACTTGCAGGCGCCTGCCGTCGACGTCGACGACGGCAAGCGCCGTCTTGGTGCCGCCGATGTCACCGGCCAGCACTTTCACCGGCAGCTGTTCCGTGTTGTAGCGGTTGCTGGCCTGCTCATTGCCAACCCCCTGCTATTTCTCGTGGTGACCGCCGAACTGATAGCGCATGGCCGACAGCAGCTTGTCGCCGAAATCGGCTTCACCGCGTGAATTGAAACGGTTGAATAACGCGGCTGTCAGTACGTGTGCCGGTGCGCCGGTTTCGATGGCGGCGATGCTGGTCCAGCGACCTTCGCCGGAGTCCGAAACCCGGCCGGAGAAATCCGACAGGTCCGGGTTTTCCTTGAGTGCGATAGCTGTCAGGTCCAGCAACCAGGAGGCCACCACACTGCCACGCCGCCACAGCTCGGCGACCTCGGCGGTGTCGATGTCGTACTGGTAATGCTCGGGGTTGCTCAGCGGTGAGGTCTCGGCATCGACGCTGTGTTCCTGTTTGCCGATGTTGGCGTGCCGGAGGATGTTCATGCCTTCGGCGTAGGCGGCCATGATGCCGTATTCGATACCGTTGTGAACCATTTTCACAAAGTGGCCGGCCCCGTTCGGGCCGCAGTGCAGGTAGCCCTGCTCGGCGCTGCCGGGCTCGCCTTCGCGGCCGCGGGTACGTTCGATGTCACCCGTGCCGGGGGCGATGGTTTTGAAGATCGGGTCGAGGTGGCTGACGATGTCGGATTCGCCACCGATCATCAGGCAGTAGCCGCGCTCCAGTCCCCATACGCCACCGCTGGTGCCGACATCGACATAATGCAGTTGGCGTGCTTCGAGATCACGTGCGCGCGCTATGTCGTCCTGGTAATAGGAGTTGCCGCCGTCGATGATGATATCGCCGGGTTGCATGCGCTGTGCCAGGTCTTCCACGACCTGGCCGACGACTGCCGCCGGCACCATGATCCAGACCACGCGCGGTGCTTCCAGTTTGGCGATAAAGTCGTCCAGGTCGACGGAGCCGGTGGCGCCTTCTGCCGCCAGTTCCTGCACGGATTCCGGTGTACGGTTGTAGACTACGCATTCATGCCCGTCGCGCATCAGGCGGCGAACGATATTGGCGCCCATGCGCCCCAGTCCCAGCATACCCAGCTGCATAGCAAACTCCTTGTTAATGCCCTGTTTCAGGGCGCCATTGTGCGCCCGTATCGCGGCGTCTGTCTATTCGGCGTTCAGTGCGCCGGCCTTGATGGCGTCGGCGTACTCGCCGAACCAGTGCGCACCGATTTCATTCAGTGTTCCGGTGGCATCCAGGCGTTCCAGGAAATGCTCGGTCCAGTTGACGAACAGCGGGTCGTTGGCCGGTAGCGCAATACCGATAGGTTCATAGTTAAGCAGCGAGAACAACGAAACAAAACCGGCATCGGGGTAGTTCTTGAGCGTGGACAGGCAGACCGGGTAGTCGGTCATCAAGGCGCCGACCTTGTCGTTTTTGACCATTTCGATACCGGATTTCAGGTCGGTGGTAGTGGTCAGCGTAGCCTTCGGCCACAGCGTCTTGATGAAGTTTTCGCTGGTCGAACCCTGCATGACCACGATACGGGTTTTGGGTGTGTTCAGGTTGTCGGACTGCTCGGCCCTGGCAAGATCGGCCAGCTTGGTGATAAAGCACTTGCCGGAGCTCATGTAGGGGCCGACGAAGGCGACCCTGCGGTTGCGTTCCGGGGTAATGGTCATGTTGGAAATCACGACATCGAGTTTGCCGTCTTGCAGTGCCGGCAGCAGCTCGTTGAAGGGCAGTGTTTTGATCTTCAGCTTCACACCCAGCGCATCGGCCATGACGCGAGCAACATCAATATCCAGGCCAATGTTTTTGCCATTGGGTTGTTTGTAGGTCATGGGCGGCATGTTTGCCGAGGTGCCGAGCACCAGTTCACCGCGCTGCTCGATGCGTGACAGAACGGGGTTGTCGTTGTTGCCGGCCTGCGCCATATTGCCGATGACGGTCAGCAGCAGGGTGAATGTCAGTGCCAGGCGTTTTGTAATCCTGTTCATGATATGTCCTTTTGATATATCCGGTAGAAGCGGTTTCGTGCCCGGGGTTGTGTCCGGCCCGGCTGGAGGAGGCATGGTAGTGAAGAATGCGCTGAACATAAATAGCCGGATGGCCATGTGGCCAGTATGGCTGGACATATAACCCCCTGAGTATGTTAAAGTCCTGGCAAGTAAGGAAGAATCCTTTATCTGGATTGGGGACGCTCTAATAATGATCAGAAGCCTTGGACTGCTGGCCGCCTGTTTCTGGGCCGTGACAGCCTGGGCCGCAGCGGAGCCTTACGGGTACCCGTTCGATGACCCGTTTGTCGCCACCGTCGTCGGTACACCGGAAGAAGATCGCGCAAAATTCGATATTCACGTCCCCACCAGGCGGGACAGCCTGACGGTCTTTGAAGACCGCGAGGTCCCCGATTTCCTGTTCTACGAAGCAAAGCTCCGCTACTCCTATGCCTTGCAGAAAAAGCCGGCGCCGCTGGTTTTCCTGATAGCCGGCACCGGTGGTGCCTACAACGGCGGGCATATTTCGGCGCAGGCGAGGGCATTCTATGCGGCAGGTTTCCATGTCGTTTCCCTGTCTTCGCCCACCATCCCCAATTTTATCGTGGCGGCCTCCAGGACATCGGTGACCGGCCATGCGGTGCACGATGCCGAAGACCTTTACCATGTGATGGAGCTGATACAGGCCAGGTTGCTGAAAAAGACGGAAATCACCGACTATTTTGTCACCGGTTACAGCCTGGGTGGATTCAATGCAGCGTTCGTGTCCCTGGTGGACGAGGAACGCAAGGTGTTCAATTTCAGGAAAGTGCTGCTGATCAATCCGCCGGTCAGGTTGTACAGTTCGATTTCGCTGCTCGACCGCATGCTGGAAAATATCCCCGGCGGCGTTGATAATTTTCCCGCCTACTACAACGGGATCGTAACCCGGTTCGGCCAGGTTTACGTACGCGCCAAGCGCCTCGATTTCAGTGAGGATTTCCTGTACCAGGTCTACGAGGCCCTGCAGCCCAAGAACGAACAGCTGGCGGCCCTGATCGGTCTTACTTTCCGGTTTGCCTCGGCACACATGGCGTTCGCTTCGGATGTCATGACCAACTACGGTTATGTCAAACCGAAGAATTTATTCTTTACCCGCAACTCGGATCCGGGCGTTTACCGGGAAGTCTCCTTCCGGCTGGGTTTTACCGACTACTTCCACGATTACTTCTATCCGTATTACAAGCGCCAGGATCCCTCGCTTGACCGTCACCAGGTTATCGAGTCGATGAGCCTGACAAGCATCGAGGACTACCTGCACAATGCCGACAAGATAGAGGTCATGCACAACCACAACGACCTGATCCTGGAAGCGGGCGAGATAGACTTTTTCACGCGCGTGTTCGGCGAGCGGGCGAAGATCTACCCGAGCGGCGGGCACCTTGGCAACATGGAATACAGGGATAATGTCGAACACATGGTGAATGTCTTCAAAAACGCTGTGCGCGGCGGGCAGACACTATGATGACCGTGACAGCACGCTCCGCCCTGTCCCTGTTGCTGGCCTCCCTGTTGCTGATGAGCGGGTGCAGCACTGCACCGAAGCAGCACGGCGATACGCTTGAAGAGGCCTTCTTCACGCCCGAGCAGATACTCGGCGTGGAAGATGTCGCCGAGCGCCGTGAGCGAGGTGTCTATGACCCCTGGCAGGGGTTCAACCGCACCATGTACCGTTTCAATTACTACTTTGACAAGTATATTTTCCTGCCCGCGGTCATCGGCTATTTCAAGGTCACGCCGGATCCCGTGGAGAAGGGGATACACAACTTTTTCAGGAACATCCAGGACCTGACCACGCTGTACAACAGCGTCCTGCAGCTGAACCTCGAGAAAACGATGAATACCACCACAC
>DRNU01000244.1 GCA_011374975.1 Gammaproteobacteria bacterium | reverse complement strand
GGGAAGTGATCGGCACCTTGCCGGAGCAGGTGCGGGTCGAGGAGCATGGCCTGTCGTTCGCGGTGTCGCTGGAACAGGGGCAGAAGACCGGCTGGTTCTATGACCAGCGCATGAACCGCGCCCGGCTCGGTGATTATGTCGCCGGTAGACGGGTGCTGGACGTATTCAGTTACGTGGGCGCCTGGGGGTTGCGTGCGGCAGCCGCAGGGGCCGCCGACGTGATGTGCGTGGATGCTTCACAGAGTGCGGTCGATATGATCCAGGCCAACGCGGCGCACAATGCACTGGCAGAAAAAGTGGCTACCCTGCACGGCGACGCCTTCGATGCACTGGCCCAGTTGCGTGCCGACCAGGAGAAATTCGACGTGGTGGTGCTGGACCCGCCTGCGTTCATCAAACGCAGGAAAGATACAAAAGCCGGTGAACAGGCCTACCACCGCCTCAACCAGCTGGGCATGCAGGTATTGAAGAAGGACGGCATCCTGGTGAGTGCCTCCTGCTCCCTGCACCTGGCCGAGTCGCAGTTGCAGAAGATCCTGTTGCAGTCCTCCCGGCACCTGGACCGCAGCCTGCAAATCCTGGAGCGCGGGCACCAGGCGCCGGATCATCCCGTGCACCCTGCCATTATGGAAACCGCTTACCTGAAGGCTATGTTTTGCCGGGTACTGCCAAGTTAAATTTCATTTCGGGAATACGTACACGCTATGCTGACTTACCCTGATATCGACCCGGTAGCCATTTCACTGGGCCCGGTGGCTGTCCACTGGTACGGCCTGATGTACCTGATCGGCTTTGTCGCCGTCTGGTGGCTGGGCGGCATACGCGCGCGCAAGCCGGGTTCCGGCTGGACGCCGGAGGAGATCAGTGACCTGCTGTTCTACGGTGCGTTGGGGGTGATTCTCGGCGGCCGTATCGGCTATGTCATTTTCTATAACTTCAACCTGTTCATCGCCGATCCGCTGATGCTGCTGCGCATCTGGCAGGGCGGCATGTCGTTCCATGGCGGCATGCTGGGTGTGTTCGTGGCGATGTGGCTGTTCGGGCGCAAGACCGGGCGCACTTTTTTCCAGGTCACCGACTTCATGGCGCCGTTCGTGCCTATCGGGCTCGGTGCCGGACGGCTCGGTAATTTTATCAACGGCGAACTGTGGGGGCGGCCTACCGACCTGCCCTGGGGCATGGTGTTCCCGTTCGTGGACCAGCAGCCGCGGCATCCCTCCATGTTGTACGAGGCTTTGCTGGAAGGACTGGTGCTGTTTATTATCCTGTGGGTGTTTTCCGCACGGCCGCGGCCGTTACGCGCGGTGTCCGGCATGTTTATGCTGTGCTACGGTATTTTCCGTTTCGGTGTCGAGTTCGTGCGCCAGCCGGATGCACACCTGGGTTTTCTCGCCTTCGGCTGGGTGACCATGGGGCACCTGCTGTCGGCGCCCATGATTCTGTTCGGTATCTATCTTCTGGTGCGGGCGTATTCGAAGCGAGGTGAAGCGTGAAACAGTACCTGGAACTGATGCAGCATGTGCTGGATCACGGTGTGCGCAAGGAAGACCGGACCGGGACCGGCACGCTGAGTGTGTTCGGTTACCAGATGCGTTTCGACCTGAGCGAAGGCTTCCCGGCGGTGACCACCAAGAAACTGCACCTGAGATCCATCATCCATGAATTGCTCTGGTTCCTGAAGGGCGATACCAATATTGCCTACCTGAAAGAGAACGGGGTCAGCATCTGGGATGAATGGGCTGACGAGAACGGTAATCTCGGCCCGGTGTACGGTTCGCAATGGCGTTCCTGGCCTGCCGCCGACGGCCGGCACATCGACCAGATCAGCCAGGTGCTGGAGCAGATCAAAAACAATCCCGATTCGCGGCGCATTATTGTCAGTGCCTGGAACGTGGGTGAAATCGACAACATGGCTCTGCCGCCCTGTCACGCCTTCTTCCAGTTCTATGTGGCCGAGGGTCGTCTATCCTGTCAGTTGTACCAGCGCAGTGCGGATATTTTCCTGGGTGTGCCGTTCAATATTGCCTCCTATGCATTGCTGACCATGATGGTGGCGCAGGCCACCGGTCTGCAGCCGGGTGATTTTGTGCATACCCTGGGCGATGCCCACCTGTATTCCAATCACCTGGAGCAGGCGCGTACCCAGTTGCAGCGTGAACCGCGCAAGTTGCCGGTGATGACGATCAATCCTGATGTGAAGGATCTGTTTGCGTTCCGTTTCGAGGACTTCGAGCTGAGTGGTTACGATCCGCACCCGCACATCAAGGCGCCGGTTGCGGTCTGATGCGCGTTGCGTTGATCGCCGCGCTGGCGGAGAACCGGGTTATCGGCCGCGATAATCAGTTGCCGTGGCGTGTTCCCGCCGATCTGAAACACTTCAAGGCGTTGACCATGGGCAAGCCGATTATTATGGGGCGCAAGACCTGGGAGTCTATCGGGCGTCCGCTGCCGGGGCGCGACAATATTGTTGTGACGCGGGATGCAGGTTACCGGGCGGAAGGTTGCAAGGTTGTGCATTCTGTTGCCGAGGCATTGCAGGCTGCAGGGGATGCCGGGGAAGCGATGATTATCGGTGGTGCCAATCTGTATGAACAGACGCTGGATGTGGCGGATCGTTTGTATCTGACGCAGATCAGGGCTGAGGTGGAGGGGGATGCGCGCTTTCCGGTTATCGATATGCAGGCATGGCGTGAAATTGAGCGTGAGTCGCATCCGGCGGATGAGCGTAATGAATTCGCTTATGATTTCGTGGTGCTGGAACGTCTGCAGGATTGATTGGGTGAACGGGTGTTTCAGGTTGGCGGGTTATTTTTGACCTGGCTGTTGCAGGGTTGGGCAATCGTGTGTGATCCGCTGTGGCGGATCACAGTCCAGGCGTAGCGCGGTCAGTGTGCCGCCCCACAGGCAACCGGTATCCAGTGCGTGGATGCCGGGTGCATCGAGTGCGCCCAGTGTTGACCAGTGGCCGAACAGGATGTTCATGTCGCGGCTGTTGCGTTGCGGCCAGGCGAACCAGGGTTTGAGGTGTGCCGGCTGGCTGCCCGGCGGGCCTTTTTCGTTCAGCGCCAGGCGGCCCTGCTGGTCGCAGTAGCGCAGGCGTGTCAGGCAGTTGGTGGTAAAGCGCAGGCGGTCTGTGCCTTGCAGGTCTTCGTGCCATTGGTCGGGCTGGTTGCCGTACATGGCGGCAAGGAAGTCCTGGTAGTCATCGCTGCGCAGGACGGTTTCCACTTCGGCGGCGCACTCCCGGGCGGTCGTGAGGTCCCATTGTGGTGGCAGTCCGGCGTGGATCAGTGTGTAGCCGCTCGCCGGGTCGTGGTGCAGCAGCGGTTGCCGGCGCAGCCAGTCCAGTAATTCTTCGCCATCGGCGGCATCCATGACCTGTTGCAGGGTATCGCGGCGTTTGCGGTGTTGCGGGAGGGCGGCCGATGCCAGCAGGTGCAGGTCGTGGTTGCCGAGTACGGTGACGACATCGAGTTCGCGCAGGAAGCGCAGGGTTTGCAGGGACTTGGGGCCGCGGTTGACCAGGTCGCCGACCAGCCAGAGCCGGTCGCTGGCGGCGTCGAAACGGAGTTTTTCCAGCAGGCCGAGCAGTTGGTCGAAACAGCCCTGGATGTCGCCGATGGCGTAGACCGCCATTAATGCAGGGTGCGCGGCATCGACAGGGTGAAAGAGGGGATTTCGGCGTCGAATTCCACACCGTCGTCGGCCACCATATGGTAGGTGCCGCGCATGGTGCCGACCGGTGTTTCCAGCATGGTGCCGCTGGTGTAGCGGTATTGTTCGCCCGGTTTCAGGTGCGGCTGTTCGCCGACCACGCCATCGCCCTTGACCTCCTGGACCTTGTTGTTGGCATCGGTAATGATCCAGTGGCGTTTCAGCAGGCGGGCCGGGACCTTGCCGGTGTTGTGGATGGTGATGGTGTAGGCGAACACGTAATGGTCCTGGTCCGGCAGGGACTGCTCCTCGACGTAGAGGGTTTCAACTTCGACTTTTATGCTGTAGCTGCCGTCAGACATGGATGTTGCTCCGGAATGAAGCCTGTAAGGATACGGGGTTTGCCGCGGCAGGTATAGGGAATCCATGCAATCCCGGCGGGAGGCGGGGTGGCGGATCAGGGTCTATATTTATACATGGATGGTTATACAAAACAGGAGAAGACCATGTATCTGAGAGACAAGCGCAGCGGTGACCTGGTGGAAGTGCTGGATACGTCGGCAATGGTTGACCCCTGCGTGGCACAGCTGAAAGGGCGCTTCCATGCCGGGGAGGAATTGCAGGATGTGACGACTTTTCCCAAGGATAATCTGGAGTTTCCTTCCGGGGAGGCATTGCCGCGCTGCTGGAAGGATGCCGCCTACCGGGGTGTAGTGCACTGAATCGGGGCGCAACGCCCTTTAAGCAACGGCGAAGTACTGGCATCCGACCCTCCGGTCGGAGGTGGGGCTTTGTTTATCTTCAGTAAAAACAAATAGATGCAATAATTTCTGGCGCGACCGGCAAGTTAGCCGGCCGGGCTGTCAGTGCGGTCTAAAGAATGGCCCCGGGCCGCCGCTATAAGGGGAGTGGGGAAGCGTCTATAGGGAATAAACAAGGGCAGGAAGACCTGAAATTGTGAACTGGTTAACAGTTTGACCGCTTCGTAAAAGACATAATAAATCTGTGCCCGACTGTATTCAGGGTACGGGGATCAAAACAAGCGGGTATATTTGAAGATGAATGCCATGCGTTATCACAAACCTGATCTACTGCTGCTGCTAGCCTTCTTTGTCGGTATCGGCGTGCTTGCCACCAGTGTGGTACAGGCTGCCGAACCGCTGAACATCATGGCTAACACCAACCAGCTCAAGCAGGAAAAATCGGCTAACTGGCTGCCCTCGTTCGGGAGTCTGGACCTGGCGCAGAAAATCCGGGACTGGAAACCCATGATCAGTGTCGATTCGAGTGGCGAGGGTCTGGGGCTGGTTCGCCCGTTCGGTACGCACGGCCCGCAATTGCGGATTCTGAACCGCATGCCGAACCACGTGCGGCGCAACCTGCGCGCCGGTGGCGATAATCGTATCGGCGCCGTTGGCAGTGACAACCCCAACGCTTACCTGTTTCTCGAAAAACGCTGGTAATTTCCCTCTACTAATCCTGAATCCGTACCGCCAGCACATCACAGCCGGCGCCGTGCAGTACCGCGTTGGCGGTGGAACCCAGCAATAACTGTATCCCTTCGCGGCCGTGGCTGCCGACCACGATCAGGTCGACATCCTGTTCCTCGGCAATGCGCAGTATCTCCCGCTTGGTGCTGCCCTGGCTGATGAAACAGGCGTCGGCCTCGACACCGTATTTCTCGCCCAGTTCCTGCAGGCGCCGGTTGGCGATGTCTACCAGTTCCTGGTCCAGTTCCAGCTCCTGGGGTATTACCAGTTCACTGGTCAGGTCGATCTGCACGAACTCCACGATATGCACCAGGCTGAGCCGGGCCGAGAAAGCCCGGCTCATGGCCAGTGCGCGTTCGGCGACGGCGTCGGTACTTGCAGAGAAGTCGACGGCGAGCAGTATGTGCGAGTAACTTGGCATGGTATTAGCGATCCTTTGTTAATGTATTGGCCAATGCGGCGAACTGTTCGAGGCTGATCGTTTCGGCACGCGCCGCCGGGTCGCAGCCGGCAGCACGTAGCTCCTGTTCTGACAGTAGACCTTTCAGCGTATTACGCAAGGTTTTGCGGCGCTGGGAAAAGGCCTGCCGGACTACCGCGGCCAGCCGGTCGACATCCGTGACCGTCACTGGCGGAGCGGACCAGGGGGTGAGGCGCACGAAGGCGGAATCGACCTTCGGGGCAGGCGTGAAGGCGCCCGGCCCGACACGAAACAGGGGTTCCACCTTGCAATGGTACTGGATCATGACTGACAGCCGGCCGTAGTCACCGCCGCCGGGTTGTGCGGCCATGCGTGCGACCACTTCTTTTTGCAGCATGAAGTGCATGTCCTGGATAACGTCACTGTGTGTGACCAGGTGGAACAGCAGGGGCGTGGAGATATTGTAGGGCAGGTTGCCGATGACGCGCAGCCGGTCGTTGCCAGCCAGCGCGGTGAAATCGAAGCGCAGTGCGTCCTGCTGGTGGATAGTCAGCTCGCCGCTGCCCGCCGCCTGGTCTGCCAGTGGTTGCACCAGGTCGCGGTCCAGCTCGATAACGTCGAGCCGTTTACAGGCTTCCAGCAACGGCAGTGTGATGGCGCCCCGGCCCGGCCCGATTTCCACCAGCCGTTGCCCCGGTTGCGGGTTGATGACCTGGATGATGCGCTGGATGACGCCGCGATCGTGCAGGAAATTCTGGCCGAACCTTTTCCTTGCTCTGTGATTCAATGGGTTAGCCAAGTGTCTTTCATTGTTAAGGATACTCTGATTAATCGCGGATTCAACTTTGAAGTGCAATAGTTAGCGAAGTCCTGATGCTGAAAAAGACTTCATAGGGTGTCCGATAGCCCAGCGATTTTCTTGGTCGGTGATTGAGTTTATCCATGGCCTGCTCGATTTCGTATTGAGTGACGGTGGTCAGATCCCGACCTTTCGGAAAGTATTGCCGGATGAGGCCATTGGTATTCTCGTTCACTCCATGCTCCCAGGGGGCATAAGGATGCGCGAAATAGATACAGGCATCAAGATCGCGGGCCATGCCTTCATGGTCGGCAAACTCCCGACCATTGTCATAGGTAATGGTGTGCACCCAGTCGATGTACGGGGTAAGCCCGTCTACGACAGCATCCCGGACCGCCTTGGCCGTCTTGTGGAGGACAGACCGGATAACCGTATACAGCGACTTGCGTTCGACCAGCGTCACCAAAGCACCCCGGTGGCTCTTGCCGATCACGGTGTTGCCTTCCCAGTCGCCGAAGCGACGCTTGCTATCGACAATGGGCCGGACGACCATCAACCGAGACCTGGTTGGGGATGCTGCCACGCCGGTCATAGACGCCATAACGCTTACGTCGGACCTTCTGACAACGCAGATACCGGTACAGGTCGCCGCCTGAATGTCGGTCCGCGTAAATGTACTGGTAGATCCACTCATGACTGATCGATACCCCTTGTTCCATCGCTATCCGGCCTACGATCTGCTCCGGACTCTATTCCTCGCGGATCAGCTCACGATTGCGCCGCAACTCCCGGTTGATGGTCGATTTATCGCGCCCCAGCAGCTCTGCAATCTGTGCCTGGCTACATTTGGCTTTCTTCAGGTTGTAAATTTGGTATCGTTCCCCGGTCAGTTGGAGAAAGCCGTGATGCTACCGCAGCTTGTCCTCTCACCAATAGATAGAGCTGCACTTACAAATTGAGTTCACGAGGTAAAACAAGGATCAGAGCAGATGAAGATTTCAAAAAAATTAAATGTGCTTCATTTGTCCGATGTGCATTTTGGTATTGCGGACCCCCATGGTCACCAAGAGATCGTGGTCAAGGCGGCAATAAGAAAGATTCATGAACATCTCGAGAAAAATAGTCCGCCTGATTTATTGCTTTTTACCGGAGATCTCGCTCAACGAGGCGCGGCAGAAGACTTTAAAAAAGCCGATCAATGGTTAGATGATTTGTTGGCTCATGAAAAACTGACCCAATGCCAGCTGTTTTTTATACCAGGTAATCATGAAGTCGCACGCCCCGCCGGCAAGGACATGTATCACCGGATTGGTTTACGTACTTGTGCTTCAAGAGGCGTGATTGAGTTTAAAAATGCCAAAAAGGAGCTTACGAACCAACCTTTTACCGAATTCTTGCGCTGGCATAAATCTTTTCGCTCTCGCTATCAGAATCGGGTCTTGTCGGACTGGAAAGAGGACGTCTTGTGCGAATTCAGCTTAATAAACGTCACCATCAACGACATCAATATTTTGCTTTTGGGTGTTAATTCGGCTCTTTTGTCCTGTGACGATCAAGACGAGGGGCATCTCATAGTTCTACCTCGTATTCTCAATGAGCATTTCAGTGGAGTGGATGCCGATCGGACTTTAATCTTTGTTCTTTCCCATCACCCTTTCGAAGAATCAGGCGGAGAGAGGTGGTTGGCGGGTTGGAGTAGTAAAGAGTTGCAGCCGGTGATGATGAGATCAAATGGCCCCCATCTCTTTTTTCATGGACATGTCCACAAACAACAGGGCTCCACTATTAATACTATGGCTGGTCAAGGGCTCACCACCATCAGTGGCGGTGCCTGTTATCAATCAGACAAATACCCCATGCATTTTTCCTTTTATAGCCTGGATCTTGTCAACCAAACGATTGCACCTTGTACTTATAAATACAACACAGTAACAGGTCAGTGGGGGATCGACAGTGAGGTGGGTAGTGCGCCAATTCCTGTAAAACTGCCGACCGCATTTATACAAGAAAATAAACCCGAGAAAGAGCTCCAAAAAGAACTCTCTCAAATAAAGCATAAAATATTTCTGACTGAGACCTGTTTGGCCAATACCAGGAAAGGGATCAAGAAGCTGGTCGAATACCAGATTAACGAGGGTAATCGTCTGTATTGTATTTCAAAGATCCACAGCGTTTATCTGACTAACGACAACGGCGATTGTTCGGTTACAGAGCGCATTGCCTTAAAGTCTTTGGGTAAGAGTATTCATGTGTGGTTAACCGCTGTGTACGGAGATGACGAGAAGGGTAAGGGCTCTTTACCTGCAGAATCGGTCGAATCACTGGATTTGCGTTTTGATTGTAACGATGGTGAAGACATAACCTATATCGGCATCGAAGATGAACCTTTTTGTAAACGATTTGCCGTCTTTTTCTTACCTGAGATCCCTGAAAATGGTGAGCGGTTTTTTACCAGAACATATCATTGGAAAGGCTTGCTGCAGCATTTTGTTAATGGCAAGAATAAGGTCTGCTTTGACTGGAGTTACCCGTTTGGTGATAAAACCCACACGACGGATTTCAAAGTTGAGTTTTTATTGCCCAAACACATGGAGCCTGAAGTACAGATGGTCCTGGGCGACCGCACCATTCAGCCCAGTCGAAAAGGAGATTTTGTGTCGCTGATGTATTCCGATGAAGCAGCGCACCTATATAAAAATACACTGAAACTGGAAATACAGGTGGGTAAACCAAAGGCGACTTAAGCGGCAGGACCGCCACTAGATCCAGGCATTCGATTTATAGTCATAACTATCCGCTTTTTAGAAGTGTAGAGTTTCCCCTCTTAACAGGGGCATTATAACACCAGAGAAAGAAAAAACTCTAACTATTTGGCGTCAGTACAGCAAATTACGGTTAACTTATTACCACCATATCATTTCGATATATATCGGCATCCCCCATCAAAACTGAAGTAATTATGCGATCCTGTCAATTTAGAAATTTCAAGGTAATCAGACCCTTTTCATAAGCATCTAGCAACTGTCGTCAAAAGTGGCAGCACCCGGGTTATCGCCGCAAGTAACTTATTGAGTAACGTGTGGAATCAAAGCCGGGGAGCAGTCCTGGCCGAAGCGCTCGCGGGCCTGTGTTTCATGTGGCAAGTTCTATCGCCAGCCGGATGGCGGCGAGCAGGCTGCCGGTACTGGCTGTGCCACTGCCGGCCTTGTCCAGCGCGGTGCCATGGTCGACCGAGGTGCGGATGAAGGGCAGGCCGAGGGTGATGTTCACTGACTGGCCGAAGCCCATGTGTTTCAGCACCGGCAGGCCCTGGTCGTGGTACATGGCCAGTACCGCGTCGGCCTGTTGCAGCCAGGGCGGGGTGAACAGGGTGTCGGCGGGCAGGGGGCCGGTGAGCTGCATGCCCTGCTGTTGCAGGCGGCGGATGACGGGTTCCAGGACTTCGATTTCCTCGCGGCCCAGGTAGCCGCTCTCGCCGGCGTGGGGGTTGAGTCCGGCGACCAGGATGTGCGGGTCCGGGATAGCGAAGCGCTGGCGCAGTTCCCGGTGCAGGCAACGCAGGGTGGCTTCCAGGCTGTCGCGGGTAATGGCGGCGGGGACTTCCGCCAGCGGCAGGTGGGTGGTGGCCAGGGCAACGCGCAGGCCGGGCGCGGCCAGCATCATGACGACCTGCTCGCTGGCGCTTCTGTCGGCCAGGTATTCCGTGTGGCCGGTAAAGGGAATACCGGCTTCATTGATGATGCCCTTGTGTACCGGCGCCGTGACCAGCGCCTGGAATTCGTTGTCCAGGCAGCCCTGCAGGGCACGGTCGAGGGTTTGCAGCACATAGCCGGCATTGGCGCTGTCCAGCCGTCCGGCGTGCGCCGGTGTGTTCAGCCGGACGGGTAACACGCTCAGCGTCCCGTCCTGTGCCGCACTGTCGGGGTGATATTCGCGTAACGGCGGCTGGTTTGCCGCGCGGGCGCGTTCGGCCAGCAGTTGCGGGTCGCCGACCAGGACCAGTTCGGCCGCGAACGCATGCCCGGCCAGTGCCCGGCACAGGTCGGGACCGATACCTGCCGGTTCACCGGTGGTTATGGCAATACGCGGGCTCACGAGTTGTCGAGATGATACTCGACATAGGCTTCGTCGCGCAGCCGTCGCAACCAGATCTCCAGTTCTTCCTCGGTTTTGCGCTGGCGTATCGATTCGCGGGCGCGGGCGCGGCGGTGTTGTTCGGTATCGTCCTGTTCGCGGCGTTCCTGCACCTGGATCAGGTGCCAGCCAAAACGGCTTTTTACCGGCTGGCTGACTTCACCGGGTGCGAGCGCGTTCATGGCCTGTTCGAACTCGGGTACCATCTGCCCGGGCGTCACCCAGCCAAGGCCGCCGCCCTCGCTGCCCGAGCCCGGGTCCTGGGAGTGCGCGCGCGCCAGGGTGGCGAAGTCCTCGCCCTGGATAATGCGCTCACGCAATTGTGCTATGCGGGTCTTTACGTCCTGTTCAGAGTGCATCGCATCCGGGCGCAGCAGGATATGCCGGGCGCGGGTCTGCTTGATGACATGCCGCTTGTCACCGCGGATGTCCACGATCTTGATGATATGAAAACCGCTGGGGCTGTGGATCGGTTCGCTGAGCTGGCCACGCTTCAGCTGACCGACCACCGCGGAGAAGAACGACGGCAGCTGGCCGGTCTTGCGCCAGCCCAGGTCGCCACCGTTGAGCGCTTGCTGGCCGTCTGACTCGGCGGCCGCCATCTGCCCGAAATCGGCGCCGGCACGCAGCCGCGCCAGGATATCCTCGGCGCGTTTGCGCGCTTCCTGTATCTGTTCCGGGCTGGCGGCTTCCGGGATGGAGACCAGGATGTGCGCCAGGTGGTATTCGCGGTTCTGGTCGTTGTAGGAGGCGGCGGTTGCGAGCAGGTTGTCGACTTCCTGTTCGCTGACCTCGATGCGGTTGTCCACCATCTGCTGGCGGATGCGGTTGATGATGATCTGGTTGCGGAACTGCTCGCGGAACGCAATATAGTCAAAGCCGTCCTTTTCCAGCACTTCGCGGAATTCGGACAGGGACAGGTTGTTCTGTTTGGCCATCTTGCGCAGGCTGGTATTCAGCGCCTCGTCATCGACGCGGATGCCGCTGCGGCGAGCCATCTGCAGCTGGAGGTTTTCCAGGATCAGGCGGTCGAGCACCTGCTTGCGCAGGGAGTCCAGCGGCGGCAGCTGGGCGTTCTGTTTCTTGAGCTGGCCGATAACCATGGCCATGCGTTTGCGCAGCTCGCTTTCCAGCACCACGTCGTCGTTGACCGACGCCATGATCCGGTTCAGCGGCTCGATTTTCGGCCGGCTTTCGGCTGGTGCCGGTTTTTTGCCGCCGGAGAAAGGAAAACTGAGCGGTGCGGCGGCCAGCTGGCCGGTGCTGAACAGCAATACCAGAACAAGTGCAGGGATTTTATGGGTCATGTATTTCAATCGGTAGGTCTTTCTGAATAGCCTAGGATACCATTTTGCAGCAATGATTCGATATTGCTGCCAAAACCGGCCAGGCCCTTGAGCACGATTTGCGCCATATAGATGCGGTTGTTCTTCTTGCTGGCGTCGTCAATGTAGTCGCGTGTCACGAAGCGCAGCCCCCAGCAGCAGCTGTCGTATTCGAAGCCGGCCAGGGTTTCCAGCTTCTGCGAGTCGCCGATATCGTAGTACCAGCGCCCGATGGCATGCCAGGAGGGGGACAGCGGCCACAGGATGGACGCGTCGATCTGGTTCTGTGAGCCCTTGATATAGCGGTAGGACAGGTTGGCGATCTTGCGGAAGCCCGGGTTGTACTGGATGCGGGCATTGGCGCGTTCGGTGACGGTGTCGCGCGGGTTCCACACCATGTCGGCCTTGCCGGTCCATGAACGTGACAGCGCGAGCTCCATCTCGCCGGCGATATCGGAACGGGTCTCATCCTGCGGGGCGCCGTTGTTCAGGGTCACATTGCGGTTGGCGAAGTAAAACAGTTCACCGACCGAGGCGCGCAGTTTTTCCGCGCCGGTGTCGGGGTCCAGGAAGCGGGTGGTGACCGCCAACGCTACCTGGTTGGCATCGCCCATGCGGTCGGCGCCGTTGAAGCGGTTGATCTCGAACAACTCGCGGTAGCTGAAGGTCGGCTGGCTGGCGTCAAACTGCGGGATATCGTCCTGGTTGCTGCCCTTGACGTACAGGTAGAACAGGCGTGGTTCAAGCGTCTGGGTGTAGCTGTTGCCGCCCAGCTCCAGGCTGCGTTCGAAGTACACGGTATTGTCCAGACTGAAGAACGGTGTGGTGCGGCTGAGGTTGTTGGAGACGCCGGGATCCTGCTTGTCCAGCTTGTAGGCGGTGTAGCGCACACCCGCCCTGGGTATGGTTTCGAAGGCGCTGCGGCGCAGCGGGCGGCTGAGTTCCGGCCACAGGTCGACACGGTCGGCGGTGACGCGCTTGTTCGCGTCGAAGCGCACCAGTTCGGAGTTGAGCGCGGATTCCAGGCCCAGCGGTCGCAGTGGCGGCGTTGCCCTGAAAGTCACGCGTGGCAGTAGCTGGTAGGGGCGATTGTTCTCGGCGATGGTCTGGTCAAGCGTCTGGTAGTCATCCACCTGGGCACCCAGCTGCCACCAGCTGGTGGTGTATTCAAAATTGCCGCCGCGTTTCAGGAACGAGACGCTGGCGAGACTCAGCGAGTCTCCCAGGTCCTGCAGGTATTTCTTGTCCGATACCCGGTCGTAGTTGATACCGGTGGTCAGGTTGGGGCCGAAACGGGACTTGTCTTTCAACGTGAAGCGGCTGCGGTCGTCGCCGGTGATGTCGTCGCTGTTCAGGTATTCGACGCTGATTTTGCCTTCCTGGTTGGGGCGCAGGTAGCGAAAGTCGGTAATCAGCTGGGTACCGCGGTCTTCCAGGTAGCGCGGGGTGATGGTGGCATCATAGTTCGGCGCCAGGTTGATGTAGAAAGGCGTACGTATTTCGAGGCCGGAATTGTCGGAAGAGCCGATGCTGGGGGTCAGGAAACCTGTCTTGCGCCGGTCGTCGATAGGGAAAGACAGGTAAGGCGTATACAGTATCGGCACACCTTTAATTGCCAGGCGCGCGTTGCGCACCACCCCGGTGCCCTCGTTTTCATCGATCGTGACCTTGCTGCCGCGCACCATCCAGGTGTTGCTGTCCTGCGGGCAGGTGGTATAGCTGGCAGACCGGTATTTGGTGACGCCGGGTTCCACCAGCCAGGTTTTTTTGGCCTCGCCGCGCCCGTGGCGGTCGTAGAACCAGAAACGGGTGTTGTACATCTCGCCACGGTCTTCATCCATCCACAGGGTGCCATGGCTGCCCAGGATGCGCAGGGTGGGTTCGTCGTAACGCACCTGGCCTTCGGCGGTGGAGATTGCCGTGGTCTCGTCATAGGTAATACGTTCGGCACGCAGGCGCTGGGCGCCGCGCCGGGCCTCGGCATTGCCGATCAGGATCAGGGCGCCGTCAGCACCGCGTTCCGCCAGGTCCCCGCTGAGGTGGGTCGGGGCCAGCTTCGGGTCGCCTTGCAGCCGGAGGTCAAAATCCCGCTCCGGTTGCGGCGGGCAGACCGCCCACGCCGAAATGGGGGCATAAGGGTTTACCGGGACCGGTTCCGGCTCACCCGGCGCTTCGGCCCGGACTTGCGTGACGCTCGTGGAGAGCGCAGCGATAAATAATAAGTCTCTGATATTCACTAATTATTGTAGATTGTTGGCAACCAGGCCGCCAACCTGGAAAGGGGGGGCTATGTTGCTGGCGACAGGCGCGTAAAATCGCATAGAATCGCGATATATTCAATGATCATGGCTTCTTCAGCCAACGGAATTTCTTCACAAGGCAAATATGGACAGCGTTAATCTTTCACAGCCCGAGCTCTACATAAACCGCGAACTCAGCCTGCTGCAATTCAATCGCCGCGTGCAGGCGCAGGCCCGGGACGAGAAAATGCCGTTGCTGGAGCGCCTGAAATTTCTCTGTATTGCCAGCACCAACCTGGATGAATTCTTCGAAATCCGGGTATCGGGGCTGAAGCAGAAAATTGCCTCCGGCTCGGTGCAGGCCGACGCGGACAACCTTTCCCCGGCCGAAGTGATGAGCCGGATCAGTACCCAGGCGCACCAGCTGGTCGACGAGCAGTACAAGGTGCTCAATGAGACCCTGATCCCGCAGCTGGCGACGGAAAATATCCACTTCCTGCGCCGTACCCAGTGGAATGAGCAACAGGAGGCCTGGCTGAAAGACTTTTTCAGCCACGACCTGTTGCCGGTACTGAGTCCGCTGGGCCTCGACCCGGCCCACCCGTTCCCGAAAATTCTTAACAAGAGCCTCAACTTTATCGTCTCGCTGGAGGGCAAGGATGCCTTTGGCCGCTCCAATGGCATTGCCATTGTGCAGGCGCCGCGTTCCCTGCCACGGCTGATCCGGTTGCCGGAGGAATTCAGCGAAGGCCCGCATAATTTTGTTTTCCTGTCGTCGATTATCCACGCGCACGTCAGCGAGCTGTTTTCAGGTATGGACGTAACGGGGTGCTACCAGTTCCGCCTGACCCGTAACAGCGACCTGTTTGTCGATGACGAGGAGATCGATGACCTGTTGCATGCCGTCGAGGGGGAACTGCTGTCGCGGCGTTACGGGGATGGCGTGCGACTGGAAGTGGCGGACAATTGCTCGAAGAAGATGGCGGATTTCCTGCTTGGCCAGTTCGGCCTCGACAGCGATGACCTGTACCAGGTTAACGGCCCGGTCAACCTGAACCGCCTGCTGGCGCTTTACGAGCTGATTGACCGTCCCGATCTCAAATTCCCGCCCTTCACCCCGACCCGCCCCAAGGGCATTGCCAGCGACCAGAATATTTTCGAGGCGATCCGCTACGGTGACATTCTGCTGCATCATCCCTTCGATTCATTTTTACCGGTGGTTGATTTTATCCGCCAGGCCGCGTCTGACCCCGGCGTGCTGGCGATCAAGCAGACGCTGTACCGCACCGGTCCGGACTCGGCTATCGTCAGTGCACTGGTGGACGCTGCCCGCTCCGGCAAGGAAGTGACAGTGGTGATCGAGCTGCGCGCGCGTTTTGACGAAGAGGCCAATATCCGCCTGGCGTCCCGCCTGCAGGACGCGGGTGCGCACGTGGTATATGGCGTGGTCGGCTACAAGACGCACGCCAAGATGTTGCTGGTAACGCGCCGTGAATCGAAAAAACTGCGCCATTACGTGCACCTGGGTACCGGCAACTATCACGCGCGCACGGCGCGCCTGTATACCGACTATGGCCTGCTGACCTGTGACTCGACACTGGGCCGGGACGTGCACAAGGTATTCCAGTTGCTGACCAGCCTGGGCAAGGGCAAGGCGCTGGCGAAGATGCTGCACGCGCCGTTTACCCTGCAGAAAAAGATTATCGAGATGATCGACCACGAGGCGGAAAACGCCCGCGCCGGGAAGCCGGCGCGCATTATCGTCAAGTGTAATGCGCTGATCGAAACGGGTGCCATACAGGCCTTGTACAAGGCTTCGCAGGCCGGCGTAAAGATCGACCTGATTATCCGCGGTGTGTGCTGTTTGCGCCCGGGGGTGCCCGGCGTGTCGGAGAATATCCGGGTGTGTTCCATCGTCGGCCGTTTCCTGGAGCATACCCGGGTGTTTTATTTCCACAATGAAGGCGACTATAAACTGTACCTGTCCAGCGCCGACTGGATGGGGCGGAATTTTTTCCAGCGCGTCGAGGTGGCCTTCCCGATCGAAGACAAGAAACTCAGGCAGCGCATCCTGAAGCACGGCCTGGAGAATTACCTGAGCGACAATACCGAGGCGTGGGCGTTACAGGCGGATGGCGAGTACAAGTGGCGCC
Source organism: Gammaproteobacteria bacterium (assembly GCA_011374975.1). Taxonomy (GTDB): domain Bacteria; phylum Pseudomonadota; class Gammaproteobacteria; order DSM-19610; family DSM-19610; genus Thiogranum. Next base: position 10,537 of record DRNU01000244.1, on the reverse strand, counting down.
ACCCCGTGGGCCGGCAACATCCGCACAGTGCGCAGGGTCATCTGCTGGCCGGTACGTGAAAGGGCGCTAGCTGTATTCCAGTTTAAGCCCCGCCGGCTTGAGGTGTTTTTTCTCGATATCCAGGTCGGTCCGGGTTAACGGGTGTTCTTCCAGCCAGCCTTGCGGGAATCGCAGGCTGACGAGTTTGTCATCGATCGCTATCCCGATATCGGGTGCCTGCTGTTGTGAGCGGCTGCGGTGCAGCAGCACCGACAGCCTCAGCAGCGTGGCCAGGCGGATGGCGGTGGCGTGCATTTTTTCCGGTAACCCCTCCAGCGCCGCCTTGAGGAACTTGCGCCGGTGGCAGCGTACCAGTACGGACAGGAAGCGCTGGTCGCGCAGCGAAAATCCCGGCAGGTCAGAATACTCGACAAGATAGGCGCCATGCCGGTGGTACTGGCTGTGGGCGATCACCAGGCCGACCTCGTGCAGCAGGGAAGCCCAGTGCAGCCACTGCCGGGCATCGTCCTGGCGCAGGAACCAGTGTTCCCCGACCTGCGCGCACAGCGCCTGCGCCGTATCTTCCACCCGCTGTGCCTGTTGCAGGTCGATATGGTAGCGCTTGGCCAGCGATTGCACTGTGGCTTCGCGGATGTCGTGATGGCGTATGCGCCCCAGTTGCTCATACAGCAGGCCTTCGCGCAGGGCACCGGACGAGTGCAGCATGCGGTCGATCTTCAGGGCATGGAACACGGCGCTGAGTATGGCAACACCACCGGCCAGCACCGGTTTGCGGTCATCGCTGACGGAGGCATAGTCAATGTTGTCGGTATGTTCCAGCCGGACCAGGGTGTCGCGCAGCTTTTTCAGGGAGTCGGCGCTGATGCCGTTGTCGCTCCAGCCGGCTTCCATGACCAGGTCGCGTATGGTGCGGATGGTGCCGGAAGAGCCGATGGCCATCGACCAGCCGAGCTGGCGGTAGATCTGCTTGTGCGGCTGCAGTTCCAGCCGGGCGGCGAGCACGGCCTGTTTCATGGCGATTTTGCTGATCACCCCGTCGGCAAAGAAACGCTGGCTCATGCTGACGCAGCCCATGTACAGGCTTTCCAGGCGCAGCGGGCTGCAGCCCTGGCCGATAATGATCTCGGTACTGCCGCCGCCGATGTCCACCACCAGCCGTTGTATACCCTGTTCCGACAGGCTGTGCGCCACCCCCAGGTGCACCAGGCGGGCCTCTTCGATGCCGGAAATAATCTCGATCGCGTGTCCCAGCGCCTGCTGGGCATCGGCGAGAAAGCGGTTGTCGGACTGGATACGGCGCAGGGTGTTGGTGCCGACCACGCGCACGCTGTCGTCCGGCAGTTCGCGGATGCGCTGGCCAAAGCGCTGCAGGCAGTCGAGCGCCTTGCGGCGGGTCTTGTCTTCCAGCCGGTCGTCGTCGGTGATGCCGGCAGCCAGGCGTACCGGTTCGCGCAGCCGGTCGATGATCTGCAGCTGATCGTTTTGCAGGCGCCCGACGATCATGTGAAAGCTGTTTGAGCCAAGATCAATGGCAGCCAGCGTGCGGGGTGTGGTGGAATCGTTCAACAGCGGCGTGGAATCAGTCAAGGTGGGGCTATTGTTTTACAGGCAGGTTTTTTTCGCAACAAAAAAACCTGTTGCAGCCGCGGCGGGCTGAATGCCTGCTGTTCTGCGGCGGCCTGTGCCCAGGCAACCGGGCGGTGCCACGGAGTTTTCGGTATGATGCCGGGTTATGAAACAGCCTTATTTCACAGGTCAGGCATGCCGTTATCCCGCTCCCGGCAGGCGCTGATCCTGCTGGTCCCGGTGGCACTGACGCTGCTGCTGGTACTGGTACAGCCGACGCACAAGCCGGAGCTGCGCGCGCTGGCGCCTTCGCCGGTGCCGGTCAGCCCGGCACAGCGCGTGGACCTGTACCCCGAAGTGCAGGTTTCCGGCCACCTGCAGCCGGCGCGGCGCGCCTGGCTGCGCTTTGAGGTGGAAGGCATGGTGGCGGAACGCCGTGTCGAGCCCGGCCAGGTGCTGGCGGCCGGTGATGTGCTGCTGGTGCTCGATGACCGCGATTACCGGGATGCGGTGATCCAGGCGCAGGCCGACCTGCAGCAGGCGGAGCAGGACCTGCAGCGTGACCGCAAACTGCTGAAACTGGCGGAGCGCAGCCGCAAGCTGCAGGAAGAGGAAGTGGAGCGGCTCAACCGGCTGGGCGAGCGTTCCCTGGCCTCCAAGACCCGTCTCGGTGACAGCAGCGCCTTGCTGGCGCAGCGCCTGTCGGAAGAAGCACGCCTGCGCTCCAGCGTCACCACCGGGCCGCAGCGTGTGGCCAGCCGCCGTGCGGCGCTGGACCGCGCGCAGCGCAACCTGGAACGTTGCACGCTCAGGGCGCCCTTCGCCGGGCGCGTCAACCAGGTGCTGCTGGAAGCGGGTGACTATGCGGCGCGTAACCAGAAAGCCGCGCAATTGATCAGCGAACAGCTGGACTTTTCCGCCCAGGTGCGCGGTGCCGAGGCGCGTGCGCTGACGCTCGGGCAACAGGTGACAGTCAGCGTCGAGGGGCACAGTTACCAGGCGACGGTAACCGCCGTGCAGCCCGATCCCGACCCGAAGACCTTTACCCATGCCATGCGCCTGCGCCTGCCGCCCGCGGAAACACGGCCGGGCGCGGTTGCCGTGGCCCGGTTGCCCTTGCAGGCATTGAAACAGGTGCTGGTGGTGCCCGCCACCGCGGTGCTGCTGGACGAAGGCGGCGCCTTCGTTTTCAGGGTGCAGGACGAGCATTTACAGCGTGTTGCGGTGCAGCTTGGCGCACGGGTCGACCAGCAGCAGGTCATTGTTGCCGGACTTGAAGAAGGCGCACGGGTTGTGGTGCGTGACGTGGCGGCGCTGGCCGATGGACAGGCGGTTATCCCCGAAGCCCTGCAAACCGGATCCTAGACCCCGTGTCGCTGATCCGTTTCTCCATCAATAACCCGCTGATTACCAACCTGAGCCTGGTGCTGGTAATGTTGCTGGGCGTATTGTCCTGGCACGCCATGCCGCAGGAAATGTTCCCGGTGGTGGAGCTGGACATGGCGCGCGTCACCACGGTTTTCGAAGGTGCCTCGCCGGAAGAGGTGGAACGCCAGGTCACGCTGAGTATCGAAAACGAGTTCGATACCCTGACGAATGTCGACATCATGACGTCGACTTCCAGCGAGGGCCTGTCCACGGTCACCCTGAAACTCAAGCCCGGCACCAGCGTCGAACAGTTCATGCGTGACCTGCGCAGCCGCCTGGACCAGATTACCGACCTGCCGGAAGAAGCCGATGAACCGGAGCTGACGCGCCTCGAAACCCGTTTCCCGGTCATCAGTATGAGCCTGTACGGCAACACGGCCCGGCCCTGGCTCTACCAGACGGCGGATGATGTAAAGCGCCGCTTGCTGCAGCTGCCGGGCGTTGCCAGTGTCGGCATTGCCGGTGACCGTGACTGGGAGATATGGGTCGAGGTCGACCCGCAGGTGCTGGCAGCGCGTGGCGTATCCCTGCAGCAGGTTATTACCGCGTTGCGCGAAAACATGCGCGACCTGCCGGGCGGTTCACTGAAGGCCCGCGAGGGCGATATATTACTGCGTGGCAAGGGTGTCGACCCTGACCCGGAGTTGCTGAAGCAGATCGTGGTGCGGCACAACGAGGCCGGCGGGCGCCTGCGGCTGGGTGATATCGCCGCTGTCAGCCTGCGCCTGGAAGAGGCGCGCACGCTGGGCCGTTTCAACGGCGAGCCTTCGGTCAACCTGACTGTCACAAAGACCGTCTCGGCATCCACCATCGAAGTGTCGCGGCTGGTGCGTGAGGAAGCCGACAGGCTGCGCCGTGAACTCCCGCCCGGGGTGCAGGTCGGCCTGTTCAGCGACCTGTCGGTGTACGTACAGACGCGCCTGGACACGGTGAAATCCTCCGGGCTGGTGGGCCTGGTGCTGGTGCTGTTGTCGCTGTACCTGTTCCTGAACTTCCGCGTTGCGCTGATCACTGCAATGGGTATACCGGTATCGTTCCTGGTTGCCGTGCTGATGATTTCCTCCCTGGGCTTCACCATTAACATGGTCTCCCTGTTTGCGTTTCTCATTGCCCTGGGGCTGATTGTCGACGATGCGATCATCGTGACCGAAAACATCTACCGGCACATGGAGCAGGGGCTGCCCGTGGAGCAGGCGGCACAGATCGGCAGCCGCGAAGTGATGTGGCCGGTGCTGGCATCGACCAGCACCACGGTGGCGGCTTTCCTGCCGATGTTTTCCATCGGCGGCACACTGGGTGAATTCATCAAAGTGATCCCGGTGGTGGTGGCTGCCTCGTTGCTGGGCTCGCTGTGGGAAGCGTTTGCCGTGCTGCCCTCGCATGCGGTGGAACTGCTGCGGGTCGAGAAGAAAAAGAAAACGGCCGGGCGCATTGACTGGTCGGCGTTACTGCACCGCTACGTGGATCTGCTGCGCTGGTCGTTGCGCAACCGCTACTTCGTGGGCCTGCTGGCGGTCGGCGTGCTCGCTGTCGCTGTCTCCTACGCGACCACGCGCTTGCCGTTCCAGTTGTTCGGCCAGGCCGATATCGGCCAGTTCTTTATCAATATCGAGGCGCCGAACACCTACAGCCTGGAAGATACCGAAGTACTGGCAAAGCGCATTGAAAAAGCGGTGCTGGAAACGGTGGGTGATGAAGAACTGGATACCCTGTTGACCAACGTCGGCGCAACCTTTATCGATTTCAACCGCTTTCGTTTCGGCAGCAACTACATCCAGCTGATTGTCGACCTGGAAAAGCCGGCGCCGGAGGGGTTCATCGAGCGTTTCATCACACCGGTGGTGAGCCTGAAGTTCAGCCGGGGCGGTACCCGGCAGCGCAAAACCGAAACCATAATCAATGATGTGCGTAAACAGCTACAGACCCTGACCGGCATCCAGCGCCTCTCGATACTGCGCCCGCAGGGCGGGCCGGCCGGGGCCGATATCGAAGTGGGCGTGGTGGGCGAGGACGTGGACCGGCTGCTGTTCCATGCCCGGCGCATGCGTGACTACCTGCGCCAGTTGCCGGGCGTCTACGACGTGCGCCAGGACCTGGACGTCGGCAAGCTGGAATACCGGTACAGCCTCAACGAGCGCGGGCGGGAACTGGGGCTGACCCAGCAGCAACTGGCCGATGCCGTGCGCACCGGTTTCCTGGGGCTGGAAGCGGTGCAGGTCTCCTGGGAGGATGAACGTATCCCGGTGCGGGTCATCTACACGGACCTGGTACGACATAACAGCTCGCTGGAAAATCTGCCGATCACACTGGAAGACGGACGTATCGTCTACCTGGGTGATGTCGCCGATATTTCGCGCGGACGCGGCCTGAACACCATACGCCGCCGTGACGGGCAACGGCTTGCCATCGTGACTGCCGAAGTGGACGACCGTGAAACCACTGCGCTGGACGTGACGGCGTTGCTTGAGCAGGAGTTTGCAGGCCTGGAACAGCAGGAGCCCGGCTATCACCTGTTATTCCTGGGCGAGAAAAAGGATGCCGCAGATTCCATGCGTGACATGAAGCGCGCAACACTCATCGCCGCGGCGATCATCTTTTTTATCCTGGCCTCGCTGTTCAAGTCGTTGCTCGACCCGCTGGTGGTGATGTTTGCCATCCCGTTCGGTTTTATCGGCGTGGTGGTGGGGCACATGTTGTTCGACTACCACCTGCAGTTTCTTTCCATGGTCGGTTTTCTTGCCCTGACCGGCATTGTGGTCAACGACTCGCTGATCCTGGTGGATTTCGCCAAACGCCTGCGTAGCCAGGGCTGGGACCGCATGGATGCACTGGTGGAAGCCGGCAGAGTCAGGGTGCGCCCCATCCTGCTTACCTCGGTGACCACTTTCCTGGGTATTTCGCCGCTGATTTTCTTCGCCACCGGGCAGACCGCGTTCCTGTCTCCGATGGCGGTGAGCCTGGGCTTTGGCTTGTTGTTCGCCACGGCGTTGATCCTGGTGGTGGTGCCCTGTTTCTACCTGATGGCCGATGATCTTCGGCAGTCCGCTGCGAAAAGACCAGGAAAGGCCTGATTAATCCGGCACGCCGTGTACTTTGTCATGACGGCGAAGGCCGGTATCCAGTGTCAGTAGCATCATACGAAGCCTCCGGATATCAGGGGCGGCCCTTTCCTTCCATACGCCGTTTCAATAGCAGAAATATCCGCGCGCAAACGTATTAATCAAGTCAACACAATATCTTGCGGTGATGTTTTTTCGCCCTGTACAACCCTGTTGAACTAAACCGCTATCGCGGTAGCTGCTTTAGCCCCTGACCTTCCTGTTGATCGCCGCTGCATCGTCCACACTCGATAGAGACCACTGTTGGTCTTTACTCGAGGAGAAGGACGATGACTCCCTTACGTCAAAAGATGATTGATGCCATGCAGGTGCGTGGGTTTGCAGCACGCACGCATGCGAGTTACCTGGCCGCTGTGACTGCACTGGCAAAGTACTACCACCGTACACCGGAACAGCTCAGTGTTGACGAGATTCAGGCGTACTTTATGTATCTGGTCAAGGAGCGCGGATTGTCCGGGGCCAGTTGCCGACTGTACCTGAACGCGATCCGCTTTCTCTATCTTCAGGTACTGAAACAGCCGACGTTTGATGTGCCGTTTCAGATACCGAAGAAGGCACAGCGGATACCGGAGTTGTTAACACGTTTGGAAGTGAGCCGGATCCTGTCCGCTGTCAGTAACACCAGACACCGCATGATGTTAATGACCTGTTACGGCTGTGGGCTGCGCGTTAGCGAACTGGTAGCCTTGAAGGTGCGCGACATCGATGGCGAGCGACGATTGTTGCGCATTGAACAAGGCAAGGGGGCCAAAGACCGGCAACTGATCCTGTCTGATGGGTTGTTGCAACCGTTACGCGCGTACTGGCAGCGGTATCATCCGACTATTTGGTTATTCCCGAGTCGCGAGCCGCGATCACCCCCTGGATGTATCCAGTCCACAACGAGTATTCACCGTGGCCAAGTGCCGAGCCGGTATCGACAAGGTCGGCGGCATCCACAGTCTGCGTCACGCCTATGCCACTCACCAACTGGAGGCCGGTTTACCGGTGCACCAGTTACAGCAGTTGCTGGGACACCGGGACATACGCACAACGCTGCGCTATGTTCATTGGATACCCCGCTACCGAGAAGGCCAGGGAGGGACGGACCTGATGGCAGCGCTGGAAGTGGATCATGGAGGCTATTAACCTCCAAGGCGTTCTGGCCCGCTTTCTGGATCGTGACCAGCCGCTCAGCCCCCGGCAATGGCAAGTATGCAGCCACCTTCAGGCCTGTCACACCGCCGCACTGGGCGGACTGAAGCGGCACTGCGATCACTGCGACTACGAAGTTCCTCAGTATCACGCCTGCCGGGACCGGCATTGCCCGCAGTGTCAGTGGCGCGCCTCAAGGCGCTGGTGCGAACAGCAGCAGGCGGTGATCTATGGTCTGCTGTTTCGGTGTGTCTGGGCAACGCTCAAGCGCTTTGCCACAAACGCCAGACGCCTCGGCGGTGAACTGGGCATGACAGCGGTACTCCATACCTGGGGCCAGAACCTGGGTCAGCACGTTCACCTGCACTGTTTGATCCCCGGTGGGACCTTGAGCCCGGGCGGTCAATGGCGGCAGGCCGGAGGTGATTATCTGTTCCCGGTACGCGCCTTGTCACGGGCCTTTCGGGGCAAGCTGGTCAGTGCCTTGCGCACGGCAGCGCAACACGGTGAGCTGCACCGTATCACCTGGCCCGGTGATATCGACAACACGCTGGGTGGCTTGATGCAGACTGAGTGGGTGGTATACAGCAAGCCCTGTGTGTCTCACACCGAGTCGGTGGTGGCCTATCTGGCGCGTTACAGCCACCGCATTGCGATCAGTGATCAGCGACTCCTGGGCACAGAGGACGGCCAGGTCGTCTTCCAATACAAGGTCTACCGGGATCATGACACGCAAAAAGTGATGCGGCTGTCCGGTGTTGAGTTTATCCGCCGCTTCTTGCTGCACGTGCTGCCTAAAGGATTGATGCGTCTCAGGCATTATGGTTTTTTAGCCAATTGTTGTCGGGCGAAGAAGCTTGCGCGTATCCGGATCGCCCTTGCACAGGACCCTGCGACCTCACCCGCCGCAGAAGACACAACGGGCACTGTCTGTGACGGTTACCCCTGCCCGAAGTGTCATCGGGGTATTATGCGTGTGTTAACCCTGCTTCCACCGTTACGCTGGGTAGACCACTGACCTGATCTGCGCAGACGAGGTCGCATCGAGCACGCTATACCGGGCGATGAACCTGCTCGGGGGTAACGCTCAGCTTGAACACAGGAAACGGTATCGAGATGCCCGAATATTGACGTTCACAGGAGGTATATGCACCGTTGATCACACAAAGCACCTCCCTCAGAAGCCTGCTTCACCCGGGCAGGCTTCGACAAGCCAGGCGCTGACGAATACAATCCCCTCTATATAAGGAATGCCGCACTCCGTACGCGGCTCAGTCCAACAGACATTTATCCGTCATGCGCTGCACGACGGATAAATGCTTATACGTTATGTGTCAGAGAAACTATGGCGCTAAGTGAATTCGAATTAAAGAAGTGTGAAAAAGCGGTTGCGGCGTTTATGAAAAAGCGCAGGCCACCGGCGCATATTCGCAATGAGTTGGATTTGGGGTACCGAATTAAGGGGCAAAGTATAGAGATATTTGAAGTTCGCCCAATGTGGCGGAACCCACAAGAGAAAATTGAAGAGGCAGTTGCCAAAGCAACCTTCGTCAAAACGAAGAATATATGGCGCGTATATTGGCAACGAGCCGATCTAAAGTGGCACCGTTATGACCCGGATCCGGAAGTAGACTCCGTTGAAGAATTTTTGGCAGTAGTGGACAAAGACGAATATGCGTGTTTTTTCGGCTAAAGAGAAAACACATAACAAATGCGCCCAGTTCGCCCCTTCGGGGCTCGGACGCCGCAAACAACGCGGCGCCGCTGGCGCAGGTCGTTAGAACGCTTATTTGGGGGTAGAGATGACTTCAAGATCAATATTATTAGTTATATATTTGCTCGCTGTAATTTGCCCGAGCTTGACTCAGGCTGCTCTCGTGTGGACTTGGGAACTTAACAACCAATCGTACATTGTGGGTCCAACGGACATAATAAGTGTAACTGGCACGATATATAACGATCCTACTTCTAGCGTTACCCTGCAAGGGCTAGATCAATTTATAGATAATTCCTCAATTGGGGGTTTCGATACACCGAAAATAGGCGATATTTACGAGTCGACTGAGATATCAGGAATTTATTATTCTGATTCGGGGCCATTGGGTTCTGTTACCTTGCAGTCGCAATTTCAAGGCGTGGTTATTTCTCCCGGTAGCTCCTATACATTTGAGTTGTTTAATCTTATTCCTGGCGTTGGCCCAACATCATTTGATCCAACTCCAAAATCAATTCCAGCCCCAATTGGAACATATAGAAGCTCTTCTGTCGCTTTAAGCATAGATGGGTTTGGTGAGGGAAGCGGCCCAGGCTTTTATAGCGGAGGTTCGCTGGAAATAACTGTGGTTCCACTGCCTTCCGCACTGCTTTTATTTGCAAGTGGGGTATTAGGTATTATATTTGGGCCAAAATGGCGCGTTCTAACCATGGCGTCGAGCAGACGTCGGTGACGTTAGCGCGCACCTCCTCAGCACACGCCAGTCGTTATGCGCAATAGTTTCATCAACACGCCCGAAGGAGAGTTTCTAAATGGCAGTAAAGCACACACCAACTAAAGAAGTTCATAAAGGAACCAAAGGTGGTAAAACCGGATGTGGTTTTGATACTCGAGATAATCCAAGTCATTGGGTGTCAACTTCAGAAAAAATCACATGCGCAAAAAACGGATGTAAAAATTAGGCAGCATCTTATTGCATCAATAAACATTAGAGCTTGGAGGTAACGGTAGGTCTTGAAGTCAATGTGAGTATCTTGTTTGGGTTGGAAGTGAGCGTTAAAGCGACAGTTAATACTTTAGTGGAGGTGTTCATGAAAAATTCATTCGTTTTGTTTTTTGGCGTTTGGTGCGGGGTGGCGTTTCTGCGGGCCTAGTTGGGACACTTCCAACCCAAGCGAGAGATTAGCACTGATGGATAACCTGCTTTATCCAGGAGAAACGAGAGAGGGTGCAAATCCCTTTCCCCGCACCAAATTATGAGATATGTATGTGGTTAAAAAAGCATAACAAGGCAAATCAACATGGATCGTTAAAAGCGTTGCGCCAAAAACGCGCAACACTTTTAACGCCCAGTTATTTGCGACGTTATGCCGCAAGTGACACAAGGAATGGTCATTTATGCAATTTGAGATAATTGGAAAAATTGAGCACCAAGAGACATTCGCAACAGGGAAAGGGATTCGCGAACTTTCCAGGTTGCAGAAGATATATGGAAAAGGGAAATGGAGAAAAAGAAAAGGGGTGGCACAGATTAAACTGGCTAATGGATCAATATTGCTGGCCGAACTACACTGGT
>DRNU01000243.1 GCA_011374975.1 Gammaproteobacteria bacterium | reverse complement strand
GAAAGGCGATATCGTTGCCGCTCAGGGCCGGGGGGACTGCAGTCACGCTGGATGCCATGAGTTCGGCAACCGTCACAATATGTTTCAAATCGGGCACCTGTGCCCTGAGGAGGTGTGCCACTTTCCTGGCTTCGGGAACAGTGATAAGCGTGACGGCGCGGCAGTTGGCCAGTATGCGCGCGTGCCTGAGCATATGGTCTTCCAGCTGTGAGGGCCGCACCGGCGGGTAAACGGGAACCGGAATACCACCGGCCATCAGGATGCCGAAAAAACTGTAAAAGTAATCCGCGCCGCTGGGCAACATAATGGCGACCGGCTCGGCGGGCTGTAATCCTGCCTGTTGCAGGCCCGCGGCAACTTTCGCGGCGCCTGTTTTCAACTGCCGGTAGTTGAGGCTTTCACCTTCACCTTCATCCTGGCAGAGCTGTATATGTGGCCGGTCGGGGTGCTGCTCGACGTGCCAGTCAAGAACCTCCAGCAGTGTTGTTGCCTCGGCCGGTGCAGCCGCCGCCTGTCCCAGTGACACCGCCTTTATCGCTGAATCAGTTAATACTGCACGGGGCGCTCCGGCGCCCTGCAGGGCGCGTAACAGGTCACGGGCGGTTTCGACTTCGGCAAAGCTGCGCTCCGGCAGGGCCAGTTGGAAATATTTTTCAACCCGGGCGATCAGTTCGACGCGGGTCAGGCTGTCAAGACCAAGATCCTTTTCAAAGCGGCTGTCCAGGCTGATGGTTTCCACAGACGGTCGCTGTGGATGGACTTCGGCAACAAGCCCCTGTATCACCAGTAACAGGTTTTTCGCTGTCTGGTCCGGGGCGCTGACATGAGGGGCTTCATGAGTGACGGGCATGCGCGTTCTCCTGTGAGCCTGAGCCTAGCGGGTTCCCGCCAGCAATTTACGCAATTCCGACAACGGGCGGGTATTGAGTACATCCTGCTTCTCCAGCCAGCCGCGCCGGGCCTGGCCGATGCCGAAACGCAGGTTATCGAAGTCCACGATACTGTGTGCGTCAGAATTTATGCTGACCAGTACGCCTTCCTCGCGCGCCAGCTGGCAATGGGTATCCAGCAGGTCCAGCCGTTCCGGGTGGGCGTTCAGTTCCAGGAAACAGCCGCGTTCGCGCGCATGACGTATGATTCTTGCCATATCGACGTCGTAGGGCGCGCGCCGGTCGATAAGGCGGCCGCTGGGGTGTGCCAGCAGGGTGAAATTAGGATTGTCCATGGCGCGCAGGATGCGGCGGGTCTGTTTCGCGCGTGTCAGGTCGAAGCGGCTGTGCACGGCGCCGATAACGATATCGAGCCGGGCCAGAATGTCATCCGGCAGGTCCAGGCTGCCGTCTTCAAGAATGTCGACCTCGATTCCCCTGAGCAGGGTAACGCCGTGATCGCCGGCATTGAAGGCTTCGATCGACTCAAGTTGCGCCAGCAGCCGTTTGCTGTCCAGGCCGTGGGCGACTGTCAGGCGTTTGGAATGATCGGTGATGGCGAGGTATTCCAGGCCGTGTTTCCGGGCCGCATCGGCCATGACCTGAATGGACTCGTGGCCGTCGCTGGCGCGCGTGTGAGAATGCAGATCACCGCGCAGGTCACCGCTTTCAACCAGCACCGGCAGCAGACCGGCATGGGCGGCCTCGATCTCGCCGCGGTTCTCCCGCAGTTCGGGCGGAATAAAAGGCAGCCCCACCGATTTGAAGACCTCTGCCTCGGTTTTGCCGGCAATGCGTTTTTTGCCTCGAAATACGCCATACTCGTTGATTTTCAGGCCCTGCCGCTGCGCGATGCGGCGCACGGCAATATTGTGCGAACGGCTGCCGGTAAAGTAATGCAGGGCGGCACCGTAACTTGCCGCTGTGACCACCCGCACATCAACCTGCAGACCGCTGTGCAGCATGACAGTCGCACGCGTGGTGCCGCTGGACAGCACGTTTTCGACTTCGTCATAGGCGATAAAGTGTTCGATGACGCTGCGGCCGCGGCGCGCAATGACCAGGATGTCCAGGTCACCGACCGTTTCGCGGCAGCGCCGGAAACTGCCGGCGACTTCGACCTGGCTGACACCTGCGGCGGTTTTGAGGTATGCCACCAGCGACTCGGCGTAGCGTCCGGCCACGGCCAGCTTGAAACGCCGGCTGGTATCGGCATGCGCCTGCAGTGCTTCGAGGATGCGAGCCTCGGTTTTTGCGCCGAAACCGGGTAAATGCTGGATCAGGCCGTCGCGGGCCGCGCGCTCCAGTTGTTCGTGGTTGTGGATATCCAGTTCATGGAACAGGGCATGCACGCGCCTGGGGCCCAGGCCCGGCAGCTTCAACAATTCGGTCAGGTCGGCGGGCAGCTGTTTACGCAGCTTGTCCAGTGTGCGGCAATGACCGGTTTCGAGGATCTCATAAATTTTGGCCGCCAGATTCTTGCCGATACCGGAAAGGCGGGTGATATCTTCACCGCGCTCGACCAGCGTGCGAACGTCCCGGCCGAGTTCGCGTAACGTGTGCGCACCGTTCCGGTAGGCGCGAATCCGGAACGGGTTGTCGCCCTCGATCTCGAGCAGGTCCGCGATTTCGTCAAATACCGCGGCGATGTCTTCGTTATGCACAGGCATGGCGTCAGTAGTCAGTGGCCGGGAACACAAACACAGATATAGCATAGAGCATCAATGCCAGCACGATGACGGCATGGAAGCCAAAATGGATTGCCAGCAGCGTCGCCAGCACGGCGCTGAGCACTGAAGCGCAACCGTTAACGCTCCAGGCCAGGGGGATCAGTGCCGTTGCCTGCTTGCCCAGGCTGCTGAGTGCGAGGGGGAACGGCGAGCCCATGAAAAAAGCGAGTGGCGCAATCAACAGGCTGCTGACCAGCATTCTGGCCGCAGCCGGCCAGGCTGACAGCCAGTTAAACAGGGGGTCCAGTAATAACAGGTAGGCAAGCCCCGTCAATATGATGCCGGTGGCAGCCTGGCGCATGCCGCTGCGCTGCCTGTCGCACAGGCTGTAACGCCGGGACCAGGCGCTGCCAAGCCCGGCAAAGACAAGGAAGGACGCCAGAACTACCGCAGTTGTGAACACCGGGTGATAGAGGAAACGCATAAACTTCTGGATGAAAGCAATTTCAATAAACAGGAAAGCCACACCGATCGCGGCAAAGTAGGCAACAACACGCAGCCGCAGGGCAGTGTGAGGTGCTTCCAGGCTGTCCTTTCTTTTGAGCAGCAGCAGTGGCATCAGCAGCAGTACCAGGCTCAGCACTATGGTCTGGGCAAGGGTCGCGATAATGACCGGGTAACCGGTGTCAAGTAACGGCAGCCCGCCCTGGCCACGCAGCCTGAGAATTTCCACGAGCGTGGACCACTTGAAGAAATTATGGAAAAAGGGCTGATCGTCAGTCGCCGGCGTCACATTGAATTTGTAACTGTCAAGGAATGACTGCCTGTCAGGGCCGAGCAGGGCCTGTGCCGCCTGGTAGAAATAGGGTTCCCTGAGCAGGTTGTAGCGATTGGCCTGGGCAGCATTCATACCGGGATACCACGCGACATCGAACGCGCGTGAGCGGCAAAACCCCTGCATGGCATGGATCTCGTCAAGACTAAAGCGACCGTATTTAATTAACAGCGTGCTGGTCTGCCAGCCATGGATCAGCATCAGCTGCCTGCCCGGCTGATCAATGCCACTGGCCTGCAAGGCATCGATGGCGGTAGACAACAGTTTCAGTGTGTCGCGCGGCGGCAGCTTTATCCACTGGGTGACAGCGATATAACCGCCCGGCTGCAAGAGGCCGAAATACGCTTTGAAAGCCTCTGTCGTGTAGAGATAGTTCTCGCTCAGTGCATACAGGCCCGCCGAGGAAGCCCCGGCAGCGTCCTGCATGGCCAGCTGGATGAGGTCATAGCGGGTCTCCCGGTTTCTGACAAAGCCGCGCGCTTCATCGATATAGACATGCACACCCGGGCGACGATACAGGTTGCTGGTGAAAGCCGCATACGTGTCCGACAGCAGTTTGACGATCTGCGGATTGAGTTCCACGGCGTGGATTTCGGGGGCTTTAAAATACCCGGCCTGCAGAACGCTCATGCCCCCGCCGGCACCAATAACAAGCACGGAATCCGGGTGCTGCAGGTGATAAGGCAGGGCCGAGGTCAGCTGATCAATAAACTGTAATGGTTGTGATTCGCCGTTATCACGGGTAATGGCGCCGAGGCTGTTACCGTCACTGTACAGGCTGAGTTGCCGTGGTGGCCCGGCGACTGCATTGAGACTCATGCCGGGCGCATAGCGCGGTGGAATGACGGGGTTTTCGAGCACGTGCAGGAGACCGAGGGGGCTGTAGCGCTGATTGTCAATGCGGGCGCCATCGACACGCAGTGCCTGGCTGAGCGCCTTGTAAGGCGACAGTTCCAGCTGCAAGGTGTTTCCGATCCAGATGCCTGAAGCCATCAGCAGCAGCGCCACCACGGTGATCCGCTTGCGCCCCGGTATATGCAATTCCACGGCCGCGACCACCAGGCAGGCCACTGCGACGGCGGACAGGATGGCCAGGCCGGGGAGCGGTGGCACGACATACAGGAGCAGCAGCACGGCCAGGCTGCCGACGCCGGCGCCAAGCAGATCCGCCGCATAGGTGCGGGTGATAAGCGGCCGGTAGCGGGCCAGCGTGATGGCAATGGCGTTGGCGGCGAAAAAAAACGGCAGGGTCAGCAGAAGGTAGATCTGTACCAGCCGCAGCGATTCGCGCCAGTTCCAGAGCAGTTCTTCGGGATTAAACTGAATATGTTGCGCCAGCAGAAAACAGGGCAGGGTGCTCAGCGCGAACAGGGCCAGATTCAGCATCAGTGTCAGTCGGTAGCGCGGCAGAAGATACTGTTGCGTGAAACTCAGAAAGGTACCGCTTGCCCCGTAACCAAGCAGTGCCAGGCTGATGATCATATAGGCGAAGTGGTGCCACTGAATAATGGAAAACAGCCTGATCAGCAGGATCTCGTAACCGAGCGCTGTGGCTGAAAGCAGTGCAATGGTGATGACCGGTGGCCGGTCGGCCGGCACCGGGATATGGCTAGTGTTCACCGGTCAATGGAACGAAGCGCACCGGCATCAGCAGCCGGGTGGTGATGCCGTCGTCGCCTTTTGTGACCAGTATGAGCTGCTGGGTCATAAAGCGACTGCCGACCGGTATCAGCATACGGCCGCCCGGCTTGAGTTGCCGGATCAGCGGCGGAGGCACATGATCGGCGGCCGCAGTGACGATAATGGCATCAAAGGGTGCCTGTTCCTGCCAGCCGTAGTAACCGTCCCCGACCCGGGTCCTGACCTGTTTGTACCCCAGCTGGTCCAGCACATCCCGTGCACGCCGGGCGAGGCCGCTGATGATTTCGATGCTGTAGACCTGTGACACCAGTTCAGCGAGTATCGCGGCCTGGTAACCGGAGCCGGTGCCGATTTCCAGGACCCGGTCACCCGGCCCGGGTTTCAGAAGGTCGGTCATGATAGCGACAATATACGGCTGTGAAATGGTTTGCCCGTAACCGATTGGCAAAGGCCGGTTTTCATAGGCGTAGCGTCTTTCAGCCGCGGGGACAAACTCATGGCGCGGCACCCTGGCCATGGCCTGCATGACGCGCGGATCCAGCTTGTCGCTGTCCAGGTAGTCGCTGGTTTCGCGAACAGTCTGTTCAATCGAGCGAATCAGCTGCGCGCGTTGCTGTCGGTATTCGTTACCTGCGTCGGCCAGCGTCTGGCCGCCGAGCAGCGAGAGAAACAGGAAACAATATCGCGCCAGGTATTTCATGGGCTTGTTTTACCGAGCTGGCCGTCTGGTTAAGACGTACATGAGTACTATACTTTAAACAGCGGGCTATCCTGTTGATGGGCGTCAATGACAGGCGCTGCACAATCGGTTGATAATCATGACAAGTCTGATTAATTCGTCTCCCTAACCACGTTTAAACGGAACTATTCACATGACAGAACGTGATCGCTATACCGTCGATACCAAATACTGGCACAAACTGGAGGATGGGCGGATCCAGTGCGACCTGTGCCCGCGCT
>DRNU01000242.1 GCA_011374975.1 Gammaproteobacteria bacterium | reverse complement strand
CGAATGATTGACGAACTAACTGAATCCAAAGGCAAGGCCCCCTGATGCAGAGATTCAAGGACAAGACAACCGTACTGGTTGTGGATGACTCACCGGACTCACTAGGCATGGTCAATCTCGCCCTGGATGAGGCCGGGATTGCGGTACTGATCGCGCTCAACGGTCAGCAGGCCCTGAACGTACTTGAGAAGATTACGCCCGATATTATATTGATGGACGCCATCATGCCGGTGATGGATGGCTTCGAATGCGCCTGTGAGATTCGAAAACGTTTGCCGCTGATTCCGATCATTTTCATGACCGGCCTCAGTGAAGTCGAGCACATCGTCAAGGCCTTCGATGCCGGGGGAAACGATTACATCATCAAACCGATTCATCCCGAGGAATTGCTGGTGCGCATTCGTCAACACACCAACAGCACCCGCATGTTGATGGAGGCGCAAAACGCACTGGATTCACTACGCCAATATGTGTTCTGTATCGACAAGCGGGGGCATATCTTGTGGGCGACACCAGAGGCCCAAACGTTACTGGATCAAGCTCGGACAGAAACAGATTCGATAAAACTGGAGCAACGATTCAGCCGCTGGTTACCCAATGGTCAGATCGGCCATGACTTGGCCTTGCCGCTGAGCAGGCAGGATACCGTATTGACCGTGTATTATTTCAAACAGACCGAGGAAGATGAATATCTTCTGAAAATTCAATCGCCCAATGTCGAAATTGATCCGGCAATTCTGGAACAGCGGCTGGCCATAACCTACCGTGAAGCGGAAGTCTTGCTCTGGCTGGCCCACGGTAAGACCAACCGGGAAATTGCCCAGATTCTCGAAATGAGCCCGAGAACGGTGAACAAACACCTGGAGCAAATGTATCCAAAAATCGGCGCGGACAATCGCACCGTTGCCGCCTCCGTCGCCATACAGATTATTCTCGGTGGGCGCATTTAGAGGGCCTCTGAAGATTTTGGTCCCGGCACCGGGCCGGCCCCAAACTCACCGACGCCGCGCGTGCGGTACCTTGCGCGGGCGTTTTTTCTGAAACGCCTTGCTAGCACCATGCCGGCCGACCTTGGTGGCCAGTCCGGTGATGCTCAGCAGGTGTTCGATGGTCTTTTCGTCGAGGTCTTCCCAGCGTCCCGGTTTCTGCCAGCGCGGCAGGCTGATGGGGCCGAAACGCACCCGCTGCAGGCGGCTGACCTGCACGCCCTGGGATTCCCACAGGCGACGCACTTCGCGGTTGCGGCCTTCGCGCAGGATGACGTGGTACCAGTGATTGGCGCCCTCGCCACCGACATCGCGGATGGCATCGAAGTGGGCCTTGCCGTCTTCCAGTTCCACCCCCTCTTGCATGTTTTTCAACATCTCCGGCGTGACGTCGCCGAGCACGCGTACCGCGTATTCGCGTTCGATCTGCTGCGAGGGATGCATCAGCCGGTTGGCCAGTTCGCCGTCGGTGGTGAGCAGCAGCAGGCCGCTGGTGTTGAGGTCCAGGCGGCCGACGCTGATCCAGCGGCCACCGGCCAGTGGCGGCAGGTCTTCGTAGATGGTCGGGCGCTTTTCCGGGTCGTGGCGGGTACAGACCTTGCCCACGGGCTTGTGATAGGCGAGCACGCGAGTGCGCTTGTCCTTCAGCTTGCCGGGGTGGATGCGCTTGCCGTCCACTTCGAGACGGTCCGTGTCATCGACCCGGTCGCCCAGCGTCGCCACCTTGCCGTTGACCTTGACGCGGCCTTCGCTGATCCAGCCTTCGATTTCACGGCGCGAGCCGAAGCCGGCGCGGGCCAGCACTTTTTGCAACTTTTCACTCACTGGGGGGTTTCCGCTGGTGATTGCCGGGTGTGTTCGTCCGTCGTGTCGACGTTTGG
>DRNU01000241.1 GCA_011374975.1 Gammaproteobacteria bacterium | reverse complement strand
GTTACCGAGAACAGCGCCAATGGCACCAGTGTCGGTACGGTGCTGGCCGGTGACCCGGATACCGCTGACAGCCTGGTCTACAGTATCACGGCCGGTAACACCGGCAACGCATTTGCGATCAACGCAGCGACCGGTGAGATCACAGTCAACGATGTCACGCAACTGAACTTCGAGACCAGTCCGGTGTTTAACCTGACGGTGCAGGTGCAGGACAACGGCACCGGCACGCTGACAGATACCGCCACGGTTACAGTCAATCTGACTGACCTGAATGAAGTGCCGGTGATCAACAACCAGAGTTTTGCGGTGGCCGAGAACAGCGCCAACGGCACAGTCGTGGGCATGGTATCGGCTTCTGACCCGGATGCCGCGGACGCCCTGAGTTACAGTATCACGGCCGGTAATACCGGTAACGCGTTTGCGATTGACAGTGCGACCGGTGAGATCACAGTCAGCGATGTCACGCAACTGAACTTCGAGACCAGTCCGGTGTTTAACCTGGCGGTTCAGGTGCAGGACAACGGCACCGGCACGCTGACAGATACCGCCACGGTTACGGTCAATCTGACTGACCTGAATGAAGCGCCGGTCATCAATAATCAGGGCTTTACGGTGGCAGAGAACAGCGCCAATGGCACCAGCGTCGGTACGGTGCTGGCCGGCGATCCGGATACAGCCGACAGCCTGGTTTACAGTATTACGGCCGGTAATACCGGCAGCGCATTTGCGATTAACAGTACGACCGGTGAGATCACGGTCAACGATGTTATGCAGCTGGACTTCGAGACCAGCCCGACCTTCAATCTGACGGTGCAGGTGCAGGACAATGGCGCCGGCACACTGACGGACACGGCTACCGTCGTGGTCAATCTTGCGAATGTTTTTGACACCCTGCCCGCAGTGGTGGTGAACACCGGCATTACCCTGGCTGAGGGTGCGTCAGCGGGTATAGACAATACTGTGCTGCTGGCCACCGACAGCGAACAGCCGCCGGCAAATGTCAATTACACGATCATCGATGCGCCGCTCAACGGCCGGCTTGAACTGGTGTCGGCGCCGGGCGTGGCTGTTACCGGCTTTACCCAGGCGGATATCGACGCCGGCAGCCTGCGTTACGTCCATGATGGTTCCGATACCCTCGCCGACAGTTTCAGTTTCAACGTCGATGACGGGCAGGGCAACAGGATAACGGAACAGATCTTTGCCATTACCGTGACTGCTGTCGACGATACTGCGCCGGTCATTATCAACAATACCGGTGCCGGCGTTGACAGTGGTGGCAGCGTGCCGATCAGTTCGGCCATGCTTTCCGTGGTCGATGTCCAGCCCACGGATAACCTGGTCTATACGCTGACCGGGTTGCCGGCGGGCGGCAGCCTCATGCTCGACGGTATCCCGCTTGCTGTGAACGATACCTTTACCCAGGGTGATATCGATGCCGGTCGGCTGGTTTACCAGCACCTCGATGCCGGTGTTGCGGCGGATGCTTTTTCCTTCAACATCGACGACGGTATGGGTAACCAGGTTGCCAGTGTCGCCTTTGAAGTTTCAGTCAATATTCCGCTTGCGCTCGTGCAGGCCGATGTCGACTACGGTGACGGCGTGGTTCTGCCACCACCTGTCACCGCGGCGCCCGGTGTACTGAGTACACCGCCTGCGGTCGAGTCCGGACTGCTGGCGCTGGAGACTTTGGTCCCCCTGGGGGGCGGCAGTCATGGCAACCCGGAGCTGCAGGCCGCGGGGGCGGAGCCTGAAAGCACCGCGTTGCCTGTGGTGCAGGTGAGTGCGCCGGACCGGCATGCCGCACCTGAAACTGTCAGTGAGCCGGCGCCTGTGACCGCGGTGAATGAAGCGCCGCCTGTGGCAATCGCCGGCAACAGCTTGTCCGACACGCTGTGGCTGTCGCTGAACCGGATGCACAGTGAGATGGATGGCGGGGCGGAATCGGTGTCCCCCTGGGTGCTGGCAGCTACCCGCAGTGTGGTATGGACGTTCTCGGCCGGTTTTCTCGCCTGGGTATTGCGTGCCGGTTCCCTGCTGGCGGCGGCGATGTCGTCCATGCCCATGTGGCGCTGGGTGGACCCGCTGCCCATCCTGCCCGTCAGGCGGCGCGAACGCGACAAGCGCAAGGCACAGATGCAGAACGAGGCCGAGGCCGAGGCAAAAGCCTATTCCGGTATGGCGGACATACTGGATGAGCACGGGGAGGACGGGCGTCGATGAGGCAGTCTTCCCCGGCCTTGCGCATCAGTGTGGGACTCGTGCTCCTGACCATCAGCTTTCTGCTGCTTGCGGAACTGCTGGGCCTGGCCCCCGACCCGGCGCGCGCCACTCTGGATGCGCGCAAGAAAGTCTGCGAGTCACTGGCCGTACAGTTGTCAGTGGCGGCGACGTACGGTGAAGTCGGGATAATCCGCGAAACCGTGCGCGCACTGGTGGAACGCAACGCGGACATCCTGTCCGCCTCGCTGCGCCGCATAGAAGACGAACAGCCGCTGGCGGTGGCGGGTGAACACGCACGTTACTGGAAAAGCGAGGCGGATGCCGATGTATCGACCCCGACCCAGGCGGTGGTGCCGATCTTTCGCGGCAAGGAACGCTGGGGCAGTGTCGAGGTGCGCTTCGAACCGTTGCACGCCTCGACCCTGTTCGGTATCGAGCTGACACCCATAATGAAGCTGATCGGTTTCGTGGGGCTGGCGGCTTTCGGTGGTTTTCTTGTTTTCATGCGCCGTACCCTGCGGCATCTCGATCCCTCCGCGCTGGTGCCGGCGCGGGTAAAGTTCGCGCTCGATGCGCTGGCGGAAGGCGTGGTCCTCATGGACCGGCAGGGACGGGTGATGCTGGCCAACAAGGCGTATCTCGGCAAAACCGGCCGCGAGGAACAGGCTGTGCAGGGCACCCGCATCTCGGAGTGGCAATGGCTGCGTGCCGATAACGGGCATGCGGTCCGGGAGTTGCCCTGGATGCAGGCGCTGCGCGAGGGCAGTCGCCAGACCGGCGTCAATCTTATCCTGCAGGATGCCGACGGCGGTCAGCGAACCTTTGCTGTCAATGCTTCACCGGTCGAGGCCGGTGCGGGTGAGGTGCGTGGCGTGCTGGCCACCTTCGATGATGTCACCGAGCTTGAGAACAAGAACCTGCAGCTGGAAAAAACACTCAATGAGCTGCAACGCTCGCGCAACGAACTGCGTCTCAGGAACCGGCAGTTGAAGATCCTGGCGACCCGTGACCCGCTCACCGGCTGCCTGAACCGGCGCGCTTTCTTCGAACGACTCGATCATGCCATTGACCAGGCACACCTCACCGGCACGTCTGTGGCCTGCATCATGGCGGATATCGATCACTTCAAGAAAGTGAACGACACCTGGGGTCACGCCAGCGGGGACGAGGTAATCAAGCGTTTTGCCGGCCTGCTCGGCAGCAACCTGCGTGATACCGATGCTATCGGCCGTTACGGGGGTGAAGAGTTCTGCCTGCTGCTATGGGATAACAGCCTGGAGCAGGCGCTGGCTACAGCCGAACGCCTGCGTGCGACGGTCGAGGGGGATGCTGCCGAGCCGTCCGTGACAGGCAGTTTCGGTGTGGCTTGTCTGGATGCCGCTGTGGTTGACAGCGCCGCGCTGATCGACCAGGCCGACCAGGCCCTGTATGTCGCCAAGCGGGGCGGGCGCAACAGGGTGGAGTGCAGCCGTGAACACAAGGTACAGGTGGAGGCAGAGGCAGGTGTCTAGTACGCAGTCTGCCTGACTTCCCCTGGCCTACCGTGGGTTGATCTTGACCTGGACCGGGATCCAGCGGCCCATGATCAGGTTCAGGGTGCCGTTCTGTTTCAGAATTTCGAGCGCCCCGTTCAGGGCGTTGGCGAGCCCGGTGTTCTGCTTCTTTACCGCCCAGGCCAGGTGTTCATCGGTGAGTGGCCGGTACAGTCCCATCAGGTCGGCCTTCTGGGTCGCCATGTTTGCGGTCAGGCGCCAGATGGTCGGAGCATCGTGGATGAAGATATCGATCTTGCCTGCCTCCAGGGCATCAACGCCCGCGTCGGTGTTGTCGAAGCGGGTGATGACCGCATCCGGCAGTTTGCTTTTGGCAAAGGCCGCGCCGGTGGTGTTGGCGGTAACGCCGACCCGTGCGCCGGGCGTGAACAGGGCCTCGGGCCGGCTCCAGCGCAGCAGGTCATCCGTGCGTATCAGCGCCATCTGCCCGATTTTCATGTAGGGGTTGGTGAACAGCACCTGCGCGGCGCGCTGGTCGGTGACTGACATGCCGGACATGATGACGTCGATCTTGCCACTTTCCAGGGCCGGGATCAGCTCCTCGCGCGGCAGCACCACGAAGCGTGTCCTGATTTTCAGGGTTTCGCCCACGGCCTTGCCCAGGTCGATCTCCATGCCCTGCAACTTGTTATCTGCCTTGAAGGTCAGTGGCTGGTAGGCGGCGGTGGTACCGATTTTGAGTGTCGGCGGTACGCCCGGGGCGGCGGCGCTCGCCAGCTGGACGGACAGCAGTAACAGCAATGACAGCAGGAGACGGAAGGTTTTCATCGGGCATTCGCCTTGTGCAGGGAAAGGATGTGCGCAGTGTGCCAGACGCACTCAGGCCGAGTAAAGCTGCGCCAGTTGTTGCAGTTCGGTGACCGGCGGCCGGCAACTCATGCCCTGGCAGATATAGGCCACGCCGGTGTCGCGCGCAACACGTTGTTGCAATTGTCCGGGCAGGTCAGTGACAGCATCAGGGATGGCGAACACCAGGCGGCGTGGCGCGTAGTTGCGTGCCAGCGTGCCCTGCCATTCGCCGAGTTCTGTGCCGCCGCGGATGATGATGACCTCGGGCGGGTAGAGGTATTCTTCCAGCGCCAGCAACAGGCCGGTATGGCCGTAGGGGCCTTGCTGGATCGGTTCCCAGGCGGCCTTGAGCGTCTGTTCGGCGGCGTCGAGATAGCGCGTTTCACCGAGCAGGTGGCCGAGCCGTGCGAATACTTTGGCGGCAATGGCGTTACCGGCGGGCAGGGCATCGTCGCCGAGCGGTTTGGGGCGCTGGATAAGCGACTCATGGTCGTCGGCGGTGAAGAAGAAGCCACCGGCCGGGTCGGGGAAATGGCTTAACACCGCCTCGGCCAGTTGCAGGGCGAAGTCCAGGTCAGCGCTGTTCCAGCGTACCTGCAACAGTTCCAGGATGGCGTCGATGAGGAATACGTAGTCGTCGAGGTAGGCTGCCAGGTGCGTGTGGCCGTCCTTGCTGGTGGCGTACAAGCGCCCGTCGCACCACATCTCCGTGTGTATGAAATTCAGCGCACGTTCGGCGGATGCCAGCCATGCGGTGTTGTCGAAGTAATGTGCTGCCTGCGCCAGCCCCTTGATCATCAGCGCATTCCAGGAGACCAGTATTTTGTCGTCGCGGCCGGGCCGGACACGTTGCTCGCGTGCGGCAAACAGTATTTCACGCGCCGCGTCGATGCGCGCCTCGACTTCTGCGGCGGGCAGCTTGAAGCGCCGGCCGAGGGTTTCGATACTTTCATAGATGTGTGCGTGCCACCGGCCTTCGAAGTTGGCATCACGGTCGAAGCCGAAGCGCGCCGCGACCAGTGCGTAGTCATCACCGAGCCGTTGTTGCAGTTCGTCGCGCGTCCAGACGTAATACCGGCCTTCTGCACCTTCGCTGTCGGCATCCAGGCTCGAGTAGTAGCCACCCTTGGCAGACTGCATCTCGCGCATGACCCAGGCCGCGGTCTGTTCCACCACGCGCCGGTATAGAGGGTTGCCGGTGGCGGCCCAGGCTTCGCTGTACAGCGACAGTAGCGGGCCGTTGTCGTACAGCATTTTTTCAAAATGCGGGATCATCCACAGCTCATCCACCGAGTAGCGGCAGAATCCGCCACCGACCTGGTCGTAGATGCCGCCCAGCGCCATGCGATCGAGGCTGAACAGGGCCATGTGCAGGGCCTGCTCATCGGCTGCACCGTTGTCACGGCTGCCGGCCCAGTGACGCAGCAGGCGCTCCAGGCTGGTGGGGTGCGGGAATTTGGGGGCGCCGCCGAAGCCGCCGTGCGTGGCATCGAACTGCTGTTCCAGTTGCTGGCGCGCGACATCCAGCGGCATGGCATCGAGTGTGGCGGTAGCGGCCTGTTGTGGCGGGTTCATGGAGGCCATGAACTCGAGCAGCGAACGGTTCTGTTTTTCCAGTTCCGGGTTCTGCTCGTGGTAGAAGTCGGCGACGCGCCGGCACAGGTCGGTGAACGCCGGCATGCCGTGGCGCGGTTGGTCGGGGAAATAGGTGCCGGCAAAAAACGGTACCTGTTCATCCGGGGTCAGGAACAGGGTCAGCGGCCAGCCGCCGCTGCGCCGGGTGAGCAGCGAGTGCGCGGTCTGGTAGATCTTGTCCAGGTCGGGGCGTTCCTCGCGGTCCACCTTGATGTTGACGAACAGCCGGTTCATGACCTCGGCGGCGGCCGGGTCCTCGAACGATTCGTGCGCCATGACGTGGCACCAGTGGCAGGCGGAGTAGCCGATCGACAGCAGGATGGGTTTGTTTTCCCGCCGTGCCAGGGCCAGTGCCTCGGCGCCCCACGGATGCCAGTCGACCGGGTTGTGCACGTGCTGCAGCAGGTAAGGGCTGGTTTCATTCGCAAGATGGTTGGTATATTGCTCTTTTCTGGTCATGATTCCCGACCCGGTAATTCCTGACTGGTTTAGTCAACTATACAGAGCTGGCACCGGGCGGTACAGGCCGGCGCAGCGGATACCCCTTGAATTTTATGGATCTTTCCCTGGTTATCCCGGTTTTCAACGAGCAGGACAATGTGCAGCCGCTGCTCGACGAGATCCGCGCCGCGCTGGACGGGCTGGACTATGAAGTCCTGTTCATCGACGACGGCAGCAGCGACGCCACCGCGCAGCGGCTGGCCGGCCTGCAGGCTGACGAGCCGCGCCTGCGCGTGCTGCGCCACCCCGCCAACCTGGGCCAGAGTGCGGCCCTGCTGTCCGGCATACTGGCGGCACGCGCGCCGTGGATTGCCACGCTGGACGGCGACGGCCAGAACGATCCTGCCGATATCCCGGCCCTGTACGCCGCGGCACAGGCCGATGCGCAGCTGTGGCTGGTGTGCGGCTGGCGCCGGCAGCGCCACGACAGCTGGCTGAAACGCCTGTCGTCGCGCATCGCCAATGCTGTGCGTGGCACACTGCTCGGCGACGCCACGCCGGATACCGGCTGCGGCCTCAAGCTGTTGCGGCGTGATGCCGCGCTGCAGTTACCGCGTTTCGATCACATGCACCGTTTTCTGCCGGCGCTGGTGCTGCGCGCCGGTGGCGGCGTGCGTTCACTGCCCGTCAATCACCGCCCGCGTCGCTGCGGTGTCAGCAAATACGGCCTGTTCAACCGGCTGTGGATCGGTATCGTCGACCTGTTCGGCGTGTTGTGGCTGCGGCGGCGTGCGCTCAACCCGCAGGCGCGCGAGGCAGGCGCTGCCGGTCAGCGTCCGGGTGCCTCGTAACCCCGTGCCCGCCTATTCCCGATTGCTGAAAGGCCTGCTGCTGATCGCGGTGCTGGTCGCTGTCGGCTGGCTGTTGCAGTCCGGCGTCTTCGACCTGTTGCCGGACCGGGACTGGATCGACACCGAGATACGCAGCCGCGGCTGGCCGGGCGTGCTGATGTTCATTGCCGCCGTGGCCCTGTTCGGATCGGTCGGTCTGCCGCGCCAGGTGGTGGCGTTTCTCGGCGGCTACGGGTTCGGCTTTGCCGCCGGTACCGGTGTGGGGCTGGCCGCGGTGTTGCTGGCCTGCACCATGACCTTCGCCTACGGGCGGCTGACGCGCCGCATACTGGGCGTGTCTGCGGTGCCGGAACGTTTTCAGCGCGTGGCGGGATTCATCCACGACAATACCTTTACCACGACGCTGGTGATCCGCCTGTTGCCGGCCGGCAGCAACACCTTGCTGAACCTGGCCGCCGGCCTGGGCGGTGTGCGGCCGCTGCCGTTCTTTTCCGGCTCGGCCGTGGGCTATGTGCCGCAGACCTTGATCTTCGCGCTGATCGGCAGCGGTATCAGCGTCGACCCGGGCTGGCGTATCGGTGTCGGCGTGGTGCTGTTCCTGTTGTCCGGCCTGCTCGGCCTGTTGCTCTACCGGCGCTGGCGCGATGAACCGCAGGCGGAATCGGGGACTTGAGCGCCGTGCCTGATAACCGCGTGCACTGGCCGTTGCTGCTGGCCGCGACAGCTGCACTGGCCGCCGTGCAACTCTGGCTGCGCCCCCTGCTGCCGGTGGACGAGACGCGTTATCTCAGCGTGGCATGGGAGATGTGGACGCGTGGCGATTTCCTGGTCCCGTACCTCAATGGTGAGCCTTACAGCCACAAGCCGCCGCTGCTGTTCTGGCTGATCCATGCGCTGTGGAGCCTGTTCGGCGTGTCTGAGCTGGCGGCGCGCCTGTTGCCACTGGCCCTGAGCCTGTCGGCGCTGTGGCTGTCCACGCGGCTGGCGCGCCGCCTGTGGCCACGGCAGGGTCCCGAGGTGGCGGCGCTGGTGCCCTGGCTGCTGCTGGGCGGTCTGTTCTGGCACAACTTTTTTACCCTGGTGCAGTTCGACCAGCTGCTGGTGCTGGCAGCACTGCTGGCCTGGCTGGGCCTGCTCGAGGCGCGTGAGTCTGCGTGGCGTGGCTGGCTGCAGGTCGGGGTGGCGCTGGGGCTGGGCGTACTGGCCAAGGGGCCGGTGATCTTCCTGCCGGTGTTGCCGGCGGCCCTGCTGGCGCCGTGGTGGATGTTGTCGCCGCCGGCCGGCTGGTGGCGCTGGTATGCGGGTCTGGGCGGGGCGCTGCTGCTGGGTGCGCTGATTGCGCTGGCGTGGGCGATCCCGGCCGGACAGGCGGGTGGCGAGTTATACCGGCAGGCGATTTTCTGGGGCCAGTCGGCGGGCCGGGTGGTGAATGCGTTCGCCCACCGCAGCCCGTGGTGGACGTACCTGTGGCTGTTGCCGCTGCTGTGGCTACCGTGGCTGCTGTGGCCGGGGCTGTGGCAGGCGTTGCGCCGCCTGCCGGTCAGGCAGGATGAAGGTGTGCGTTTCTGCCTGGCCGTGCTGTTGCCCGCGCTGCTGCTGTTCAGCCTGGTGAGTGGCAAGCAGGGCAAGTACCTGTTGCCGTTGTTCCCGGTCATCGCGGTGTTACTGGCGCGCGCGCTGACGACGTGGCGGCCGCAGGCGGCGTTGCGCCCGACCTTTGCCGCCATCCTGCTGGCGCTGGCCGGGGCGTTGCTGCTGTCCCTGCCCTGGTGGCCGCAGGGACCGGACTGGTTGTCGCAGGTGCAGCTGATGTGGGGGCCGGCACTGCTGCTGTGGGCGTTCGTCCTGTTGCGGTTGCGGCTGTCCCTGCCGGCCACGGTGCGGGCAGCAGCGCTGACCATGCTGTTCATGAGTGGCATTGTTTACCTGGCCGTGTTGTCGCTGGCACGCGAGCCGTTCGACCTGCGCCCGGTCAGCCACACACTGGCCGGTTTGCAGGAACAGGGCCGGCCGCTGGCCTGGCTGGGCAAGTATCATGGCCAGTTCAATTTTGTCGGCCGCCTGTCGGGGCCGGTTGCGGCTTTGCCCGACCGCCCGGCGTTACACGCCTGGTTGCGCGCCAACCCGGGCGGCTGGCTGCTGGTGAATTACAAAACCGTGCAGCCTGACGTGCCGGACACGCTGCCGGTCTACCCGTATCGCGGCGGCAGCCTGGTGCTGTGGCCGGCGGCGCGCCTGCTGGCTGACAGCGCGAGGCTCGACGCCCTGCCGGGGAGCGGTTAAGCTCCGCCCTTGCCCTGTACTGACCGGACCGCCATGACTGCCACCCCTGCTGTTGCACTTCCCCCGCTGCGCCTGAACAAGAACGAGGAGCGCCGTATCCGCGCCGGACACCTGTGGGTGTTCAGCAACGAGGTGGATATGAAGGCAACACCGCTCAAGGCCTTCGAGCCGGGCCAGCAGGTGCAGTTGCAGGCGCATAACGGCAAGCCGCTGGGCAATGCCTACGTCAATCCCGCCTCGTTGATCTGTGCGCGGCTGGTAAGCCGTGACCCGGCGCACGTGCTGGACCGTTCGCTGCTGGTGCACCGGCTGAAAGTTGCGCTGTCGCTGCGCGAGCGCCTGTTCCCGGCGCCGTACTACCGGCTGGTATACGGCGAGTCTGACCTGTTGCCCGGGCTGGTGATCGACCGCTATGGCGATATCTGCGTGGTGCAGTGCACCACCGCGGGTATGGAAGCGGTCCGGGACCAGGTGCTGGAAGCACTGGACAAGGTGCTGCACCCGGCTGCTGTGCTGCTGCGCGCCGACAGCCCGGTGCGCAAGCTGGAAGGGCTGGACAGTTACCGGGAAGTGATCGGCACCTTGCCGGAGCAGGTGCGGGTCGAGGAGCATGGCCTGTCGTTCGCGGTGTCGCTGGAACAGGGGCAGAAGACCGGCTGGTTCTATGACCAGCGCATGAACCGCGCCCGGCTCGGTGATTATGTCGCCGG
>DRNU01000240.1 GCA_011374975.1 Gammaproteobacteria bacterium | reverse complement strand
TTGCCAACCAGCTGGACCGCTTGCTGGCCAGCTAGACCTCACCACCGGATGTCCCCCGGTTTACCCGGTTTCGCACCTTGCATGATGTGTGATGGCGCTCAAGTCCTGCGTTATGCGGACGCTAACCGTGCTGGGTATCCCTGTGTGATGTGAAAGCAGCCGGTGTTGCTGAAAACTGCGGGGATGCTGCCGGATTCACCAATAATTTTCCAGGGGACGGGGGCTCAATGCAACGTTGTATCATTTCCGGACTTGCTGTGGACTGTAACGCCATGCTGTTCTTGAGCATACCGGGTACTGACCCGGGGTATCGTGCACCCGGTCTGGTCTGAACAGGTAACGGCCGGGTTTACCCTGCGCTGGCCGGCCACGTCTGCCTTTATCCTGTGTGCACTGCTGACGGTGAGCGGGTTTCTTACGCCGCTCGAGTGGTCGCTGACAGACGTGCGTGCACGCCTCGGCAGCCACATTGTTCAGACTGACCTGGCCCCGGTCGAGACCGCACCCGGTACCTTGCGTGAGGAGGACGGCTGGCCCTGGCCACTTCCCGTGCCCCTGTTGCTGATGGCCTTGCTCATCCTGTCGATAGCACACCCGCTGCGGGTGCTGGGCTGGCGCAAGGGCCTGGTGATGATCTCGGCGACCGGGATACTGCTGCTCGCGGTGTCAGTGTTTGCCTACAGTAAATTGAACATGATATTCCCGCTGGCCCCTTTACTGGTGTTGCTGGTCGTGGCGTACAGTTTTACCGTGTTCAGCAAGCTGGACCAGCAGGCCTTGCAGCTCATGCTGCAGAATCTGTCAGTCCGGCGCAAAGATGCACTGATGGCGAATATCGTGCACAACAGTATCGAGGGCATTGTGGCGTTTAACGCCGACGGCGCCATCCGCGATATCAACCCTGCAGCGTGCTCCATGTTCGGCCTCACGCGCAGCGATGCCATCAACAGAAAATTTTCCACCCTTGTGCCTGACCTGAAAAGCACAACACAACTGCTTTATACCCTGAACCCCGCGACCAACAGTGCCTGCGTCCAGGAAACCAGCGCCCTGCACCGCGACGGCCATACCTTCCCGATAGAAATTGCAGTGAGCCGCCTCTCGTTTGAAGGGGATGAGCTGTGCACCGCCTTTATCCGCAATATCAGCGAGCGCAATGCACAACAGGCCGCGCTGCGGCACCAGGCCACACATGATGTCCTGACCGGTCTGGGCAACCGGTCCCTGCTGCAGGAGCGGCTGGAACAACTGCCCGAAATGAGTTGTCCGACCGGAAAATCGGTGGCGGTCCTGATGCTGGACCTGAACCGCTTCAAGGAGATCAACGATACCCTGGGCCATCACGTCGGCGATCTGGTGCTCAAGGAGGTGTCCCGCCGCCTGGCCAGTGCTGTCGGCAGTGCAAATATGCTGGCACGGTTTGGCGGTGACGAGTTCGCGATATTGATACCCACCTGCAGCGAACGCGAAGAAATCGTGGAAGTTGCCGACCGGCTGCTCGATTCACTGAAGCCGCCGATTGAGGCCAATGGCATGCGCCTGATGGTTGGTGGCAGCATCGGTATCGCGCTCTACCCGGAGAATGGCCGTACGCCCGGTGCGCTTTTGCAATGTGCGGATGTTGCCATGTATCTGGCCAAGCGCACTCAGTCGGGTTACGCGATGTACGATGAAAAACTCGACAAGAACAGCCTGCAGCGCCTGACGATAGCCAGTGACCTGCGTACGGCCATTGAATCGGACGAGCTCAGACTGTTCTACCAGCCACAGGTGGAGATTTCGACAGGCAAGGTTGTATGCGTGGAAGCACTGCTCCGCTGGCACCACCCGGAACTTGGTGTCATCAATCCCGTCGATGTCATGGAAATCGCCGAGGGTACGGAACTGATCATGCCGCTGACGGTATGGACACTGAGAACAGCGCTCGAGGAACTGGCCGAGTTACGTCACAGGGGCTGCTCGATCGACGTGGCGGTTAACCTGTCCGCACGGCTGTTACATGACCTCTCATTGCCGAAGATCCTGCAGGACTGCCTCAATGAGATATGTATCCCCCCGGACTGGCTGATACTGGAAATCACAGAGAGCGCCATCATTTCCGACCCCGAACGCGCGCTGGTGATCGCGCAGCAGATCGCCGCCATGGGTATACGCCTGTCGATCGATGACTTTGGCACCGGCTATTCCTCGCTTTCCTACCTGAAACACCTGCCTGCCTGTGAACTGAAAATCGACAAGTCTTTCGTTATCGATATGCTGGGCAGCGAAAATGACACCATGATCGTGCGTTCGACAATTGATCTTGCGCATAACCTGGGCATGTGCGTCGTGGCGGAAGGCATCGAGAACGAGGAAGTCTGGTCCCGCCTGAAACAAATGGACTGCGACATTGCACAGGGCTACTGGATTGCCCGCCCGATGCTGCTCTGCGAATTCAGGAAATGGCTGGCCCGGTGGTCAAACACCGAGCAGACCATCGCCATCGCCTAGATTAATTGTGCTCTGACCCCAATTAGCTACACGGCAACAGTACCCCTTCGCCAGCCAGGCGATAAAGGACGTGCCTGCACCGGGCTCAGTTATTGCGCGCGCCCTGGTCGATCCACAGTCTGAAGAGTTCGATCTGTTCCTTGCTCAGCGGTTTCATGCGACCTTCCGCCAGCGATTGTTCATGATGTGGCGGCATTTGCACGGCCTGGTCGGCCTTGTGTGAAATCAGGCGGAACAAGGTGCTCGAGGCACTGTCGCCCGCGACAATGACCGGTCCGAATTTTGTGCCCTTCATGACAGAGTCATAATCTTTGGCGCTGAACGCACTTTTGGTAACGCCTTCACCACTGCCGTCATGGCAGGAAACACAATTGGCATCCAGGATCGGCTTGATGTCTTTCTGGAAGCTCACATCGTTGGAACAACCCGCTACAACAAATGTGGCTAAAACACCTGCAGTGACTGGTATCGAATGTTTCATAGTCCTACCCTCACTTGATCCGTGTTGCGTCATACAAAGTGTAGACCAGTGCAACAGTAAAGACCTTGTATCAGATCAAATGAATATTCAAAACCTGTAAAGCTGTAATGGAACGGGTTGCCTGTTCGTCTCAGGCTCTGTGCAGCTTTTCCAGAACGGTCTGCATCGATTCGCCAAACCGGTTGGCGCCGGACGGGTCGGTTCGATCCCAGCTTGCAAGAGGCCTGTTGAGAAAATTTTTATAAAACCGTGTCAACGCCGCCCGGTCTTTTTCAGTCAGTTTTTCGACGACAATCCGGCCGCCAAAATGTGCGACGAATTGCGGTGTATAGCCCAGGGCTTGATGGATCTGGTCGAGATACCTCGCGATCCCCTGGCGTTCGGCTTCCGTGTCCCCGCGGGTGCCGCAAACCACGAACGTGGCAATAACCCGGTCTTTTAACGCCTGTGAATGTTTTGTCAGCAACGCCTTCAGTTGCCGGTGCACGCCACCCACCCAGACGCCCGAGCCCAGAACCAGGTGGTCGTAGTCCGCAAGCGTTTGTGAAGCATCCAGCGTTTCAATGTCCAGCAGTGCTGCATTACTGCCCAGGCCCTGTTGAATCCAGCCGGCGGTGTCCTGCGTGGAGCCGTAGCGCGTTGCGTAGATAATGGCGGTGCGCGAGTTTAGCCCGCTATCGACTGCCTGTCTGGCACTGCAACCGAAATTCAGCGCGAGCAGGGCGCCGATCCCGCCCTGGCAGGAATGTTTGAGAAAAGCCCGTCTGTCGAGATGCCTGGTCATGGGTTCCTGGCTACGCCCTGGGAGGGCTGTGCGGGTGTGCTGTCCAAGCCTAGCACCAGGCCGTGACGGGCGCCATGCAGGAGCCCGTGGACCCGGGGAAGTATTGATTTATATCAAAACGGGATCAGAAATCGCGGCCTGCTTTCCAGTCGTCGAACGGCTGTATATAGGGCGGCTGACCGTTGTCCAGGAACCAGGAGTCCACCGCGTAGCGCTCACCACTGTGTATGTCTCGAATGACGGCTGACCAGTGCACGTTGAATATCAGCGGGTGGCGCACTTCGCGCGCTTCCACACTGTGCCATTTGAGCAGCCCTGCATCGCTCAGCAGTTTCAGGTAAGTGGTGGTGTTTTTCGACTCGGCGATGCAGTCAAGCTGACCGGGCTGCCCGGCACCGGCAACATTCTCCGCCAGGTCGCGCCAGGTGCCGGTGATAGCGCCGACTTCCTGTTCCAGCCGTGCAATCGCCAGGCGCAGCTGCTGCCGTTCTTCTGCGGCCGAAGTGGTATCGGTAAACAGCTCTCGTATAGATTGCCACTGTGCCTCATTGAGCCAGACGGTCTGACCCTCGTCGCAATGATAGCCAGTGCAACTGAAGAAGGCGGGGGGCGACGTCATGTCTGCCCGTAAGGGCAAACAGGGCAACAGCAGCATGGCTATGGCGCGCGTTACGATTCGCATTTAATCGGGGTCAGAGCACATATTTCGCTAATATTCTCAATTCGGGAGACGAGGTAATTCCCGCGACCGCTTTTCAAGCGGGGAATATTAGCGAAATATGTGCTCTGACCCCAATTAATGTTAGACGAGGCCGCGTTGGAAGAAGCCGATGATGACCAGGATCAGCAGTATCAGGCCGATGCTGAGCAGGGTGAAGCCGAGTACGTAGGAGACGGTTTTTACCCGTTTTGACGGCGGGGAGACGATGCGTTTCTCCAGTTCGCCGCTGGCTTTCAGGCGTTCGTATTCTTCCGGGCGTTCCTCCTTGAACTCTTCCAGGTCCCAGCTGCCGGTGAACATCACGGTGTCCAGCGGGAACTTGCTTGGGCGGAAGTGGTTGTTGAAGAAGTGCACCACGAACAGCGTCATCACCGCGAGGAAGGCCTCGAGGCCGTGCGCCATGGTCGACAGGTTGAATACCCAGCCCGGCAGGAAGCGGCTGAAGAACGGCGAGAACCACAGGATCAGGCCGGACAGACCGATGACCAGGGCGCCCCAGTAGACCGCCCAGTAGTCGAATTTCTCCCAGTAGGCCCAGCGGTCGAAGCGGGGCGCCTCGGCCTTGCCGAAGAACCACAGGAACTGGCCTTTCATGTCTTCCCAGTCCTTCTTGCGCGGCAGCAGTGAGTCGGGGCCGAACCAGTCGAAGTCCTTGTCCGCGATCAGCCGGCGCAGCACCACGAAGGCGTGGCCGAATACCGCGAACAGGAATACCACCGCCGCGGTGCGGTGCACGTAGCCGAAACCGTGCGGGCCGCCGAACAGCTTGATGACGAACATCGCCCAGGCGGTATCCGGGAACATCACCACCATGCCGGTCAGGACCAGGGTCATGACCGACAGGGCCAGCGCCCAGTGGTTCAGTCGCCACTGCCAGGAGAAGCGGCGGAAGTGCTTGCCGCTGTCGTGTTTGACGCGTTTGGCGCGCACGCGGAAGCGTTTGCCGTCCACGGTGACGGTTTCATAGGGGCGTGACTTGATTTCACGCCAGAACCACAGCATGGAATGGCTGTAGAAGAAAATCAGCGTCAGGATGATGATGCCGACCATCAGGCGGCCCAGCCACCACAGTTCCGGGTTGCGTTCGAAGTCGCCGATGTCGGCGTGGGTACGGAAATGCGTGAAATCCGGGCCGGCATTCTCGTGGCAGGAGCGGCAGGTTTCCAGAATATTTTCCTGCGAGACCAGCGAGGCCGGGTTATCGACCTTGTGCGTGCTGTGCGGGGCGTGGCAGTCCTTGCACTGGGCCACCTCGGTATCGCCGAGCCAGGCCAGCTGGCCGTGGGTGGTGGCCTTGTAACTGCGCACCTGCTTGCTGTGGCAGCTGCCGCATTCCTCGGTGATCACGCGGTGCGCTTTCAATGCGCCCGATGCGGCGATCTCATGCGCCGAGTGGCAGTCGGTACAGGTCGCGCTGTCGCCCTTCCACGGGGTCTTCAGGCTGGCACCGTGGATGGAGACGCGGTACTCGGCGAGTTCTTTCTCGTGACAGCTGCCGCAGGTCTGCGGCGCATTCAGTTTATAGGTGGTCGAACGCGGGTCGTCCGAGCGGTAGACATAGTGCGCGGTGTGGCAGTCGGCGCAGTGGGCATTATCCTTTGCGTCTTTCTGTTCCGCGTGCACGGAACGCGTGTAGCGCCGGGTCTGGATGACGATAGGCATGCTGTCGTCGCTCAGCCAGGCGGTGCGCTCCGGTGCGCTGCCCTTGCCCTGTTCGATATGACAGCTTACGCAATCGACCGTCTGCAGGTCCTTGTCGTGCGGCAGCTGTTCGATATCCGCATGGCAGTCCAGGCAGCTGTAACGGTTGTGCACGCTGCTGTGCAACGCATCAGCGTCGATGTCCAGCGGCCGGTAGGGCGGGGCGCCTTCCTTGCCGAGCGGTACCGCAAAGCCTTTCTGGCCATGGCAGTCCAGGCAGTCGGCATCGGTGATGTCACGCTTTTCCAGCCGGTTTTCACCGGGCAGCAGTATTTCCACCACCACAGCTTCAGCCGACGGCTGCGGGGCAGTCGCGGCCGGGCTGCTGTCGTCGGCAGCATGGGCGAAGCCAGCCAGACCGGCCAGCAGGACACCGGCAACAAGGCGGTACAACAGGGCTTTCATAGCTTCTGGGTGAATTCCGGGTACGCTTCCAGGCCGATTTCGGCGATATCCGCGCCTTCGTACTCATCCAGCTCCGAAAGACGGATGCCCATGGTCTTTTTCAGGGCCAGCCAGGTCACGTAGCTGCTGCCGAATACCCAGGCCATGATCAGCAGGATGCCTTCCAGCTGGGCCATGAAGCTGGCTTCCGGGTTGGACAGCACCACGGCGAGCAGACCCCAGATGCCGGCAATGCCGTGTACCGAAATTGCACCGACCGGATCGTCGATATGGGCGACACGGTCCATCAGGATGATGGAGACGACCACCAGCAGGCCGCCGAAAATACCGATAAAGGTGGCCAGCCCCGGTGTCGGCGCCAGCGGCTCGGCAGTAATCGCCACCAGCCCGGCAAGGATACCGTTCAGGCCCATGGTCAGGTCGGTCTTGCCGAACCACAGGCGCGACAGGATCAGCGCCGCGACACAACCGCCGGCGGCGGCCATGTTGGTATTGACGAAAATCAGCGAGACGGCATTGGAAGCCTCGACCGAAGTGATGGTCAGCTGCGAGCCGCCGTTGAAGCCGAACCAGCCCAGCCACAGGATCAGGGTGCCGAGGGTGGCGAAGGTCATGTTGGAACCGGGTATCGCCATCGGCTGCAACCCGCCGTCCGGTTTTTTAATGTATTTGCCCTTGCGCGGGCCGAGTAGCAGCACACCGGCAAACGCCGCGGTGGCGCCGGCCAGGTGCACCACGCCACTGCCGGCGAAGTCCAGGAAGCCGGCCTGTTCGAGTACACCGCCACCCCATTTCCAGTAGCCTTCCACCGGGTAGATCACGGCGGTCATGACCACGCTGAACAGCAGGAAGGCCCACAGCTTCATGCGCTCGGCGACACTGCCGGAGATGATCGACATCGAGGTGGCGACGAACACCACCTGGAAGAAGAAGTCAGCGAGGTTTGAGTGCCCCAGCTCGCCGCCGGAATCGACCACCTGCGCGAGACTGTTGTCCAGGCCAAGGAAAAAACTCAGCGAAGGCACCCAGGCACTGTCGCTGCTGCCGTACATGATGTTGTAGCCGACAAACATGTACATGATGCAGGCAATCGAATACAGCGCGATATTCTTGGTCAGGATTTCGGCAACGCTCTTGGTGCGCACCATGCCGGACTCCAGCATGGCAAAGCCGGTGGCCATCCACATGACCAGCGCGCCGGACATCAGCAGGAAGAAAGTATCCTGCGAATAGATCAGTTCAATCAGTTTGGTTTCCATGACGGACTCGGTTTTCTCTAGCGTGGAAGAACAGGGCGCCGCGCCGGGCGGCGCCCTGTGTGCTGTGTCAGCGTTTGATGGCGGATTCGGCTTCTGCCTTCAACCGGGACTTCATGATATTGAAGCCGTGGTTGTCGTCATCGCCCGGACGCCAGGCCTTGGGCGGCTTGCCGCCCTCGAACCAGCGGTGCATCGGCGAGGCGAGGATCTCTTTCAGCAGCGCTTCCATTTTGTCCGCACCGGCCTTGTTGCCGTGTTCGCGGGCCTTTGCAATCGCTTCCCGGACTTCCGGCACCATCTCCATGTAGAAGCGGTGTGCAACTTCGAACACGCCTTCCCAGTGCACGTAGTCGGGGGCGAACATCGCAGCGCCGTGACGCGCGCGGCGGCCTTCGTGATGCCACAGGTAGAAGTAATCCCACTCGATGGCCTCGTTGAACTTGACCTTGTCGCGCAGGCCGTTCTCGAGCATCGCCGCGTGCAGCTTCTTGGCCGGGATCAGGAACTTGTCGTTGAACATCTCGACGAAGTTGTCCAGCTGTTCGAAATGCGCATCGACGATATTATTGCCATGACAGGAGCGGCACACGGCCTTCATGTCCTTGCGCCGTTCCAGCCAGGGCTTGACCTGCTTGCCCTTGCTGAGCGACTTGGAGTCGACACGCACGGACACCGGCGCACGCAGGTTCCAGGCAATGCGGTCGCCGATATCGTGGGTGATCGGCAGGTCCTTGGTGCGCGACATGTGGCAGGTGGCGCAGGTCGGCGCCGCGCTGTAATCCTCGCCCACGATCCACTTGTTCGAGTCCAGGTTCATCTTGTCCTTGTGGGCGCGGAACGCGATACCGTGCGCGGATTCCTCGTAGATCTCTTTCTGCGGGTGATCCGGGCCAAGGTGACAGCGGCCGCAGGCATTTGGCTCGCGCGCCTGGGCGGCGGAGAAGTTATGACGCAGGTGGCAGGCGCTGCAGGCACCCTTGGAGCCGTCCGGGTTGATACGGCCGATGCCGGTGTTCGGCCAGCTGGACTTGTCCAGCGTGCCGTCGGAGTTCACGCGCACGATGGAACCGTGGCAGGCGCCGCAACCCATGGCGGTAATCGGCGAGGTGCCGGACAGGGTCGGTGCGCCCTCGACCACCTCGGCCAGCACGTTGTCCAGCGAGCCGAGGATATCACCGGCCGTGGCGTGGTGGCTGCGGTCGAATTCGGCGACTTCCTTCTCATGGCACTGGCCGCAGTCCTTCGGCGAGACGATCACCGAAATGACAAAGTCCTTGTGCATGATGGCGTCCTTGTCGCTCTTGTCCGCCTGGTGGCATTCATAGCAGCCGACGTTGGCGGCAAAGTGCTTGGAGTGTCCCCACTGGTCGTAGATGCCGGGTGTTTTTTCCCGGTGGCAGGACATGCAGGTGGCGCTCTCGCGGCTCAGGTTATCGAAGCCGGTGAGGATCTTTACCGGGTCTTCGCCACCGGTAGTGCGGACGGCATCAGAGCGCTTTGCCGGTGCGGCGGCCGTGGCCTGTGCCGCAGACGGCTGGTCGGAATCCCACCAGCCACCTGCTGCGGCGAATGTGGTGGATGCAAAAAGCAGGGTCAGAATACCCAGAAACAAGGCCGGCCTCATAATCAAACACTCCAGTAAG
>DRNU01000239.1 GCA_011374975.1 Gammaproteobacteria bacterium | reverse complement strand
TCGCCATGAACGTCGGCTTCTACTACATGGCCAACGCCGGAGGCCGCCTGACCGGCACCATACTGTCCGGCTGGATCTACCAGCAGGCCGGATTGCCAGGGTGTCTGTGGTGGTCCAGCGCGTTTGTGCTGATGGCGGCGCTGTTCTCGCTGGCTTTACCGCCGGTGAATCGCGATAGCGCGAACGCTTCATCAACGTGAGAGTGCCATACCCCGCATCCCGGCAGCGCCGTACAGCTGCGGGTAAGACGGAATGCACAACTTGAACTCATATGGATTTCGTCTTGACTACGGGGTCCACTTTACACTTTATTGTCATGGGTAAACACGGCGCTCACAATGCGTCCTCGCCAGAACAGCCACCAACCCTCGGGAAGGTGCCAACCGACCTTGCCAGTCATGGGGATCCTGACGCCATCGATCTCGCGGTATTCACCAAAGCAGCCTTCCCACGGATACTTGATATAGCGACCATCAAAGCGTCCCAGGCGATCCTCGGTATAGATACCGGTGATTTCACCGATCGCGTTAAATCTGAACTCAAGGGATGCGATCATTCCAAAGCTCTCCAGATGCGCAATGGCCCGGTTTTCGTCGACCGCCTCCCATTCCAGGCCCGACCGCGGCAACAGTGCCGTTGGGTGCCAGACCGACTCGGCCAGATAGCGGTACAACGCCCCGGAATTCAACTCGGGTGTACCTCTCTCGCCCCCGAGCGGAATAGCCGACATGAGAGAGACATTCCCAGATCCGATGCCGCCGACAAAGGCATCCCTGACACGCAGATGGATCAGCGGCAACACGGCTACGCTGGCGTCCCAGACAAAGCCTTCGGGGTCTTCGGTGGCAAGATACAATGCCCCGAAAGGAGACCAACGGGTCGTCGAGGGGTTGATCCTCAGATCTCCCTTTTGCTGGAGTCTGACGATTCGAATGCGCTTCGGCTTGCGGGGGAGTACCAAGCGAAAGTAGCGTTCCACCGGTTTAGGCAGGTTCGATGATGTATCGGGAACAAGCGGCACCGCCCCCATTGCCGCCGGTGTGGAAAGCAGCTTGCCAGACAGTCTTTTGGCCTGTGTTCTTTCTCTCCTGACACCAAAGTAGCAGAGCAGGGCGATGGCGACGGCCAGCAGGACGAGAAGGGAGATCATCTCGCAGAGTCCCATCGACCCACCCTATGGCCCGGCAACCCTGGAAATTCGGCGCGCGACAACAACGCCGACAGGATCATGGTCAAAGCCAGGCCCACGGGCGATATCCCGGCCCATCTGGCAATACCCGGAAAGACCAACGACAGTATCAGGCAATGTTGTGCCTGACTCCACGTCAAAGCGGCTATCGGCGCGATATACACACCGGTCACGGCATACCACCGCATCAAGCGCGTGACGCGCCCAACCGGACAGCCTCCTGGTCCCGTGAGTATGGCCAGGGGTGAGACACAGCACGATCGGACAAATGCTCAACACTATCCATGGGATGTTGAAGAACGAGGCATGTCTTCGCATATTGCAGTAGTCCAATCAGCCCGCGCCGACCGATGAAGAATACAACCATCGGACGATAGCCAAGGATAGTCGAAATTCATTCGATCCACCCTCCTGAATCGGTGGTTCAAGGCCGAATCCAGCGGCTTTCCCGTCAGTATGCTCGCGTGGCGAGCAGCGCCGGCGCGGCTTCGCGCGGAGACTACATCGACTCGTTGATCAAACTTGCCTTGATTTCCATGAAAAAAACAATACTTCAAAGAATAACCGCCACGAGACGGAGCCGCGGCGGCGGTATATTGCAAGGCAGGGCCAGGGTCCATGGAAGTGAGTTGCCCGGCTATCTGTCACCATCGGGAGAGTCACCATGAAAACACGCATCCTCGGGTGTATTTTTTTACTGATGTGTTCCGCATATTCCCACGCGGGAACCTATGACGGCGTCTGGACGATCGATGCCGAGCCCTTCAAGGAGAATTTTTACCTGCTCTATCAGCGGGATGGACAACTGCTGATGGTTGGCCTGGAGGG
>DRNU01000238.1 GCA_011374975.1 Gammaproteobacteria bacterium | reverse complement strand
TCAGGCAGGCGCTGGATGCCTGGCCGGAACAGATTGCTATGCCGGTGCGCTTGCATGTACTGGTGCGCTGGCTGGGTTTTGATATACCGGTTCCGGCTGCCGGGGAACAACCTGCACAGGTTTATGAGCGCACGGAACAGCAGACGCAACCGCTCTCCATCGCGGACCGTCAGGCTGCGCAGGAATTCCTTGCCGGTGTCCGTGCCGCGGGTGTCAATGTCACGATTGCCAGGGCCCTGTATGCCGCCGGTATCCGTTCCGCCCGCCACCTGCAGCTTGCCCGGGATGAACAGCTGCGGCGTATTCATGGCGTCGGCCCGGCCACGGTGCGCCGGCTGCGCGTCCACTTCGGTTGAGCGCTATTCTGCTGTGTCCAGCGTCCGGTAGCAGGCCGGCGTAAAGCGCGGCGTGCAGATGGCGTAGAACACCAGGTCTCCATCCCCGTTATTACTGATACGCTGCCGCGTACCGGGCGGGATACAGACCACATCGCCGCTGGTTACGGCAGTTGGCTCCAGGTCACCGATTTCCACATAACCCTGTCCCTCGATAACCAGGTAGCGTTCTGCCACTTCGTGCAGGGCATGCCACTGTGTGGTCACCCCGGGTTCGACCCGGGCACGCGCGATGGACAGGGCCGGGTCATCAGCGTGGTTGGCGATCTCCAGGATATGACAACCTTCCTGGAACCAGTATTCATCGGGCTCATTGCTGTGCAGGATTGTTATGCGCATTGCATCACTTTACCGCAGATACTGACTGGATTCCGGCATATGCCGGAATCCAGTCAGTATCTGAGAGCTGGAGTTCGGGCTGTGCCGGAACGCTGAGTTACCACACCTGCAATTTTGCGTTCCGCCCCGGTTTGCGCTTTCATGGTACGCAGTAAAGCTGACAGGGGATTGCTGATGAACGATGCTGCACCGTTTTCAATCCACGCCCTGGAACTGGGGCCGATGGAGAACTTCGTCTACCTGATCGAAGACCGTGCCAGCGGCCGCGCCGCGGTCGTGGATCCTGCCTGGGACGTGCCCGAGGTGCTGGCGCTGGCCGATCGGCATGGCGTACGCATTACCGATATCCTGCTGACGCACAGTCATCACGATCATATCAACGGTATCGATGCCGTGTTGCAGACGCACGATGCGCAGTTGCACCTGTTGAAAGACGAAGCGCAATTCTGGGGCTCATACCTGGATATCCCGACCCTGCACCATGGCGGTGACCGGATTTCCCTGGGTGACACGGAGATCGAGGTTTTGCATACCCCGGGGCACACACCGGGGTCAGCCTGTTACCGGATCGGCGACCAGTTGATTACCGGTGACACCCTGTTCGTCTACGGCTGCGGCCGTTGCGACCTGCGGGGTGGGGACCCCGAGCAGATGTTTCATACCCTGAAGGATATGGAGCGCAA
Source organism: Gammaproteobacteria bacterium (assembly GCA_011374975.1). Classification (GTDB taxonomy): domain Bacteria; phylum Pseudomonadota; class Gammaproteobacteria; order DSM-19610; family DSM-19610; genus Thiogranum. The sequence continues at coordinate 5,943 of DRNU01000238.1, read as the reverse complement.
GCTGCCCGACAACACCGTGATCCTGCCGGGCCACAATTACGCGGTGCAATCGACATCAACACTGAAAGAACAGCGCGAGGGTAACCCGTTCATGCATTTCGATGACCCGGGCCGTTTCCTGCACTACCGCATGTTTTACCATGACAAGCACCGTGACGGGCCGTACGGACCGGTCTGCAAAGGCCACGAGATGCCCGCTGACGAAGTTTGAAAACCCTGCCTGACAGCCTGCGGCCGGGCCTGCGCCTGCTGTCCATCGGCCTGAATCCCTCACTGCCCTCGGTCGCGGCGGGCTTCTACTTTGCCAACCCGCGTAACCGGTTCTGGAAAGTGCTGAATGCCAGCGGGCTGTTGAGCCGGCCGGTCGAACCCGGGCCCGATGCCATGGCGGTGTTGCTGGAGCGCGAAGGCATGGGTTTCACCGACCTGGTCAAGCGCCCCACGCGCGGCGCTGCCGACCTCAGGGCGAAAGACTACCGTGCGGCGACACCGCAGCTGCGTGCGTTGATCGACCGTTATCAGCCTTACTGTGCCTGGTTTCACGGCAAGCTGGCGTACAGCTATTTCGTGCGCTACGGCGGCGTGGAAGTGGACGGTGATATCGACTGGGGATTGCAGCCGCAGCGTATCGGAACGTCGCGTATTTTCGTGACACCCAACCCCAGTCCCGCCAACGCGGTTTTTTCGGTCACCGACCTGGTACAGGCCTACCGGGAGCTGGCGGAGTTTCTGCCCGGGCAGCGGTGATTCTCAGTCAGGCAGGCTGAACCGGAAGCATGCGCCTTCGGCTTCGCCGCCCTGTGCCTCAACACGGCCGCCATGCCGCTCGATGATGCGTTTCACGGTCGCCAGTCCCATGCCGTCGCCCCTGAACGCGTCCTCGTTATGCAGCCGCTGGAACAGGCCGAACAGCTTGTCCGCGTAGTCCATGTTAAAGCCCGCGCCGTTATCCCTGACCTGGAACAGGGTTTCACCCGCCTGCTCCTGCATGCTGATATCGATCTGTGCATCGTCAGTCAGGGCGGTGAATTTCCAGGCGTTGTCGAGCAGTTTTTCCAGGGCGATGCGTAACAGTTCAGGATCGCCATGGGCGATCATGTCGGGTTGAATATTGACCTGCACCGAACGCTGCGGGGTTTGCCTGCGTAATCCCTGCAGGATTTCCATGCACAGTTGCGAGAGGTCGAGTGCGCTGTGTTTGAGTTGATGGCGAGTTACGCGCGACAGCACCAGCAAGGCGTCGATCAGCCCGCTCATGCGCTGTGCGCCGTTACGGATGCGTTGCACGTAGTCCTGCGCCGTGTCGTCCAGCTGGGCGGCACAATCCTCGTGCAGGGCTTCGCTGAAACCGTGTATGGCGCGCAGCGGTGCGCGCAGGTCATGGGATATGGCGTAGCTGAATGCTGCCATCTCCCGGTCGAGCCGGTCGGTCTCACCGTCACGTATTGCGAGCGCCTGCAGGTGCCCGATTTCCGCTGCGATACGCCCGCTGAGCAGTGTGCAGATTTCGATGACAAACAGGTCATCGGCAATGCTGTCGTGGTGCAGCAGCGCCAGCAACCGCGGTGCACCGGTAGCCGTGTCGGGCAGGGGGATACCGATAAAGCTCTCTGCCTGCAGTTCCTGCAACAGAATATCAGCCGGAAAGCGCTGCTGAACCCGGGAGCGGAAACTGCACGGCGTCGGCCCGTCCAGTTCGGCGCATAGGGAACCGGCCAGCGGGAAGTGGATATTTTCCGCGGCCTGCCCCTGACGGCAGAAGGCCAGGCTGGTCATCTGTTGCGGGTTGCTGCTGTCGGGTATGGCGATCAGGGCGTGATCGACGGCAAAGCATCGGCACAGTTCTGCCAGCAGGTGTTCCAGGCAGGTGGTGCCGCTGTGTGCGGCCATGGCCGTGAGTATGCCGCCAAGGGTGCCGGCAAACTGTGGCTGGCCGGCGAGTGCGTTGTCATCCATGAGATCGGGCACGGGTTACGGTTCCTTGCGCATTCGGGGCAGCGGGATATCCCGCTGTTTCAGGCTTCCTGCCAGTATACAAAAAAATCCTGCCGCTGCAGCGCAATCAGCGGGCGGGCGGTGTGACCGGCAGCTCCATTACCTTGTCCCAGCCACCCTTCTTTCCGGGCGCCATGTTCTGCCGGTCCGCGTAGAGGATCGCGACCATATCCGCTGTCGTGTTGGCGAAGTTGGCGTTCGGGTTGGCGGCGCAGTAGCCTTCCAGCCAGTCGAGGATGTCGCTCATGCTTTTATCGCCAAGGATGTTGTAGGTGCTGGCGCCGGCATTGTTGACCGCACTCAGGTAGCCGGCCAGCCAGTGGTGGTACCAGCGCTCGGCGGCGCCGCCATGGTCGCGGGCGACCAGGTAGGCCGCGCAGTTTTCCGCGCCGACGCCGAATACCGCGTACTGCCCGTCCATGTCTTTGGCGGCGGTTACGGTTGCGTGGCTCAGCCCGAGTATCAGCAGCAGTGAGAAAAATGACTTCCGGTTCATGGCAGGTTCCCTGGTTACATGTCCTGCATCGGCGCCGGGTGCGCAACGCTTGAGCGGTTTATCGGCGCATCCAGCGCAACCAGCGCCACAGGTTCAGCAGGCTGGCCAGCGAGCCCGCCACGTAGGTAAACGCGGCGGCGGTGAGGATATGGCGCGCGGCTCGCTGGTCGCGCGGCGACAGGTAACGCCCGGCCTCCAGCAGGGGCAGGGCGCGGCGGAAACTGGCATCCCACTCCACCGGCAGGGTGACCAGGTGCACCAGTGCCGCGGAGCCAAAACTGGCCACGCCGGCGGCCAGCATCAGCAGCCCCGGTGACGGTGCGTGCGCCAGGCCGCTGACCAGCGGTGCCAGGATAAACAGGCCGTTGCCCAGTCGCTGAATCGCCTGGGCCAGAACCGCCAGGCGCGAGCGCCAGCGCAGAGGTTGATAACCCAGCTGGTCCTGCAGCGCATGGCCGACTTCGTGCGCAGCCACGGTGATCGCGGTCAGTGACTTGCCGTTCAGCTTGTCGGGGGTAAGGCGCACGGTCTTGCTGGAAGGGTCATAGTGGTCGCCGTTTTCACTGGCTTCAAGCGCCACCTGGTCGAGGTGCAGCTGTGCCAGCAGGTGGTGTGCGAATTCACCGCCGGTGCCGGGAAAATCGTCGCGCGGCCCGGCATATCGCCTGAGGACGGACTGCACCCAGAGCTGGGGGCCGAACAGCAGGAGCAGCAGCAATACAACACCGATCAGAATATGCATGGGCCGGCATTATGCCATGCGGGCCGGTGCCGGCAGGGCGCCGTGCCCCGGGTGGCAGGCGAACGAGGCTGAACTATACTTTCGAGAGAGTCTGATTAATCCGTCATTCCGGCTTTCGCCGGAATGATGAAAGTTGAATTGTTCAGACCGGCTTTAAAAAGTGGATTTCAGAACAGGAGGGCACTGTCATGGCCATTGCCATACGTCTGGCAGACTATCTGATTGAACAGGGTGTCGATTATGACGTGATCAGTCACCCGCATTCCTCCACCAGCCTGGAAACCGCCCAGCTTGCACACGTCCCCGGGGATCTGCTTGCCAAGTCGGTGGTGCTGGAGGATGACCGTGGCTATGTGCTTGCGGTATTACCGGCCAGCTGCAGGGTGGATCTTGGTGAGTTGCACCGTTTGACCAACCGGAACCTTGGCCTGGCCACGGAATACGAGCTGGGGGCATTGTTCGAGGACTGTGAGCCGGGCGCGGTGCCGCCTTTCGGTACCGTCTATGAGGTGGATACCATTGTCGATGATAGCCTGGCTGAAGCGCCGGATATCTATTTCGAGGCCGGTGACCACGAGCAACTTATCCACGTCAGCGGCGAGGCTTTCGAAGCGCTGATGGGAGAGGCCCAGCATTCCGAATTTGGTCGCCACCTTTAAAACCCGGGTTGTGGTCAGGTCGGGTGGGCCGTTGCGCGTCCGATCGAGTAGTAGGTAAACCCCTGTTTGGCCAGAAAAGCGGGGTCGTACAGGTTACGCCCGTCAAAAATGACAGCATCCTTGAGATGGGTACGGATCGATTCGAAATCCGGGCTGCGGAACTGGTTCCATTCGGTAATCACGACCAGCGCATCCGCGCCCTGCAACGCCTCTTCAGGTGATTCGCACAGCACCAGGTCGTCGCGTTCGCCGTAGATATGGCGGGTTTCCCCGGCGGCTTCAGGGTCAAAGGCACGTACCGATGCGCCCTGTTCCCACAGCGCTTCCATCAGCACCCGGCTGGATGCCTCGCGCATGTCGTCGGTATTGGGTTTGAAGGCGAGTCCCCACAGGGCAAAGGTTTTGCCCTTGACCTGCCCCTGATAGTGGCCGGAAATTTTCTCGAAAAGCTTGCGCTTCTGGCGGAAGTTCACGGCCTCGACGGCGTGCAGCAGTTCCGGTGTGTAGTCGTTTTCCAGCGAGGTGCTTTCCAGCGCGCGCACGTCTTTCGGAAAACAGGAACCGCCATAGCCGGCGCCGGGGTAGATGAACTGGTAGCCGATGCGTGGATCGGAACCGATGCCGATGCGGACCTGTTCGATATCGGCGCCCAGCCGTTCGGCAATGTTGGACAATTCGTTCATAAAGCTGATCTTGGTTGCCAGCAGTGAGTTCGCGGCATACTTGGTCAGCTCGGCGGAACGGATATCCATGGCCATGATGCGCTCATGGTTACGGTTGAAGGGGGTGTAGAGTGCGCGCAACAATTCCGTGGTGCGCGGGTTGTCGGTACCGATCACCACCCGGTCGGGGCGCATGAAATCATCAATGGCCGCGCCTTCCTTGAGAAATTCGGGGTTGGAGACCACGTCGAATTCGGTGCCGGTGCCGCGCTGGTCGAGAACCTCCTGCACCTGGCTGCGCACCCGGTCCGCAGTGCCGACCGGTACCGTGGATTTATTGACGATAATGCGGTATTCGTCGATATGCTCGCCAATGGAGCGGGCCACGGCCAGTACGTGCTGGAGATCGGCGGAGCCGTCCTCGTCGGGTGGTGTGCCCACGGCGATGAACTGAAACAGGCCGTGTGCCACGCCTTCTGCAGGATCCAGGGTGAAATTCAACCGTCCGGCGGCAAGATTGCTGCACAGCATGTCGGTCAGGCCCGGTTCGAAAATCGGGCTTTCACCGCGTTTCAGTTTTTCGATCTTGTCCGGGTCGATATCCACACACAATACATCGTTGCCGACCTGTGCCAGGCAGGCACCCGTAACCAGGCCCACATAGCCCGAGCCGTAAATTGTCACTTTCATGAGGATTCCTTAAATTTCAGGTGTGGAAAATAGCGTGTTGTCGGCACCACTGGGGTCCCGGGGCCACCCGGCAAAGCGGCGATATGTTACCAGAAAGCACCTGTCCCGAATATGTGTGCGGCGCGCAGGCGTATTGACAGCACATCCCGGTGCGGTGCAGACTGCCTGGTATGCAGATCAGGATCCATTTCCGACTGGCGGTAATCAGCGTGGCGCACAAGCCGATGTGGCGCATGTGCGGCTGTTGCCCGGGGAAAACGATCTGACGTTATAGCTAAACTGTTTTCTGAAAGGCCGCAGCCCGCAAGGACTGCGGCCTTTTTCGTTCTGGCAAGAAAAATGAGGACAGACTGATGTCAGTGCCGGCGGCATTTGCAGGTGTCATATTAATCTGGTCGACCACCCCGCTGGCGATCCAGTGGAGCAGTGAGGGTGGCGGTTACCTGTTCGGTGTTACGGCGCGCATGGCGCTGGGATTACTGTTTTGCCTGCTGGCAATCCGTTTTACCGGTGTTGCGATGCCCTGGCACGGGCGCGCCCGCGGCACCTACCTTGCGGCCGGGCTGGGGATCTACGGCAGCATGTCGCTGGTGTACTGGGGGGCGCAGTATGTGCCGTCCGGCTGGATTGCCGTGCTGTTCGGGCTGTCACCGCTGGTCACCAGCATTTTTGCAGCGCTCTGGTTGACGGAGCAGTCGC
>DRNU01000237.1 GCA_011374975.1 Gammaproteobacteria bacterium | reverse complement strand
CGGACTCCATATCGGTGGGCGGAATCTTCTCGCCGTTGGACAGCACCAGGATATCCTTGAGACGGCCCGTGATATAGATATGGTCGTTTTCGAGACGCGCCTGGTCGCCGGTATGCAACCAGCCTTCAGGATCAATAACCTCAGCAGTGGCAGCGTGGTTGTTCCAGTAACCCAGCATAATGCCCGGGCTCTTGACCAGCAGCTCGTCGTTGTCGCCGATGCTGACTTCTATACCCCGGCAGGGTTCGCCGACACTGGCCGGATCATTATGTTCGGGCCGGTTGACACTGATTATCGGGCTGGTCTCGGTCAGTCCGTACCCTTGCAGGATCTCGATTCCCAGCCCGATAAACATGCGCGACACTTCCAGCGGCAATGCGGCACCGCCACTGATGGCGTAACGCAGGCGGCCGCCCAGCCTGGCGGCCACCTTGTCGCCGACCAGTTTTTTCAGCAGCGGGTACAACAGCAGGGCCGGCGACCAGGGCCCGCGGCCCTGGCGGTGCTCAAAATGCTGCCAACCGATACGCACCGTGGCGTGAAACAGGCTGCGCGCCAGCGGTGATTTCTGCTCCAGCTGCGCCATGATGCGGCCGTGCACGCGCTCGAAAATGCGCGGCACCGCAATCATGGCGGTCGGCTTCACCGTGACCAGATCCTCGGCCAGCTGCGCGACGGAACGCGCGTGCGCCACGCTGGCGCCGGCCATCATCGGCAAGTAGTAACCCGCGGTTCGCTCCAGGGTATGCGACAGGGGCAGGAAAGACAGAAACACCTCCTGCAGGTAGCAGTCCACGGACGCCACCGCGGCATGTGCTACTGATAACATATTATGGTGGCTCAGCATGACGCCCTTGGAGCGCCCGGTGGTACCGGAGGTGTAAACGATGGACGCCAGCGCATGCGGGTCACCCTTGCGCAGCACGGCAGCCGGCGCATCGGCGGGCAGCCAGTCCTCGACGAAACGCAGCCGCGGGTCGTCATCCAGTGCCGCGTTTTTCCTGTCCGCGTCCGGGGTCTCCAGGATCAGTACGCGCGCCAGCGTTTCGTTACCTTCCAGCGCCGGCAGCAGCGTCTGCCACTGGCCGAGGTTCTGCAGCAACAGCAGGTGCACCGCGGCGTCTTCGAGAATGTAGGCAATATTGTCGGGCCGGTCCTCGGTGTACAGCGGCACGGACACCAGCCCCTCGCCCAGCACCGCCTGGTCGAAACACACCCACTCGATACTGTTGCGCAGGCGGATGGCCGCCCGCTCACCCAGCTCGATCCCCTCCGCGGCCAGCGCCACACGCCAGCGCGCCACCTGCCCGGCGAGCTCGTGCCAGCTGCATTCCTCCCAGCTGCGCTTCGCCTTGTTGTAGCTCCGGTAGGCAACCAGCCCGGGGGTGCGCCGCACTCGCTCGAACAACAGCCCGTCCAGGGTACCGGCCGCCTCGACGGTGATAAGGTCTTCCTGCCATTCCATACCCCTATTTGTGCATGGAATCTCCGCCGATGCAACTTTTCGGGTAGAATGCACGCGCATGGAACTGGTCATCAACGGTAAAACCGAGCAGCTGCCGGACGGCATCAATGCCGCGCAACTGATCGAGCACCTGGGGCTTGCCAACGAACGTCTGGCAATGGAAGTCAACCAGGAGATCGTGCCGCGCAGCAGCTTTGACAGCCACTGCTTCAAGGCCGGCGACCGGATTGAAATCGTACGCGCCATCGGTGGCGGCTAGGAGAACAACATGTCGAGTGTCATGAAATCCACAACACCCGGAACCGCGGATCCCTTAATGATCGACGGCGTCCAGTACCAGTCACGCCTGCTGGTCGGCACCGGCAAATACCGGGACATGGAACAAACGCGCCTGGCGGTCGAGACCAGCGGTGCTGAAATCATCACCGTGGCGATCCGCCGCACCAACATCGGCCAGAACGCCGACGAACCCAGCCTGCTGGATGTACTGCCCCCGGACCGCTACACCTACCTGCCCAATACCGCCGGCTGCTACACGGCCGAAGAGGCGGTGCGCACCTGCCGGCTGGCGCGTGAACTGCTGGATGGCCACAACCTGGTAAAACTGGAAGTGCTGGGCGACGAAAAGACCCTGTTCCCGGATATTATCCAGACACTGGATGCCGCCGAGACACTGATTGCCGACGACTTCCGCATCATGGTCTACACCAACGACGACCCGATCATCGCCAAACGTTTCGAGGACATGGGCTGCGTCGCTGTCATGCCGCTGGCCGCTCCCATCGGCTCCGGACTCGGCATCCGCAACCCCAACAACATCCGCACCATCGTCGAGAATGCCGGCGTACCTATCCTGGTCGATGCCGGTGTAGGCTGCGCCTCCGACGCGGCTATCGCCATGGAACTGGGTTGCGACGGTGTCCTGATGAACACCGCAATTGCCGGTGCGCAGGATCCGGTACTGATGGCCTCGGCCATGAAAAAGGCCATTGAGGCCGGACGTGAGTCTTACCTGGCGGGGCGTATTCCGCGTAAGCGGTTTGCCAGTGCTTCTTCGCCGGTGGACGGTTTATTCTTCTAAAAAAGCGGTACTCCGGTCGGGCCTTTTTGCGCCTGCATATCGCCCCCGTGAGAACTACCTCGTAGTCCTGCCACGCCGGTGGTCCCTGTGCGGTGCCTTGCGCAAGCCTGCGCCTGAAACCGCACAGGGACCACCGGCGTGGCAGGGCGGAGTCTCTTCGAAGAACCAATCACCCGCGAGCCGGCATTTCCTTGATATGCAGGTCCTGTTGCGGGTAGGGGATGGTGATACCGGCCGCCTTGAAGCCCTTCCAGATCGCCACGTTGATATCGCTGTGTACGATACCGACACCGTCCTCGGGGTCACGTATCCAGACCCGGAGTTCCAGTTCGACGCCACTGTCACCGAAACCCATCATGCGCGCTGCAGGCGGCGGGTTCTGTAACACGCGGGGGGAAGCCTCGGCGGCCTTCAGCAACACTTCCATGGCAACTTCCGGGTCGTCTTCGTAGCTGATCTGCACCGGGAGTTTGATGCGCACCTGTTTGTCACTGTAGCTCCAGTTGATCACCTCGGTGGTGATCAGGTTTTCGTTGGGGATCAGGGTTTCCACACCGTCGCGATCGCGTACTACGATGTAGCGGGCGCGCAGTTCCTGCACCCAGCCGAATTTCTGGTTGATGCTGATGACGTCGCCGGGGCGGATGGATCCGTCGAAGACCAGGATAAAACCACTGATAAAGTTGCTGGCGATGCGCTGCAGGCCGAAGCCGATACCAACACCCAGCGCGCCACCGAACACGGTCAGTGCGCTCAAATCGATACCCACCGCGTTCAGCGACACCAGGCCGGCCAGGGTGTAGAGGCCGAACTTGACGGTCTTGGAGAGGCCGACTTTGACACCGGCGCTGATATGGGTGGAGCGCGTCAGAGCCTGTTCGATAATCTGCGACATCCAGGTCGCCAGCACCATCAGTGCGCCGACTGCTACCGCGAACTGCAGTACGGTGAACAGGGAGATGCGCACGTTGCCGAAGGAATAGCCGAAGGCATCCAGCGCACGGGCGATATCCGGTAACCAGCCCAGCAGGTGCAGTGCGACCAGGATCCAGATCGAGGTACTGATCAGGGTTTCCCAGGCCTTGGCTGCCGGCCCCGGACGCAACGCCTTGCGCAGCACGTAGACTGCCAGCCGGATACCGGCCAGTGACAGCATCAGCGGCACCACCAGCGCCAGCAGCACGACATTCATCTGGAAATGCTGCATCACGGCCTTGCCGACCAGCGCCACCAGCAGCATGGACAACGGCAGGATGATGCGTTGCAGGCTGCGCAGGGTCAGGCGTTTGAAGTGCCGGGCGTCGATAGCGGAGGTGGAATCGATCAGGAACCGGCCCAGTTTGCGGTGCACCAGAACGGCGGAGGTTCCTGCCAGCGCCAGCACCACCAGCTCCCATGCCAGATGCCCGTAGTCGATCTGGCTGAGCCAGTCGATGACGCTACTCAGATACTCTTGCAACAAGCCCGTATAATCCCGTTTCCATGCATGACGCCAAACATACCACAGACGCGCAGCGCTGGCGCATCCGCTCTTTTGTCCGCCGCGAAGGCCGGCTCACGCCCGGCCAGCAGCGAGCGCTGGACGAGCTCTGGACGCACTACGGCCAGCCTTTCGATGCGGATTTCAATCCTGTGGAGGTGTTTGGCCGCAGTGCACCCGTGACGCTGGAAATCGGTTTCGGCAACGGGGCCAGCCTTGCCACCATGGCGGCCAATGAACCGGACGTCGATTTCATTGGCGTCGAAGTGCACCGCCCCGGGGTCGGCCACCTGCTGATCCGCCTGGAAGAGCAGGAACTGACCAATGTGCGGGTCTTCTGCCACGATGCCGTGGAGGTACTGGAACAACGTATCGGCGATGCCTCGCTGGACCGCGTGCTGCTGTTCTTCCCCGACCCCTGGCCCAAGCGCAAACACCACAAGCGGCGTATCGTGCAGCCGGATTTCGTCGCGCGCATCGCCCGCAAGCTGAAACCCGGCGGACTGTTCCACATGGCGACCGACTGGGAGCACTATGCCGCCCACATGCTCAAGGTGATGCAGGCGGCGCCGGGGTTCGTGAATTGTGCCCCCGACGGCGGCTACGCGGAGCGCCCCGCCTGGCGCCCGGCCACCAAATTCGAGCAACGCGGCCGGCGGCTCGGGCACGGCGTGCAGGACCTGCTGTTCCGGCGCCTTTGAAGATTGCGGGCCGCGCCTGAAATGATACTTATTTACATATAGTTATATTGAAGTTGTCGGCAGCCGTGCAAAAGTGGTTCAATACGCGGCTCCGGTCAGGCGCCGGCAGCATGATAAATACAGAATTCAAGCCCCCTGCCCGGGCAGATTGCCGGGCAGGGGGCAACAGCTTTTCAGTTATGTTTTGCAGGAGATTGGCATGTCCAAAAAGCATCCCGTTATAGCGGTGACCGGTTCCTCCGGCGCAGGCACCACCACGGTCAAGGTGGCCTTCGAGCACATTTTCCGCCGCGAAGGCGTCAACCCGGCCGTCATCGAGGGTGACAGCTATCACCGTTTCGACCGCACGGCCATGAAAGCAGCGATGGAAAAAGCGGCCGAGGAAGGCAACCTCAATTTCAGCCATTTTGGACCGGAAGCCAACCTGTTCGAGAAAATTGCTGAAACTTTCAAGACTTACGGCGAAACCGGCAGCTGCGAGCGACGCTACTACCTGCACAGCGATGAAGAAGCCGAGCCGTTCGGCCAGAAACCGGGTGAGTTCACTCCCTGGGAAACCATTCCCCCCGGCACCGACCTGCTGTTCTATGAGGGCCTGCACGGCGGCGCCGTCGACAAGAACGTCAACATCGCCCAGTTTGTCGACCTGCTGATCGGCGTGGTACCGCTGGTCAACCTGGAGTGGATCCAGAAAATCCACCGCGACTGTGCCCAGCGCGGCTATTCCGCCGAGGCGGTCACCGACACCATCCTGCGCCGTATGCCCGATTACGTGCACTACATCACGCCGCAGTTCTCGCGCACCGATATCAATTTCCAGCGCGTACCGACAGTCGATACTTCCAACCCGTTCATCGCACGCGATATCCCGACACCGGACGAGAGCTTTGTGGTGATCCGCTTCCGCGATCCCGCCAAGCTGGATGTCGATTTCCCGTACCTGTTGAACATGCTGGACGGCTCTTTCATGTCGCGCCGCAATTCACTGGTGGTACCGGGCGGCAAGATGGGTTTTGCGATTGAAATCATTCTGGCGCCCATTATCGAGCAGATGATGGCCGACAAGAAAACCAGCTGACAACACCAGCCAGCACACGATAACCGGGGGGCGTTCAGCGGTAGCTGACGCCCCCTTTTTTCAGGAACACCCGATGAGCGACTCACCCGCTTTCCTGCTCGGTCACGCCCGGTCACAGGACTGGCAACAGGCCGCGACGCAGTGCCTCGAACAGATGGGCGGGATCCCCGCGCAGGCCAATCTCGGTTTCCTGTATGTCACTGACCTGTACGCCGACCAGTTGCAGCGCATCCTGGAACACCTGCGCACTGTCACCGGGGTGGCGCACTGGACAGGAACCGTCGGCATCGCCATCTGTGCCGGCGACAGGGAATACGCTCAAACCTCCGCCATGGCCGTCATGATCGGCTGCTTCCCGGAGCACAGTTTCCGCATCCTGCCGTTCTACAACCGCACTGCCGACCGGCTGCCCGCCAGCTGGGACAACTGGCTGCGGCAGTCGGACAGCCACGTGGCAGCCGTACACGGCGACCCCGGCAACGACAACCTGCCGATGTTGCTCAGCCAGTTGCAAAAAGAATTGCCGGGCGGCTACCTGGTCGGGGGGATCAGCTCCTCGCACGGCAGCCACCCGCAGATCGCCGACGAGCTGCTGGATGGCGGCCTGTCCGGCGTGGTGTTCAACAACCAGGTCGCCGTGGCCACGGGGCTGACCCAGGGCTGCAGCCTGATCGGCGAGCGGCATACCATCAGCGACTGCGACAACAATATTCTCAATGGCATCGACAATCGCCCGGCACTGGACGTGTTCAACGAGGACATCGGTGAAATCCTGGCACGTGACCTGGAACGCGCCGCCGGCTATATTTTTATCGCACTGCCCATCAAGGGCTCTGACACCGGTGACTACCTGGTGCGCAACCTGATCGGCGTCGATACCCGGGGCAAACGTATCGCCGTCGGCGACATTATCTACCCGGGCCAGCGCATCCAGTTCTGCAGGCGCGACGGCAAAACCGCACGCGAAGATATGCAACGCATGCTGGATGACCTGCAGGGCCGCCTCCCGGGGCCGCCAAAAGGCGGCCTGTATTACTCCTGCCTGGGACGTGGCCAGGCACTGTTCGGCACCGACAGCGACGAACTGGACATGATCCGCGACACACTCGGCGAGTTCCCGCTGGTCGGTTTTTTTGCCAACGGCGAAATCTGCAATGACCAGCTGTATGGCTACACCGGTGTGCTGACGGTATTTACCTGAATACGGCTAAAATCCAGGGAACCTCTGATTACTTCGTCATACCGGCGAAGGCCGGCATCCATGTCATGGAAAGCCCTGGATGACTCGCTTTACTCGCCCTTCGTGCCGCCCTTGCTCTTGCATAACCGCCAACCCAATCTATACTCATAGCAGTACACTGCCGGTCTCCGTGCCGGAGGGCTTGACTGGCGTGCCTGCCGGGAAATTACAGTCGCGAATCGAGTATGTCCCAGTTATTGCAAAACATTGAACGTTACCTGATGTCCTGTCGCGAACTGACAGCGTTCTGCTCGCAGAACGGCTGGATTGACAACAGCTCACTGCGTTACGAAATACTCGAACAGAACGACCACCACATCATCGCCTTTGTGCAATTCGAAGAAATCCTCATGGAAGGCTCCGGACGAATCGCCGGACGCATCCCCTGCCAGGGCCGCCTGTGCCTGACCCTGGATCATTACGGTCAGGTTTGTCAGGCAGAACTACTGTAATAAAACCCGGGCAACAGCCCCGCCAAACCAGCCCACCGGCGTCAAACCACCCAATTTTTTGCACCGTACCGGAGGGGCCTTTCCTGCGCCTTGCGCCCCGCGCCTGAAGCCGGAAAGGCCCCTCCGGTACAGTGCAAAAAGCCCCCTGACAGAGAGCCGGCACATCATATCGCCCCCAAACCGATGCAGAGCTTCACTGTCCTCAGCACCAACCAACGCGGTTTTCGGGCATATCGAAGCAGGACACGGGACAGCCACATCCGTTACAATTGCCGTGTTTCCTCCACAAATACAATGTCATGGCCCGCTTCCCCGACCAACTGGACAATACCTCCCGCCGCCAGATCTCACTCTGGCTGATGCTGTGCTGCGCCATGATCTTCGGCATGGTGGTGCTCGGCGGCGCCACCCGCCTGACCGGTTCCGGCCTGTCGATGGTGGAATGGGACCCGATTTTCGGCGCTATCCCGCCGCTCGACGAACAACAATGGGAGGACGTGTTCGCCAAATACCGGGAATCCCCCGAGTACAACAAGATCAACATCGGCATGGACCTGCACGGCTTCAAATCGATCTACTGGTATGAATACACCCACCGGCTGCTGGGACGCTCCATCGGCACCGTGTTCCTGCTGCCGTTCCTGTATTTCCTGGCGCGCCGCAAACTGACACCACGCCTCATACCGCGCCTGGGCATAGCCTTCGTACTGGGCGGACTGCAGGGATTGCTGGGCTGGTACATGGTAAAAAGCGGGCTGGTCGACCGCCCGCACGTGAGCCAGTACCGGCTCACCGCACACCTCGGCCTGGCGCTGCTGATCTATGGCTACCTGCTGTGGCTGCTGTTTGACCTGCTGTGGCCGAAACAGGCAGCCGGCGCCCACCCGGGCGGCCTGAAAAAAGCCGCCCTGTGGCTGCTCGGCCTGGTGTCGCTCACCATTGTGTCGGGCGGCTTCGTGGCCGGGCTCAAGGCCGGGTTTGCCTACAACACCTTCCCGAAAATGGGCGACCAGTGGCTGCCGCCGG
>DRNU01000236.1 GCA_011374975.1 Gammaproteobacteria bacterium | reverse complement strand
TCTACCCGGAAGGCGTCCTCAACCTAGTTATGATGGGCTGTATCACCTTCAGCGTGCTGAACTGGTTCGTCGATCTCTACTTCCAGCCCCGCATCGAGAACTGCCTCAAGCGCGCCTGAGCCCGGAGCGGCGCCGGGCGGCGCTGCTTCTCGCAAGGGGCCGATTCATTTTCGTAAAACGCGGAAATGAATCGGCCCCTTTTTTGTGCCTGCCGCATCCCCTCGCTTGAAATCCCCCGGACGCTGGAGTACAAACCACTGATGCCCCGCCTGCACAGACAGGCATAACAGGGGTGTGCAGGAAAGCCGTGGCGCACAAGCTGCCGCACAGGGACGACATACGGATAATGATCGCAGGGAGCACGCCCAAAACCCGCCTGAGACGAAGAGATTTCTCAGGCACGTCGACGCGCTGGATAGTGGCTCTCTGTACGGTGTTCCTGGCCACACTCCTGGCGTTGTCGGAAGCTTCGGCGGAAATCGCCCCCCTCTACTACCGTGCACCTAACTGCACCGGAGAAATCTATGCAGCCACGGCCGGCGATGTGGCTGCTCAAGCCGTTGCCATGGGCAATGCCGTAGCCACACCTTGCGACGTTTCGGGGCCGCGCTGCACCAACCCTTTTACCCTCGCCGGCTTCACTGAGACCAGCTATACGATTACATCCTTGTGCACCGGCACGAATTTCACCCATCCCATCACTCGCCGGTGCCCGCCGGGCTATGTCCTCCTTGGCGAACTCTGTCAAGCAGGAAACACACCTGTGCCGGAAAAAAACCAGGGTAAGAGCCAGTGCCCGGATGGCCTGTCGAACCCCATCACAGCCGGTGTCGGCAACAAGTTTCAAGCAGAGACCGATTTGCCAGCGAACGGCCCGTGGCCTGGGCTGACGCGGTACTACAATTCGCTGGGTCAGGCACCGGGGAGCCGGTTCGGTGTCGACTGGCGCGACACCTTTGACAGGACCGTACAAGCCAATCTTGCTGCCAATCCGCCCACTGCCATTGTCCGTCGGGAAACCGGGAAAGGCTTTTACTTCACACGCAAGAACGGCCAATGGCTGTCGGACAAGGATGTCGTGGACCGACTTGAAGAACTTACCAACAGTCAGGGAACCGTCACGGGTTGGCGCCTCAAACGCCAGGACAATCGAAGCGAAGATTATGCCCTCAACGGCACACTGCTCAGCATCACAGAGACCGATGGCCGTGTCGTAACCCTAAGCTATGACAGTTTGGGCAGGTTGAACCGAGTCGACGCAACGACGGGAGAGTATATCGTATTCACCTATGACAACCAGAATCGGGTGACAACGATCACGGACCAAGCCAGCCGGCTTTGGACGTATCGCTATGACGATATGGGTTACCTGCGGTACGTCGATAACCCGGATGGGACAACCCGGCAGTATCACTACAATGAGAGCGGCCTCACTGCGGCCACCGGCTTTATGCGCGCCCTCACCGGCATCACCGACGAACGCGGCATCCGCTACGCCACCTACGGCTACGACGCCCAGGGCCGCGCCAGCCTCTCCACCCACGCCGGCAACGCCCAGCGCGTCGACATCAGCTACAACGACACCGACGGTACCCGGGTGGTCACCAACAGCCTCGGCCAGCCCAGCACCTACACCACCGACGTCCAG
>DRNU01000235.1 GCA_011374975.1 Gammaproteobacteria bacterium | reverse complement strand
GCAAACAGCAATGCCGCACCGCCAGCCTGGCGCCGGCGCCGTGCCGCAAAGCCGAGGCCGGTTGCCAGCAGCAGTAATTCCAGTGGGCCGCCGGCGCCGCTGCCACCCTCGCCTTTCATCAGGAAGGTGATTTCGGCTGTCGGCAGCGGTTCACCCGGATCTTCCTCCGCGACAATGCCGGTGCCACTGACCGTGACAGTCAGCGTGGGCTCATCAGGATCTTCGGAAATGATATCGAAGCTGTCACTGAAAGTGCCCGGCGTCGTGGGCGCAAACCTTACCGTGAAGCTGCAGCTCTCCCCGGGATCCAGGCGGCTGTCAGAGCAGCTCTCCGAGAGACTGAACGGCGCCGTCAGATAGTCGGAGTCCTCAATCCAGATTTCATCGAGTACACCCTCACCGGTATTGGTGATAGTGACAGTCCGTTCAACCGACGTCCCTGCCAGCACCTCGCCAAACGGCAGATCCCGGTCATCGGTCGGGTTGATTCCATCATCCACACTGATGTTGGCACTGACAAAGTTGGCGGTCAGCGTCTTGTCGGCATCCAGCGTCATGTCGCAAAACACACCGGTACCAACCTGCCTGTCACAACCATTCCAGCCGGCGAAACTCCAGCCCATTGCCCCACGCGGAATCAGCGTAATCACACCATTTGAGCCCGGCAGGGTCTCCGTGCAGTCGGTACCGCAATCAATGACAACAACGGCGTCCGAGGTGGCAAAGTTGATCACACCCTGGACAGAACCGCTGCCTAACGGGCTGACTACCACGTCAAGGGTATGCTGGACCGGGGTGAAGGTCGCCGTGCAACTCTTGTCGGCATCGACCAGCACGCTGGCCGAGGCCGCCGCCGCAGGAGACGAGACAGCCGTCGCGGTCACGCTCCCGCCCGTCGCACAATCCCCGGACCAGCCACCGAATACCGAATCGGCAGCGGGAACGGCAGTCAGCTGTACCGGCGTATTTTCACCGATCAGGGTCGTGCAGGTACCCGCCGCGCAGTTGACGGTACCGGGCGAAGAAGTCACACGCCCGCTGCCGGTACCGGCCACGCTGAGTGACAGCTGGTAGAGCGGCATGTCCTCGTAGGCGCCGATCTCGCAACCCGCACCCCAGGGCCGGGTGAAGCCGCGCTGGTCCACACCGTTGACCGGGTCGCCGGCGCAGATCGTGGCGTCACCGGCATCCAGCGCCGGGCTTGTCACTTCAATATCCGAGAGCAGCGCGTGAGTCTGCGTCCAGCCGCCGTTGTCGGCCAGCACGTCGAGCATTGGATCTGTGTTGACCAGGTCCGTTGCATGGGTGAGACCGCAGGTACTGCCGCTGTCGATGTTGTGGCCGTTGGAGGTTACCGTCGCGCCACCCAGGTTACAGCCGTTGCCACTGGAAAAAAGGGTATTCGCGACATCGAGGCTGCCACCAGAGGTAATGTGGCCACCGGCCCAGGTGGACCAGTTGGCGTGGAATGTTGAATTCCGCACTATCAGGACACTCTCACTACTCCCGGAAATTGCGCCTCCCGAGCTGTTGGTACCGCCGTTGCTGTTGCCTGTGAAGGTTGAATTGACAATGCTTCCTGTCCCGACGATGTATATTCCGGCACCGGCACCACCGCCACCAAAGCCGTCGTCGATGATGCGGTTGCCTGAAAGGGTCGAGCCGCTGATCGTGAATGCACCACCGATACTGGCCCCGCCCCCATAGGCGGTAAAGCTTCCCAGACCATGGGCCTCGTTGTTACTGATAGTCGAGTCGATAATATTCAGTGTCGAATCGATGCCCCGGGTGTACAGACCGCCGTCGAGGTTTCCGGAGATGGTGGAGCGGATGACGTTGAGCGTGGCGCCGGCTTGCGCCTGAACACCGCGGGTTCCGCCCTGTGAATTTGACACGGTGGAGTACTGGATATTGATTGTCGAGTTATTGCCTCCGAAGACGGATTCGCCATAGCCTGAGGCATTGTTATCGATAAGCGTGCGGGTAATATTGAGCGTCGAGCCTGTTCCACCCCATATGGCAACGCCGTTGTGGCCATATTCATAAGGCTGTGAGTTATCCGACAGGACCGAGTCGGTAACACTGAGCGTCACGTCATTCCCAACATAGATACCGGCGCCGCTGCCATTACCCGTGTTGTTCGACAGAGTGGTGTCGGCTACGCTGACCGTCGTTTTACTGCCAGTGGCATAGATACCGGTGCCGCTGCCCGCGCTGTTGCCGGAAAACACGGCATTGCTCACCTGGAGGTCACCGCCTGTTGCGATGCCACCGCCGGACAGGTTGCTATTGGATACGCTCTGCAAGGTCAGGGCACTGAAGCGTGTCGGCATATTGTTCAGCACGTGAAAAATGCGATCATCGAAAGCCACATTACTCGCG
>DRNU01000234.1 GCA_011374975.1 Gammaproteobacteria bacterium | reverse complement strand
GGCCTGGGAACCCGCTTCCTGCCGGCCACCAAGGCCAACCCCAAGGAAATGCTGACCATCGTAGACAAGCCCCTGATCCAGTACGCGGCGGAAGAAGCCATTGCCGCCGGCATCGAGGAATTGATTTTTGTCACCAGTAGCAGCAAGCGGGCCATCGAGGACCATTTCGACAAGAACTATGAAATGGAAACCGAACTGGAGCGCAAGGGCAAGACCGAATTGCTGGAACTGGTTCGCAACGTGGTGCCAAAGGGTGTTTCCTGCATGTACGTACGCCAGCCTGAAGCGCTGGGACTGGGACACGCGGTACTATGCGCCAGGCCGATTGTCGGTGACGAACCGTTCGCGGTAATTCTGGCCGATGACCTGATCGATGGTAATGATACATCCTGTATGGCCCAGATGGCGGCAGCTTTCGAATACAACCGCTGCAGTGTGCTGGGGGTCGAAGAAGTGCCGCCCGAAGACACGGACAAATACGGTATCGTTAAATCGGATGCGGTGACATCGGACCTCAGCCGGATCAGCAGTATCGTTGAAAAACCCAAGCCTGCCGAAGCGCCGACCAATCTTGCGGTCGTCGGGCGTTATATTCTGACGCCGCGCATCTTTGACTTGCTGGAAAACATACCCAAAGGCGCCGGGGGCGAGATCCAGCTGACGGATGCTATTGCGGCCTTGCTGAAGGAAGAGCAGGTGCTGGCCTACAAATTTGACGGTGAACGTTATGATTGTGGCAGCAAGCTGGGTTACCTACAGGCGACAGTTGAATATGCCTTGCAGCACCCGGAGCTTGGTGAAGACTTCAGGCGCTATCTTCAGGAACGTTTCGGCGAGGATGGCGCAAAGATCGCCCATATTTTCAAACGCGCCTGAGTCGGGTCGCACAGAACTAAAGAAGGGCGTATCAGCAATGATCCGCCCTTTTGTCTTGCAGGCTTTCCCGGAACGGACACCCGGACTGTAAACACCCCCCGTGTAGAGAAATCCCCGCTTGCCCCCTTGATGTAAAGGTATATCTGGACTACCTTTTTACTGTAGAACAGCTAATAGCAGTAGCTCGTGGGAGATTGAATTTCTTACGGTAAGGAGGCCAGGATATGTCAGATGCGGCACACAGCGACCCCGTCGAATACCTTCCCACTGACCGCAGAAGCCCGGATCCCGGCATTGCGCTGTGTCTTTCGGGCGGTGGCTATCGCGCCATGGTATTTCACGTCGGTGTTATCTGGCGTCTGTACGAAGCCGGATTGCTCGGAAAACTCGACCGCATTTCCAGCGTGTCGGGTGGCTCTATCACCTCGGCAATGCTCGGCCTTGCCTGGGACCGGCTCCAGCCGGCATCACCGCCCGAGCGTGACCGTCTGGAACAGCATTTTGTGAAAAAAGTGCGCAAGCTGGCCGGTGAAACCATTGATGCGTGGGGTATTGTCGGCGGTATACTGCTGCCCGGCACCATCAGCGACAAGATCCAGGCTTCATACCGCAAGCATTTGTTCGGTGATGCTACTTTACAGGCATTGCCCGATGCGCCTCGCTTCGTGATTAACGCGACAAATGTCCAGTCCGGCGCACTCTGGCGTTTTTCCAAACCTTACATGCGTGACTGGCGGGTCGGCGAGGTGAAGAATCCGACCGTATCACTGGCCGAAGCCGTCACAGCCTCATCAGCCTTCCCGCCGGTGCTTTCGCCCATGGTCATGGAGCTTGATTCCTCCGCTTTTACCCCGGGCAGCGGCGAAGATCTGCAGCGTGAGCCTTATACCAGCCGGGTGGTGTTAAGCGATGGTGGCGTGTATGACAACCTCGGCCTGGAAACCGCCTGGAAGCGCTATGACACCATTCTGGTGAGTGATGCGGGCGGCAAATTAAAGCCGGAAGAGGAGCCCAAGGAAGACTGGGCGCGACACGCTTACCGCGTGCTGGACGTGATAGACAACCAGGTCAGAAGCCTGCGTAAACGACAGTTGATCCAGTCGTATATCGACGGCAGCCGCAAGGGCGCCTATTGGGGTATCCGGACCGACATTGGCGATTACCAGCTGAATGATGCATTGCCATGCCCGCATAACCGGACACTGGAGCTGGCACGTACACCGACCCGGTTAAAACGCCTGCATGGCACCTTGCAGGAACAGCTAATCAACTGGGGATACGCGGTCTGTGATGCCGCGCTGCGCAAGCACGTCGATTCTGCATTGCCGGCAGGGACGTTTCCGTATCCGGCTGTTGGTGTATAAGGGGAGAGTGCCCGATGATGCCCGGTTCGCGAAAAGACAGCAGTTCCCCGTACGATGTCCCGGCCCCGCCGTTTCGCCGCCTGCGGGTTTACTCGATTGATCCGAGCCTTGCCCAGAGCCTCGAGACGAGCGCCATACGGGAAACCCGCCTCGAAATCCCCTGGGAGGATACGGAACAGGGGACACAACTGTATGGGACATCGGATGAATCGGAACGACGCGACGCGTCATTAAAACCAGGCCCTTGTGGAGAATACCTGGAAGTGATCGATTTCGATCCGGCCACCAATGCCTGGTACAAGCCGGTAGACCTCGGTGACCCCTACCTGTTGGCCCAGGATGGTTTGTCGCCCTCGGATGGTAATCCGCAGTTTCATCAACAGATGGTGTATGCGGTCGTGATGCGCACGATTCGAAACTTCGAGATTGCATTGGGCAGGCGCGCACTCTGGGCGCCTCATGAGGGGCAATTTGTCGGTCAGCTCCATGTCTATCCGCATGCCTTGCGTGAAGCCAATGCTTATTACAGCCCGGCGAAGAAGGCGCTGTTATTTGGCTATTTCCAGTCCTCGCCGGTAGATCCCACGGAACACCTGCCGGGCGGTATTGTCTTTACCTGTCTCTCACACGATGTCATTGCGCATGAGACCGCCCATGCACTGCTCGATGGTATGAATCGTAATCTGACCGAGCCCAGTAACCCGGATGTACTCGCCTTTCACGAAGCGTTTGCCGACATCGTTGCCCTGTTCCAGCACTTTTCCCTGCCTGAAGTACTCCGCTTTGAAATTGCCCGAACCCGCGGTGACCTCAAGACCGGCAGTCTGCTGGCTTCACTGGCCCGGGAGTTCGGCAAGGCTATTGGTCGTACCGGGGCGCTGCGCAGTGCCATAGGCAAGACACCGGCACCGGGTGAAATCGAGCAGATTACCGAGCCGCACCGGCGTGGCGCCATCCTGGTGGCAGCGGTGTTCGATGCCTTTCTTGCGATATACCATCAACGTACTGCGGATCTTTATCGCCTGGCCACGGAAGGGACGGGTGAGCTGCCTGAAGGCGCGATCCACCCGGACCTGGTCGCACGTCTTGCGCAGGAGGCCGCCAAAACATCACAACATGTACTTAATATGTGCATACGCACACTGGATTATCTTCCGCCAGTCGATATCACCTTCGGTGACTATCTGCGCGCCCTGATTACGGCAGACTCGGACCTGGTACCCGATGATGCACTGGGCTACCGGGTGGCTTTCATGGAAGCGTTTCGACGCCGTGGTATTTTCCCGCGCGAGGCGCGCTCTCTCTCCGAAGAGAGCCTGCGCTGGAAAAGCCCTGATTTAACACTCGCTGAGTTTGAGCCCCAGGTGTACCTGGGTCGTGACCTGAGCAACAAGATGCGTGACTGGAACCTTGGCGGTAACCGCGAGGTGATTTTCAATCACTTGCAGGAAGCGATTGAGACTGCAAAAAGTATTATCGACAGCAGTCGCGGATACAAACAGCGTATTACGGTCGGGCTTGATCTTGACCAGTTTGATTTTGAAGTCAATTCCATTCGCCCGGTACGCCGCTCAGGTCCTGAAGGCCAGTTTATTATGGATGCCGTGGTGGAGATCACTCAAAAGCGACCCGGTTTCCTGGACCAGTCGCTGGCGGACGCACCCAAAGAGTTGCCCGATGGCGAAAGGCCGGACTTCTGGTTCCGTGGAGGGTGTACGCTGATCATTGATCTGGAAACGGGCAAGCTGCGCTACTGCATTTTTAAAAAGATCACAAGTAAGCATCGTTACGAGCGCTGCCGCGATTACCTGCGGGGGGGCAGCGCCGGCCCCTCACTGGCAGCAACGTATTTTGATACCGCGGGGAGCAGTGAAGTCGATGAGGTCTTCTCCTTTGTCCACCGGGGCCTGGAGGAGAACAGCTGATGGCACGGATGACAGCGCCAGAAGGAGGGTGTGCCGTACGCATGTACCGCCAGGGCCTCGGTGATTGTTTTTTACTGGCATTCGGCGCGGCACGGGGCAAACAGAAATACGTCATGATTGACTGCGGTGTTCTGCTGGGGACTGCCAATGCCGAGGCTAACATGCAGGCAGTCGCCAAAGATATTCGTACCGTGACTGGCGGGCATCTCGACGCACTGGTCATCACGCATGAACACTGGGATCACGTCTCGGGGTTTGTCCAGGCGCAGCAGGAGTTTGAAAAACTGGATGTCGACCAGCTCTGGCTGGCCTGGACTGAAAACCCGCGTAATCCATTGGCGCGGGAGCTGCGTGAGCGCCGTCGTATGGCCCTGGAAGGGCTTCGTTCTGCGTTAACCAGGGCTGGTGCGGCGCCACAGCATTTTTCGCATCGCATCCAGTCAGTCAGTGAATTTTTTGGCGAGGATATGGGGCTTGGTGCCCGTGCCACGACAGAAGATGCCCTCGACTGGGCCAAACAGCAGTGGAAGAACCACCGATACTGTGATCCCGGTGGCACGCCCCTGAGCATTGATGGCCTGGACAATGTGCGTTTTTACGTGCTTGGGCCACCTGCCGACCCGGCCTACATTCGCAAGAGCCGACCCTCCAGCCGGGGTGGTCAGGTGTACCTCGACGATGCGACCTCCGGTAATCTGGGCCTGTACCTTTCGGCATTGAATGCAGCGCCGGCAGTGCGTGAGCCCTATCAGGATGAACGACGCTTCACGCCTTTCAATGAAGCCTATCACCGGAAAGATCCGGCGCACCAGGATGTACAGGAGATCAGCTGCCGCTACCAGGCCACGGACTGGCGCAAGATCGATGCTGACTGGACCGCTGCTGCCGGGGAGCTTGCACTCAAGCTGGATGCACATACCAACAATACCAGCCTGGTGCTGGCCATCGAACTTGCACGTGACGATAAAGTCCTGTTGTTCACGGGGGATGCCCAGGTCGGCAACTGGTTGTCCTGGGATGATGTTACCTGGAGCGGTGATTTCAAGGAGCTGACCACCGGGGACTTGCTGGAACGTACCGTGCTGTACAAGGTTGGTCACCACGGGAGCCACAATGCAACTTTGCGGGAGAAAGGGCTGGAGCGAATGACCAACGGGGAACTCGCCGCCCTGATTCCTGTAAACCGCAAGACAGCGAAGACAAGGCGCTGGCGTATGCCGCACGAACCCCTGTATGAACGCCTGGTCGAAAAGACGCTGGGCAGGATTGTGATGGCCGATTCAGGATTACCGCAAGCGACGAGCGATGCCGCCATTGAATCGTTTTTGCAGCAGTGCAGGGAAACAGAGCTTTATACAGAACTGGACGTGCATCCGTGGAAACCGGTAGCTGCGCCAGCGCCAGCCACCAGGAAAAGCGCTAAAAAGAAAGCATCGACTACCCGGAAAACTGCCACAAAGAAAAAGACAGCTCCCAGGAAAAGAGCCAAAAAGAAAACGCCCGCGCCCGTGAAAAAGGTGCGTCGCCGCAGGTAAATGTTTCATTGGCTTGAACACAAAGAAACCGGTGTGCGCCCTGTGCGCACACCATTAACGCGGGATTGTTTTATCTATAATGGGGATAGCGGCTGCCCGGGACAGGCTCGAACTGCTGGCGCAGTCGGTCACGTGCAGCTCGCGCAACAAGAACAAGCAGGCCAGAAAGCTACTGGGCCAGCGCTGCGATAAGCACCGCTCCACAATGCGTGGTAAAATAGCGCGCTCTGAATAATATCTGGTCCGGGGATCGGTCAGCGATTCTCGCTTCAAGACTCAAACGTGACGACAGCTTATAATACCTGCCTGATTTTTATAATCTTTTCTCTTTCAGGAGCGAGCATTGCCGCGCCTGCCGCGGAACCGCAGCCCAGGCTTGAGCAAACGGTTCAGTACCTGCTCGATTATGTTAGCGGTTCGGGGCTGAGGTTTATCCGCAACTCTAAGGCGCATAACGGCCCGGAAGCCGCCGAACACATGAAAAACAAGTACGAACACTTCAGGGACGAGATCACGACAGCCGAAGACTTCATTGACCGGGCCGCCAGCAAGAGTCTGGTGACGGGCAGGCCCTACCTGGTGATTATGGAAAATGGCACAACCGTCCCTACAAGAGACTGGTTAACCGGTGCGCTGGCCGATTACCGGAAACAGTATCAGCGCGCTCCTTCGGTGGGTCGCCCGGACACACTAAAGCAGGGCGTCAGGAAGCAGGATGAACAATAGGCTGATCGGTAAACTGACGCTCGTGTTGAAAATCAGGATGACTGTTCTATGGGCTGCAACAACAGGCCTCTTGATATTGAACGCCTGTGCGACTACACAGTTGCATTCGGTTCCGCTCGTGTCCTCCGTCGATCCAACACATGCCGTTTCGGCTTCGGCTGTCACAGGCGAGTCGGACCTTAAAGTGATGACCCTGAATATCGCGCATTCGCGCAGCGACGGATTCCATCAGATTTTTCAAAGCGCGGACACTGCCGAAAAAAATCTTGATGCGATCATGGCTGTACTTCTTGCCCAGGATCCGGATGTTGTGGCATTGCAGGAAGCCGATGGCCCTTCTTTCTGGAGCGGTGGTTTCGACCATGTCGAGTACCTGGCAAAATTCGATTCGTTATCAAATTATGTACGCGGTGAACATGTCGGGGGACCGAACCTGTCATACGGAACCGCATTGATTTCTGATCTCGCTTTGCGTGAACCACTGTCGGTTGTGTTCAGCCCGGGTCTGTCGCCGCTGACCAAAGGATTTCTGGTATCCACGATCGCATGGCCAGGCATGCCATTCATTGAAATCGATGTCGTCTCTGTGCACCTGGATCCGTTCAGCTCTGCGGTGCGGAGCAAGCAGGCGCTGGAACTGGTTCGGGTGCTGCAGCAAAGAAACCGACCGGTTATTTTGATGGGCGATTTCAACACCGACTGGCAGGGCGAGCAATCGGCGCTGCGATTGATTACGGCTGAACTGAGCCTGAAAGCCTATCAGCCTGATAACCCGGAATTGCAGACCTTCCCACCGCTCGGCAAGCGTCTCGACTGGATACTGGTTTCCGGGCAGTTTGAGTTTGTCTCCTACGCGGTCTTGCCCGACGTGGTTTCGGATCACCAGGGTGTGGTCGCCCAGCTGGCGCTTTCTGAATCGATTAAAAAGACCTTTTAACAAAGCGGCATTTCGCGACGACTTGCTGCCCGTCCTTTGTCGGATTTCCCGTGACACCAGTCGAGGTGGTCGCCGTCCGGTTCCGATCGGGCACAAAAAAGGCCGGTAATCCATTACCGGCCTTTGCTTATATGGCTCCCCGGGACAGGCTCGAACTGCCGACCTAGTGATTAACAGTCACCCGCTCTACCGACTGAGCTACCGGGGAATCGCGTGTTAAGCGAAGGCGGAATGATACGGAACTCACCCCACCCGGTCAACCGCGCCGGATCAGCGGCCGAGGGCCTTTTTCAGGCGCCCGAGGGCATCTTCAAGAATCTCCATGGAGGTCGCAAACGACAGCCGGATATAGCCCGGTGCGCCAAAGGCCGATCCAGGGACCAGCGCCACACCGGCCTCCTGCAGGAAGAATTCGGCCAGTTCCACGTCATCGCTGACGCCATCCAGTTTTTCGATAACAGTGCTGAAATCAGGAAAAGAGTAGAAAGTGCCATCCGCCCCGGTGCAGCGTACATCGGGGAAGGTGTTCAGCGTCTTCAGCACGTAATCGTGCCGCTCCCGGAAAGCTGCCAGCATCGGCTGGATACAGGACTGGTCGCCATCCAGCGCCTCCTGCGCCGCCGCCTGCGAGACCGCGGCCGGGTTGGAGGTACTCTGTGACTGTATTTTCTTCATGGCCTGGATCAGTGTTTTCGGGCCGCCGGCATAGCCGATGCGCCAGCCGGTCATGGCGTAGGCCTTGGAGACCCCGTTCAGCACGATGGCGCGCGGCAGCAGTTCGGGGCAGGCATTGACGATGTTGACGAAAGGCGCCTCGGTCCAGAGGATATGCTCATACATGTCATCGGTGGCGACCAGGACCTGCGGGTGGCGCAACAGCACCTCGGCCAGCGCTTGCAGCTCTTCCCGGCTGTAGGCCACCCCGGTGGGATTGGACGGGCTGTTGATGACAAACAGGCGGGTACGCGGCGTGATGGCGGCGTCCAGTTGCTCGGGCGTGATTTTGAAGCGCTGTTCCAGCCCGGCCTTGATGATGACCGGCTCGCCATCCGCCAGCTGTACCATGTCCGGGTAGGAGACCCAGTAGGGGGCAGGGATGATGACCTCGTCACCCGAGTTCAGCAGTGCCTGGCACAGGTTGTAGAAACTTTGTTTGCCGCCGCAGGACACCAGGATCTGGTCGGCCTGGTAATCCAGCCCGTTATCACGGCTGAACTTGTTTATAATGGCGCTTTTGAGCTCCGCGGTACCGTCCACAGCTGTGTAACGCGTGGCGCCCTGACGGATCGCTTCGATAGCTGCCTGTTTGATGTGCTCGGGGGTGTCGAAATCGGGTTCGCCCGCGCCCAGGCCGATGATGTCCTGGCCGGCGGCGCGCAGCGCGGCGGCCCGCGCGGTCACGGCAAGGGTAGGGGACGGTTTGACCCGCTGCACACGTTGCGACAGGGTGATCTCGTTCACGCCGGAGTTCCTTTTGTGGATTGCTGTTATGCAGCCCCATAATACTGAAAGCGGACGCATTACTTAATCCCTGTGAGCAAAGAATTCCAACTTGTTTCTGATATGCAGCCCGCCGGCGACCAGCCGGAGGCGATCCGGCAGCTGGTCGAAGGGCTGCAGGCCGGGCTCGCGCACCAGACGCTGCTGGGCGTGACCGGCTCCGGCAAGACCTTTTCCATCGCCAATGTCATGCAGGAGATACAGCGCCCGACCCTGATTCTGGCGCCCAACAAGACGCTGGCGGCGCAGTTGTACGGTGAGATGAAGGAGTTCTTTCCGCATAACGCGGTGGAGTATTTTGTCTCCTATTACGATTATTACCAGCCGGAGGCCTACGTCCCGTCCTCCGACACCTTCATCGAGAAGGATGCCTCAATCAACGACCACATCGAGCAGATGCGCCTGTCCGCCACCAAGGCGTTGCTGGAGCGGCGCGATACGGTACTGGTAGCCACGGTATCGGCCATCTACGGCCTCGGCGATCCACGCGCCTACCTGAGTATGGTGCTGCACCTGGATCGCGGCGAACGTATCGACCAGCGCGCCATCCTGCGCCGCCTGGCGGAGCTGCAGTACACGCGCAACGATGTCGAACTGGCGCGCGCCACCTACCGGGTGCGCGGCGAGGTGATCGATATCCACCCGGCGGAGTCCGATGCCGAGGCGGTGCGTATCGAGCTGTTCGATGACGAGATCGAGAACCTGTCCTATTTCGACCCGCTGACCGGCGAGATCCTGCGCCGCGTGCCGCGCCTGACGGTCTATCCCAAGAGCCACTATGTCACCCCGCGCCAGACCTTGCTGGACTCCATCGACCTCATCAAGGAAGAACTGGCGCAGCGCCTGGAGCAGCTGCGCAACGACGACAAGCTGGTGGAGGCCCAGCGCCTTGAACAGCGTACCCGCTTCGATATCGAGATGATGGTGGAACTGGGCTACTGCTCCGGCATCGAGAACTACTCGCGCTACCTGTCGGGACGCAAGCCGGGCGAGCCGCCGCCGACCCTGCTCGACTACCTGCCGGACGACGCGCTGGTGGTAGTGGATGAGTCGCACGTCACCATCCCGCAGCTCGGCGGCATGTACAAGGGCGACCGCTCGCGCAAGGGCACCCTGGTCGAATACGGTTTTCGCCTGCCATCGGCGCTGGACAACCGGCCGTTGCGTTTCGACGAGTACGAACGGCTGGTGGCGCAGAGTATTTTTGTCTCGGCCACGCCGGGCCCGTATGAGGCGGAGCACGCGGGGGCAGTGGTCGAGCAGGTGGTGCGACCTACCGGCCTGGTTGATCCGGAGCTGGAAGTACGGCCCGCCGGCACCCAGGTCGACGACCTGCTGTCCGAGATTCACAAGCGCGTGGAGGTGAAGGAGCGTGTGCTGGTCACTACCCTGACCAAGCGCATGGCCGAGGACCTTACCGAATACCTGGCCGAACACGGCGTCCGGGTGCGCTACCTGCACTCGGATATCGACACGGTGGAACGCGTGGAGATCATCCGCGACCTGCGCCTCGGCGAGTTCGACGTGCTGGTCGGCATCAACCTGCTGCGCGAGGGCCTGGATATGCCGGAAGTCTCCCTGGTGGCGATCCTGGATGCCGACAAGGAAGGCTTCCTGCGTTCCGAGCGTTCACTGATCCAGACCATCGGTCGTGCCGCGCGCAACGTCAACGGCAGGGCCATCCTCTACGCAGACAGGATCACCGGCTCCATGGAGCGGGCAATGGGTGAAACCGAGCGCCGCCGGCTCAAACAGGTTGCGCACAACAAAGCCCACGGCATTACCCCCAAAACCATCCGCAAGGCAGTGGCGGACATCATGGAAGGCGCCTATGCCGGCAGCAGTGTGTCCGGCGCCAGGAAATACGCGAAAGTGGCCGAAGATATCAGTGCCTACGCCGCGCTGTCACCGGAAAAACTGGCGAAGACCATCAAAAAACTCGAGAAGGATATGCAGCAGCACGCCCGCAACCTGGAGTTCGAGGAGGCGGCGAAAATCCGCGACCGGATCCGGCACATCCAGGAAAGCAACCTCGGCCTCGGTTAATCAATCCACCAGTTGATAGAGTACGGGCAGCACCACGTCCATATCGTCATCGCCAAGCCACTGCGCTGCCCCCGGGATGTTGCGCAACTCGGAGATGTTTCTGACCGCGGCCCTGTCCAGCAGTGCGTGGCCGGATGATGTGACCAGGTGGATGCGGGTCAGGTCTCCGTCGGCTTCAACGCGTAACCCTACATTAACGCGTCCTTCCCAGCCACGGCGGCGGGCCAGCGGCGGGTAGTTGAAGCGTGGGAACAGGGCTTTCTGCAGGGCAGCCAGAACCCGGCTGTGTTTTGCACTGCTGGTCAGTTCGTGTTGCCCGTTACGGGTCGAACCGCTGCGGGCGGACAGGCTCATGCGCTGTCCATCCCAGGCATTGTCCGGCGTGGCTGATGCAGCCCGTTCAGTGTGTGCCGGGTTTTCCCGGGCAGGTGTTTTGACAGCTTGTTCTGTGGAGCGACCGCCAGAGGTGTCTCTGGCTACCTGTAGCCGGGCGTTGCGTGCGGTTTTCACAGGTGGAGGCGTGTTGGTGGCGGAGTTGTCCGCGATGCGCTCTGATGCG
The DNA here is from genome assembly GCA_011374975.1 of Gammaproteobacteria bacterium. Classification (GTDB taxonomy): domain Bacteria; phylum Pseudomonadota; class Gammaproteobacteria; order DSM-19610; family DSM-19610; genus Thiogranum. Next base: position 9,956 of record DRNU01000234.1, on the reverse strand, counting down.
GGCGCTACCCCGGCTGCCTGCGTCGCTGCCGGCCTTGTATTGGCTTCCCGGGGAGGCTGGCTACCGCTGTCGGGCGTGCTGGAGGCATTTCCGCGCCGCGCGAGCACGGTGATCCGGAAGGTATTCTGTGCCACCGGGCCGGCAGGGGGCGCATCGTGCCAGAAGGTTACTACCAGGGCATGCAACAGCAGCGAACCCAGGACAAAATAAGTCATACGCATCGACATGCCACCCCTCGCGACACCGTATCGATAGTGTTTTGATGCACAGCAGGCCGGTTTCCGGACTCATGAGTGGCGTCTTGCCGGATGGGCCGCCTTCCCGCACCGCAGTGCAGTGGCTGCCTGGCCCATCGTGCGGGGTGGATTTCATGAAAATCATATCCCGCGCTCATTTACCGTTGCGGGGGCAGTGCCGGGTTTGGCGGGGGGCTGTGCCCCGGGCCGCACCGGCTTCCCGATTAACTCCACGGACGAACGGCCCTGGAGCACCCGCTGTGTGCTGTCACCACCATAGCGGTTCGGGTTCGAGGGTGTCAATCGACGGCTGTTTTTACGCGCAGTTGACAGGGGGTCGCGACCCTGTAGAATTCGCTGACTCAGAGCTTCAGGCGCGTAGCTCAGTTGGTTAGAGCACCACCTTGACATGGTGGGGGTCGTTGGTTCGAATCCAATCGCGCCTACCAATGCCCGGAGGGGACAGATCCAGATCTGTCCCCTTTTTTGATTTTCAAGTGGCCTCTCGTAGTGGCCACCACTGGAGAAAGACAGTATGCCCGTAGTTACCCTTCCCGATGGTAGTCAGCGCTCCTTCGATCATCCCGTTACCGTGCACGATGTCGCCGCCGATATCGGCCCGGGCCTGGCCCGGGCAGCCCTGGCCGGCAAGGTCAATGGCCGCACGGTCGATACCTCCTATCTCATCGAGGATGATGTCGATCTCGGTATCATTACCGACCGCGACGAGGAGGGGCTGGATGTCATTCGTCATTCAACCGCCCACTTGCTGGCGCAGGCAGTCAAGGAACTGTTCCCGGAAGCACAGGTCACCATCGGCCCGGTGATCGACAACGGGTTCTACTATGACTTTGCCTACGAGCGCGCTTTCACCCCGGAAGACCTGACGAAGATCGAGAAAAAGATGGCCGAACTGGCGAAGCAGGATTTCCCGGTCACGCGCAAAGTCATGCCGCGCGATGAAGCCATCGATTTTTTCCGCGCCATGGGCGAGGAGTACAAGGCTGAAATTATCAGTGATATCCCACAGGGTGAGGACATCTCACTGTACCAGCAGGGTGAGTTCATCGATCTCTGCCGCGGACCGCATGTTCCCAGCACCGGCAAGCTGAAAGCCTTTAAATTGATGAAGCTGGCGGGTGCCTACTGGCGCGGTGACTCCAGCAACGAAATGCTGCAACGCATCTACGGCACGGCCTGGACCGACAAGAAAGCCCTCAAGGCCTACCTGCACCGCCTGGAAGAGGCCGAGAAGCGTGACCACCGCAAACTTGGCAAGCTGATGAACATGTTCCATACCCAGGAAGAAGCGCCGGGTATGGTGTTCTGGCACGATAGCGGCTGGCAGGTCTATTTACAGATCCAGGACTATATCCGCGACAAGCTGCGCACGCATGGCTATCAGGAAGTGCATACCCCGACGGTCATTGATCGCTCGCTGTGGGAAAAGTCCGGGCACTGGGAAAAGTTCAAGGACGATATGTTCGTCACCGAGGCGGAGCACCATACCTACGCCATCAAGCCGATGAACTGCCCCGCGCACATCCAGATCTATAACCAGGGGCTGAAGAGCTACCGTGACCTGCCGCTGCGCCTGGCGGAGTTCGGTTCCTGCCACCGCAACGAACCGTCCGGCACGCTTCACGGGTTGATGCGCGTGCGAGCCTTCGTGCAGGACGATGCGCACATCTTTTGTACCGAGGAACAGATCCTCGACGAGGTCTCCGATTTTATCGACCTGCTGTTCGAGGTGTACCGGGACTTCGGGTTCGAGGACGTCATCATTAAGCTCTCCACGCGTCCTGAAAAACGCGTCGGGGCCGACCACCTGTGGGACAAGGCCGAGAAATCCCTGGAAGAGGCCCTCAACCACAAGAAACTCGACTGGGAGCTGCAGCCCGGCGAGGGCGCTTTCTACGGCCCCAAGATCGAATTTTCCTTGAAGGATTGCCTGGAACGCGTCTGGCAGCTGGGCACCATTCAGCTGGATTTCTCCATGCCGGACCGCCTCGGGGCGACCTATGTGGCCGAGGACGGCAGCAAGCATGTGCCCGTGATGTTGCACCGCGCCATCCTGGGTTCCCTGGAGCGTTTTATCGGCATTCTGATCGAGCATTACGCCGGGGCGCTGCCGCTGTGGTTGGCGCCGGTTCAGGCCGTGGTACTGAATATCACCGACAATCAGGCCGAATATGTCCGAAAAGTCGAAGAAACCTTGAAAAATCAGGGATTGAGGGTCAAATCGGACTTGAGAAATGAGAAAATCGGCTTTAAAATCCGCGAGCACACAATTCAACGCATCCCGTATTTGCTGGTCGTCGGCGACCGGGAGGCAGAATCGGACACCGTGGCCGTGCGCACGCGTAGCGGTAAGGACCTGGGAAGCCTGTCCTTGCAAGCCCTGTCAGACGGGCTGACCGCAGAAATCGTGAGCCGCGGCCGTACTATTTTGGAGACCTGAACTATCGCTGCAGCAAACAAACTGAAGCATCGGCTCAATCAGAACATCGATGCCGCTGAAGTACGCCTGGTAGGACCCGCCGGAGAACAGATTGGCGTCGTACCACTGGAAGAGGCGTTAAAAGTCGCAGAGGAAGCCTCACTCGACCTGGTGGAGATTTCTCCGCAGGCCGAACCGCCCGTCTGCAAGGTGATGGACTATGGCAAGCACAGATTTGAAGAGCAGAAGAAACGTCAGGCTTCGCGCAAGAAACAGAAGCAGATCCAGGTCAAGGAAATCAAGTTCCGGCCGGGTACCGACATCGGGGACTACAATGTCAAGTTGAAAAACCTGACGCGGTTCCTGACAGAAGGCGACAAGGTCAAGGTGACCCTGCGTTTTCGCGGCCGTGAAATGGCCCACCAGGATCTGGGGCGTGATTTGCTGAAACGCGTCGAGAGCGATCTCGCCGAACTGGGAACCGTCGAACAGTTCCCTAAAATGGAAGGCCGGCAGATGGTCATGGTGCTGGCACCGAAAAAGAAGTAGGTTCTCACTTCGAGAATCAGGGTCGTCCCGGGTACTCACCGCACCTGGGGGCGACTTCATTGAAACATCAAGCGGGAGAGATACTATGCCAAAGATGAAAACCAATCGCGGCGCCGCCAAGCGGTTTCGCCGTACAGCCAGTGGTGGCTTCAAGCGTGGGCAGTCACACCTGCGCCACATCCTCACCAAGAAGAGCAGCAAGCGCAAGCGTCAGCTCGGTATGCCCGAGCAGATTGACAGCGCCGACCAGCGGTCGGTACGTCGCATGTTGCCGTACATCTAGAGTGAGGAATCTGTTATGCCAAGAGTAAAACGTGGAGTGCAGGCTCACGCCCGCCACAAGAAAGTTCTCGAAAAGGCCAAGGGTTACTACGGCGCGCGCCGCAAGGTCTACCGTGTTGCCAAGCAGGCTGTCATCAAGGCCGGCCAATATGCCTACCGTGACCGTCGTCAGCGCAAACGTCAGTTCCGCGCCCTGTGGATCGCCCGCATCAATGCCGCGGCGCGTGAAAACGGGCTGTCCTACAGCCGATTTATCAACGGTCTGGGCAAGGCCGGGATCGAGATCGATCGTAAGGTGCTTGCCGATCTGGCCGTGTTTGACCAGGCTGCATTCAGTGCGCTGGCAGAACAGGCCAAGGCCAACCTGCAAGCCTGACCCCGGTCAATTAAGCACGCTATCGAGGGGAAAGGCCTGAAACCTTTCCCCTTTTTTATTTTTTACTCAGGAGAATACCGGTGGAGGCGTTAGCCGCACTCGAACAGGAAGCAACGCAAGCCGTCGCAAAGGCAGCGGACCTGAAGGCGCTGGATGAAGTCCGGGTGCATTACCTGGGCAAGAAAGGCGTACTCACCGGGCAGCTGAAGCAGCTGGGCAAGTTGCCGCCCGAGCAACGCCGCGAAGCCGGCCAGGCGATCAATGTAATCAAGCAGCAGGTCAATGAGGCTATTGAGGCGCGCCGGCAGGCGTTGCAGGCAGCCGCGCTGGAGCAGCAACTGGCCGCCGAGAAAATCGATGTCACCCTGCCGGGCAGGGGGCAGCATAATGGTGGCCTGCACCCGGTAACGCGCACCCTGCAGCGTATCAACCAGCTGTTCAGCGGCATGGGTTTCGAGGTGGCGGAAGGCCCCGAGATCGAGGACGACTACCATAACTTCGAGGCGCTGAATATTCCCGCGCACCACCCGGCGCGTGCCATGCACGATACCTTCTATATCGATGCCCACCATGTGCTGCGTACCCATACCTCACCGGTGCAGATACGCGTAATGGAAAACCGCGAACCGCCGTTCCGTATCATCGCCCCGGGGCGCGTCTACCGCTGTGATTCCGATCTCACGCATACGCCGATGTTCCACCAGGTGGAAGGTCTGCTGGTGGACGAGAATGTCAGCTTCGCCGACCTGAAGGGCATGCTGGATGAGTTCCTGAAACACTTCTTTGAGCGCGAAGATCTCGGGGTGCGTTTCCGCCCGTCCTATTTTCCCTTTACGGAGCCGTCCGCCGAGGTGGATATCGAATGCGTGATCTGTTCCGGCGAAGGCTGCCGGGTATGCAGCCACAGCGGCTGGCTGGAAGTGCTGGGTTGCGGCATGGTGCATCCCAATGTGTTCAAACATGTTGGCGTGGATAACGAGCGTTACACCGGTCTGGCATTCGGCATGGGTGTGGAGCGCCTGACCATGCTCAAGTATGGCGTGAACGACCTGCGCCTGTTCTTTGAAAACGATTTGCAGTTCCTGCAGCAGTTCAGGTGAGTTATGAAATTCAGTGAAGCCTGGTTACGAGAATGGGTGAGCCCCGACATGGATTCCGCCGCACTGGCCGAACAGCTGACCATGGCCGGCCTGGAAGTGGACGGCATCGAGCCGGCCGCCGCTGAATTCAGCGGCGTGGTGGTTGCCGAAGTGTTGTCGGTGGAAGCGCACCCGGATGCCGACAAACTGCGTGTATGCCAGGTTGCAGCCGGTAGCGACGCCCCCTTGCAGATCGTGTGCGGCGCGCCCAATGTGCGTGCCGGCATGAAAGCGCCGCTGGCCACGGTCGGCGGGCGCATCGGCGACATGAAAATCAAAAAAGCGAAGCTGCGTGGCGTACCATCGCACGGCATGTTGTGTTCTGCGCGCGAGCTGGGTCTGAGCGACGAGCACCAGGGACTGCTGGAACTGCCGGAAGATGCGCCGGTCGGTACAGACCTGCGTGAATATCTTGCACTCGACGATGTCTGCATCGAGGTGGACCTGACCCCGAACCGGGGTGACTGCCTGGGCATGGAAGGCATCGCGCGCGAAGTCGGTACTCTGAGCGGTACCGATGTCACTGTGCCTGATTTCACCGCTGTTGCGGCGGCTATCGATGCACAGTTCCCCGTCGACGTGCAGGCGCCCGAGGCCTGTCCGCGCTACCTGGGGCGTGTCATTCGCGGTATCGACCCCGCTGCAAAAACGCCGCTCTGGATGCAGGAAAAACTGCGCCGCGGGGGTATCCGCAGCCTGGGTCCGGTGGTGGATGTCACCAACTACGTATTGCTGGAACTTGGCCAGCCGATGCATGCTTTCGACCTGGCGCGGCTTGCCGGTGGTGTCGTGGTGCGCTATGCGCAGCCGGGTGAGACACTGACGTTACTGGATGAACGCGAGATTGAACTGGATGCGCAGACACTGCTGATCTGCGACCGGGACAAGGCGCTGGCACTGGCCGGTGTCATGGGCGGTATTGATTCGGGGATTTCTGACACGACCGACAGCCTGTTCCTGGAAGTGGCGTTCTTCACCCCGGAAAAGATTGCCGGGTGCGCGCGCCGCTATAGTTTAAGCACGGATTCATCCTACCGTTTCGAGCGCGGTGTCGATCCCGGACTTCAGCAGCGAGCCATGGAACGTGCAACAGCCCTGCTGCTGGAACTGGTGGGTGGCGAGGCCGGGCCGATCATCGAGGCCGTGGCCGAGAGTCATTTGCCGGTCAAGGCGCCGATCCTGTTGCGTCGTGCGCGGATCGAACGCCTGCTGGGTTTCGTGCCGGCGGACGAACAGGTTGAAGATATCCTGACGCGGCTGGGCCTGGCCCTGGAAGGAACGGAGGAGGGCTGGCTGGTAACGCCGCCGAGCTTCCGTTTTGACCTCGAAATCGAGGCCGATCTTATCGAGGAAGTCGGCCGCGTGTTCGGCTACAACAAGCTGCCCACCGCCAACAATCACGGCGACCTGACCATGCGCCCGGTACCTGAAGCGGCGACGCCGCTGGGGCGCCTGCAGACATTGCTGGTCGGCCGCGGTTACCAGGAAGCCATCACCTACAGCTTCGTCGATGCCGGGTTGTTGCAGGACATCGAGCCGGATAGCACCCCGGTGCCGTTGACCAACCCGATCTCCTCCGAGATGTCCATGATGCGCACCACTCTGTGGGCGGGTCTGCTGGGTGCGGTGAAGCACAACCAGGCGCGCCAGCAGGGGCGCATACGTCTATTCGAGTCAGGCCTTAAGTTCGTCTCACAAGACAATGAAATTAAACAGATAAATGTGATATCTGGTGTCGTTACCGGTGAGCTTTACCCGGAACAGTGGGGGATTGGCAAACAGCAGGGCGCCGATTTCTTCGATGTGAAAAACGATGTCGAGGCGCTGCTGGCGGCGGGCGGGCACAACGCGGAGTTCCAGGCGTCGACCCACCCGGCGCTGCACCCCGGTCAGACCGCCGCCATTCTGCTCGACGGAGCGCGTGTGGGCTGGCTGGGTTGTATTCACCCCGCGCTGGCCCAAAAGCACGAAATTCCCCGTAAAACCTGCCTGTTTGAGCTCGATATGCAGGCATTGCTTAAAGGGCGGGTGCCAAGCTTCGAAAAACTCTCAAGATTTCCTTCAATCCGCCGTGACTTAGCTATAGTAGTGGATGTGGAGACTCCAGCCGGCGCTCTGTGCGATATCATCCGCCAGTCTGCCGGGCCGATGCTCAAGGATGTGCTGGTATTCGATGTTTATCAGGGCAAAGGTATAGAATCCGGGCGAAAAAGCGTCGCTTTAGGCTTGATTCTACAGGATTCTTCACGCACACTTACTGACGACGACGTTGATCCGGTAATCACTGAAATTACCGCTCAGCTAGAACAACAATTCACTGCAACTTTGAGAGAGTGAAACCATGGCGCTGACGAAAGCCGACATGGCAGAGAAATTGTTCGAGGATTTGGGGCTCAACAAACGTGAGGCCAAAGAGCTGGTCGAGATGTTCTTCGAGAAGATCCGTCAGGCTCTGGAAGAGGGCCAGCAGGTTAAGCTCTCCGGATTCGGAAATTTTGATCTGCGCGACAAGAATCAACGACCGGGACGCAATCCCAAGACGGGTGAGGAAATTCCGATTTCCGCACGTCGGGTAGTCACCTTCCGTCCCGGACAAAAACTTAAAGCGCGCGTAGAGGCATATGCTGGAAGCCAGCAATAACAACGAATTACCCGCCATTCCCGGTAAGCGCTACTTCACCATCGGTGAGGTGTCGGAGTTGTGTGGTGTAAAACCACATGTCCTGCGTTACTGGGAACAGGAATTCCCGCAGCTTAAACCCGTCAAACGACGCGGCAACCGGCGCTACTACCAGCGTCATGACGTGATCATGATCCGTCAGATCCGTAGCCTGTTGTATGAGCAGGGATTTACCATCGGCGGGGCGCGCCAGCGTCTGTCCGGCGATGAAGCGAAGGAAGACGTCAGCCAGCGCCAGCAGATTGTGCGCCAGATGCGCGTCGAGCTTGAAGAGCTGCTGCAGATCCTGAAGCGCTGAAGCCCTTCCCCGGGCAGATTTCGAATCTGTTCCCTCGCCTCCAAATACTGTACAATTAACTGCTTAGCGGGGACAGGTGTATCATCTGTCCCCGTCTTTTCGGGGCGTAGCGCAGCCTGGTAGCGCACCTGCATGGGGTGCAGGTGGTCGGAGGTTCAAATCCTCTCGCCCCGACCAATTATTTTCATATCCATTAGTAGGTTAGTGCTTCCTGCTTTATCCGGCTCTCCTGTTCAAAATTATCAGTGCGGGAGCTTTCGCCTGTGTATGGCGAATTGTTATTCAGGCGGCGGGTACCTGGGCAGAAGAATTCGGCAATGCCTCTATGCCCTGCCTTTCCTTCGTTCAACGTCATGGAGGCAGGTGGTGGTTTTATCCAAACTAAGGTGTCAAGTAACGATCATCCTTTGTGGCGGGGCTTTGTCGTTTCAGCTTTTTGCCCAACGTCCGGAGGACTCTGTTCAATCGGTAGATTCGGGTGCCTATCCCCATGCCTCGTTCCATGAGGGATTGGCAGCTGTTCGTATCGGTGATAAGTATGGTTATATCGACAGAAGCGGGCAGGTGCTTATCGCACCGCGTTTTGATTACGCCCAGATCTTTTCAGAAGGCCTTGCCAGGATCGTGATGAATCGTCGATCCGGCTACATCGATAAAACCGGAACAATCGTTATTGCGCCCCGGTTTCATAAGGCATTCAAATTCAGTGATGGACTGGCTCGCGTCTGCGCACCACCCAGCCATCCTGATTTGTTGTTTCGTATCGCACGATTACTGGGTTATGAAGACAGGTATGCTTATCCCTGCGGTTATATCGACCGAACCGGAAAATTGATCATCGACTATCAGTTTTTACCTGCGAGCGGTTTTGACAATGGCTATGCCAGGGTAACAACGTTGGATGGGCGTCAGGGATACATTGATCACAGTGGAAAATTTTACCTGGCCAGGCCAGGGCAACAACCTTGAAACTGACGCTACCGGCTGGCTTACCAGGCTGCCGATTTGTCCGATTCAGATTAATTCAGGTGTACAAAATGACTCTGGAAAAAGAAGGCGGGGGTACCAGGATCACACAACCCGACTCTGAAACAATCAGGGTTTTCGAAGGAGAAGGCAGCGCAAGGGCCATTGGAGTCATTTTTCTGTTGGGTGGGGTCCTGCTTATGTGGAGTAACGTCAACAAGGCAGCTGACATAACCTTCATATTCGGGGCCTTGTTGGCGTTGTTTGGCGCTGCAATAGCAACACAGCGCTACACTATGACACTGGACCGGCTAAAGGGCGTCTGGTCATATGGAGGAGATGTGCTCTTCGTCATCTCGTTTAAAAGGCGTGGCTTGCTGGCGGAGGTGGGCCCGGTGCATATTGGTAGACTGCTAACCAACCCCAGAGAGCACAATATGGGAGAGCCTGTCGTTACACACCCTGTCTACGTTGAAGCTCGGAAGCTCGATGGGGGTAAGGACGAACTGCGTTTTGGTCAATACTGGTCGATCAATGAGGCTTATGAAATTTCCAGCCAGCTTGCTGATTTCCTGGATCGGTCGGTTCAGGATGATTCAAACAAGGAATCGCAATAGCCTGACTTGTTTAAGCAGTGCATGGCGAACCGATAGTCAAGCCGGCGTGGGTTACGTCGCTTTCTGAAGTCCCATGCATTTTTACTCCTGCGCCGCGGATGGCGGTTTCGCTGGTGATTTCCGAGGGTGTATCGCCATCAAGTGAAGAGTGCACACGATGAGTGTTGTAATACTGCCGGAATGTTTCCAGCTTTCTTTCCAGGTCGGTAGCATTCCAGAATAAAGTGTGGTCCAGGAATTCTCGACGAAGGGATGCGATGATCGGTCGAGTACCGAGAGATTGGGTGCGCGTTGCCGGGACTGATTGATGATAGCGATAACGGCCTTTGCACCACCGGGCCCCAGGAGTTTGGCGACTGTTGTTAATAGATGT
>DRNU01000233.1 GCA_011374975.1 Gammaproteobacteria bacterium | reverse complement strand
GCTCCGGTGCCTGGGAAATAGCTGCGCGTTACAGCAGTATCGATCTGGAAGACAGTGGCTACACGGGTGGGGAGGAAGACAATATCACCCTGGGTGTGAACTGGTACGCAACACCGAATGTCCGTTTTATGGCGAACTATATCCGCGCCAGTACGGACCCTTCATCGCCGGACGCATTCCCGGGTACGGGTGACGAAGATGTCAATATCTTCCAGGTGCGCAGCCAGATCGATTTCTAGCGTTTCAGCGCTGCGAACAGAGCCGGTGACGGATGCATTGCCAGCAATGCCCGTTACCGGTTTTTTTGCGGTATACACCCATTGACTGGAGCCGTTCGGGCGGGTGCCAGATCCCGAAACAAATCGGGATACCGGCAACTTACTGCCCGTTGCAGCAGTGCTTGAGAGCGACGGTTGCCGCGAGAAAAACAACAACGACAATAATGCCGCTGATAGTGAATGCGTCGAAAATCATAGGGGTTCCCCTTTCGGCCTGACTACACAATTAATATTAGGGATTGCTTATTAAGATTTCAAGGGAACTTTTAGAAACAATGTGTAACCTGTTGTCTTATGGCGACATTTATTTCTTGTGCCAGAGAAGATCATCCCCGCTGTTTCAGCGCATGGGGCGTCCTGCCCCGCCCATGCCCGGGCGTGGGGGCATGCTTGGCCGGCGTAATCTGGTGGGGGCACGCTTCACTTTGCCGGCACCTGAACGTGGTTCGGGGCGCCCCTGCGGCAGCCCGTGTTCGCCGATCAGCCGGGTCGCTGTCCACTCGCCACTGGCGCTGCGTTTTATTTCCACGCGCTGCGGGTCTGGTTGTCGTACCTGAAGGGTGTCCGGGCTGGTAAAGGAAACACCGTCTATACGGTATGCCTGGCCGGCCTCTTTGCTGATGAAACCCTGTACCAGAAGACGTTGCACACGGCTGCCGAAGGGGTGTGCGTCCAGTACCGTCAGGCTGGATGCGTCCAGTGCATTGCCCCGTAACTGCCCGCGTACCCGGACCCGGCTACCGGCCTGCAGTGACGCGCTGTCCCCGACAGTTACCTTCTGCTCGCCGATATAAAATGAGTCCTTGCCAATGGTACGGACGGTGCCGCTGAGCAACAGGTTGTCTCCACGACCCTGCGCGACATGTGTGGCATGAACACGCCCCGTGTTGTCGCGGAAGCCGCTGACCTGCACGACATCGCCTGCTTGTGGCAAGCTGACATCCTGTGTATCCGCGATGACTGTTTGCCCCAGCACAGTGAAGCTGTTGTTTGCCTTGTCGACCTGGTCCACCTTGCCGATGACTTCGTGACGGACCTGTACGCGCTCGGCGCGCGTGATGCCACGCTGTTTAACAGCGAGTACCTCCACCACGTCGCCGCGCGCGAAGTCGAAGCTGTCGACGCGTTGACCATCGACCATCAGTTGTGTGCCGCGCTCGGTTTCCACTTCGACACCGTTGACGAAAATACTGCCGAAGCCGGTGATAGCGCCGATGATGCCGGTGCCGCCGATACCGCTTTCGTCATCCGGGTCAGAGGTGCTTGCCAGTTCCGTATATTGTGTTGCCGTGCAGCCGGCCAGCAGGGTGAAACAGACGATGATGAAGCGCAGGTATTTCATTGGCCGGTGTCCTTTGTGTGCTTGCGCTGCGCCTGGTACCAGTAGCAGCCAAAACGTATACGGTGAATGGCGTCTGTCTTGCCCTGGTCCGCTGCCTGCAGCGCCAGTGCACGTTCGTTGATGGCCTGCAGTGCAGCAACGGCGTTTTGCTCGGCAAGTTCGCGCAGTTCCTGCGCGGAGGCTTCTGTCAATGCGGCGAAGTAAACACTGCGCTCCAGCATCGGTGTGTCGGGGGAGAGCATGTTGTGTGCGCAGGTCGCCATGTGGTCGTGCACATTGCGGCCGAGGAAGAAGGTCTTTTCCTCGAAGTCGGCGCCGGGTATGAAGGCCGACCGGTTCAGGCAGATATCACCTGCCTCATTCAGGGAGACCACGCCCTGGCGCAGCAGTTCGTCGAGGATTGCGCGTGGGCGTACATCCTTGCTCACGTCGGCGACCAGTGCATCGAAGCCCGGTGTCCCGTCATCCACCGGGCCGCGTGGCAGGCAGCGTGGCCGGCCGGCCGCATCCTGGTAGGCCGGCAGGCCGAGCCAGTGCGAGATGATGGCGCCGCCCAGGGTCGATGCCCGTACCGCGGCCGTGTCGGGTTCGCCGGTGCGCAGGCGCTTGATGTCCTTGCGGTGTACGCCGGTCAGGATGAACAGGCGGCTGTCTGACGGCGGCTTGCCGTTCAGCGCGAAGGATTCTTCCGCCACTTCGACGTAGAGCTTTTTCAGCAGGTCGCGCAGCTGGGGATAGCCGATACCTTTCTCAATCAGCAGTCTCAACAGCGGTCGGCAAAGCCAGCTGACCGCTTTCAGCAGGGCTGTCTGAGCTTCGTTGTGTGATGTGGCTGGCACCCTGGTCGTCCCGAAACCCAATAGTTATTTATTTAATATCAACTGATTATGTCCAGTCTCGCCGGGTTTTCATCAACCTGTGTGCTGAACACGGGATGAAGTCTAGCTTGACGTGGGAAATATTACCACATATCATTTCTATGCGTGGGAAATTATCCCACATTAATTTGGTATATCTATCCAACAGGAGAAATAGCTATGCACACTTCAATCAAATCACTGATGCTTACCACTTCGTTTGCCGTGCTGCTGGGATCGTCCCTGGCGGGTGCGAGCGAGGTCGACAGGCTCAACGGCGAGACTTTTGCACGTGAATTTGCCCGCCAGGTTGAACAGCAGGAGCGCACGCGCACTGCCGGGGCTGAGTCAGGCCAGAGCTATGAAATGCAGGCCCGTGAGCAGGTCCGTCAGCGTGAACAGGCTCGCCAGCGCGGCGGTATGGGCGCCGAAGCCGCAGGCGGGGGACGCGACATGAGTTCCAGCCGGCCGTCACAGGGTGCCGGCATGAGTCGCTTAGGCAGTCGTCCGACGGGCGCCCGGAGTCAGGGCGGTTTTTCCCGGTCCGGTATGCGTTGAGCCGGGCGGGTAAATAGTGGGGGTGTGTGATCACGCCCCCGGTAACACGGGGAGCTCTGATTTATCCGTCATTCCGGCATGCGCTGGAATGACGGGCGTGGAATGAATCAGGGGTTTCTGTGCTGTATTTAGTGTTTCTGGAGCCAGTTATGAACCGGAAAGTAAAAATCCTGCCGGCATTTGCCATAACGCTACCGCTGCTCGTCAGTGCCTCAGGTGACCTGGAACTGACGCTGGGTTACGACTATACGCGTGGTGATTATGGCCAGGATGTCACGACTGAAATCGAGTACATGCCTCTCACACTGGACTATTACAACGGGCCCTGGCGCATGGAATTCACCGTGCCCTATATACGCGTGACCGGTAATGGCACGGTGGTGCCCGGTGCCGGCGGGCCGATGGTGTTCAGTGATTTCGACAGCGGTTTGTTCGGGCCTGGCAGTATGCGCGGCGGCAATTCCAGTTCCCGTACCAACACTGTCACGAACAGCGGCCTGGGAGACGTGATGGCGCGTGTCGGCTACAGTATTTTCCCCGGTGCAGATGCTGGTTCGTTCTATGAACTGAGCGGCCGGGTCAAGTTCGGCACCGCCGATGAAGACGACGGGCTGGGTACCGGTGAGAACGATTATGCGCTGCAACTGGACGGCATCGTCGGCAGCGGGTCGGTTGCGCCGTATTTCACCCTGGGCTACCTGGTAACAGGGGATTCGAATGACTTTGAGTACAAGGATGTGCCTTACGGCAGTATCGGGCTGATGTTCAGGCGCGGCGATTCCGGTACCGCGGGTATCGGCTATGACTACCGGCGTGCCGCGGTCAGTGGTACTGATGACCAGCAGCAGGCCAGTGCTTACCTGGGCTGGGTGTTTTCCCCGCGCTGGTCAGGAACCCTGTCGGGGCTGTTCGGTTTGACCGACAGCACGCCCGACTATGGCGCAAGCTTTATGTTGACGGGCGGTTTCTAAGCCGGCAGGTGTCTGCTTCGTTCTTCGCGGTGACGAGTCAGGCAGGATTTTCCTGGTGCAGGTCCAGCCTTTTCAGCAAGCGGTAAAAATTACTGCGGCTGATACCCAGTTCGCGACCGGCCGAAGCCAGATTGCCGTCGTGTCTTTTCAGGCTGTCCGCGATAATTTCGCGCTGGAACTGGTCGACGGTCTCCCTGAGAGAGACCTTGACTACGGGTAGTGCTTTTTCGGTTTTTGCGGTTTCCCGGGGGACGGCTTCAGTGTCATCAATATCCAGGTGACTTGTATCTATAATAACCGTGCCACCGGTGTTGCCCTGTTTCGCCACGGCCTTTAATGCGGCACGGCTCAGCATGTGCGCAAGCTCACGCACATTGCCCGGCCAGGTGTAGTACAGCAGCGCCTGTTTCGCCCCGGCAGACAGGCGCAATGCGTTTACACTCAGGCGGTGCTGGTTGTTTTCAAGAAAATAACCGGCGATCAGCAGAATATCCTTGCCGCGTTCGCGTAACGGAGGAACGCGCAGGGGATACACCGTCAGGCGGTGATAGAGGTCGGCGCGAAAACGTCCCGCGGAGACCTCTTTCTGCATGTCGCGGTTGGTGGCGGCCACAATTCTGACGTCGGCCCGCACCGGCTGGTCGCTGCCCACGCGCTGAATTTCACCGCTTTGTATGGCGCGCAGCATCTTCGCCTGGATGCCCAGGCTCAACTCGCCGATTTCATCCAGGAACAGTGTGCCGCCATCGGCCAGTTCGAACTTGCCGGCGCGGTCGGCGGTGGCGCCGGTGAAGGCGCCCCGGGTATGACCGAACAGTTCGCTCTCGGCGATATTTTCCGGCAGCGCGGCGCAGTTTACATACACCATGGGATAGTCTGCGCGCGGCGAGTTGGCGTGTACCTGCCTTGCCACCAGTTCCTTGCCTACACCGGTCTCGCCCTGGATCAGCACGGTCAGGTCAGACTGTGCCACCACGTCGATTTCTTCCCGCAGTTTTTTCATCACCGGACTTTTGCCGACAATCTCGACCTCACTGCCTTCCTTGATCAGGGCGCGCGCAACCCGGTGGCCGCGTTCCACACGCGCTTCCAGTTCATCGATGCGTTGCGCGGCTTTTACCGTGGCTTCGGTCAGGCTGATAAAGGTGCGCAGTTCAATCGGGTCGATCTGGTCAAAGGTGCCGGTTTGCAGGGCGTCCATGGTGATGACACCCCAGGGTTTGTCATCCAGGTAGAGCGACGACCCCATGCAGTCATGTACGTGCAGTAACTGGTCTTCGGTTTCCACCAGCCCGTCATAGGGGTCCGGCAGGTCGCTGTCCGCGGCAAAGCGCACCGGTTCGCGGGAGTGCAGCAGGCGGGCCAGGCGCGGATGTTCCTCCACTTCAAAGCGGCGCCCCATGGTGTCGTCGCTCAGCCCGTCCACGGCCAGTGGCGTGAGGTGATTGTTTTCCAGTTTCAGCAAGGCGGCCGCATCACAGGGGAAGCTGCTCTGCATGGCGTCCAGCAGGCGTTTGTAACGCACTTCCGAGGGCAGGTCGCGGGACAGGTCGGCCACAATGGAGGTCAGCGCACCGCAAAATTCAGATGATGTCATAATGATACCTATGCAATCTAATTGATATCCTAACAGAAGGTATCAATTTGACAACATAATTTTTTATTTTAATAAAAACAAGTAATTAAACTTTGGCATGGTTTGTGTAATAAATAAATTAGCAAATACTTAAATACATTTCTGCAAACAAGAGGTGAATATGCCATGAGTGAAGTCTTTACCAAAAGCATGGCGAGAAACATCTACTACGGGGGAAGTGCGTTCTTCATCCTGTTGTTTCTCGCATTGACCTTCGACACCGCCAGCGAGGTGCCCAAGCGGGATAACCACGAGGCGATCACCGAACAGGTGGCACTGGGCAAGAAAGTGTGGGAGGAGAACAACTGTATCGGCTGCCACACCCTGCTGGGTGAGGGGGCTTACTTTGCGCCCGAACTGGGTAATGTCTACACGCGCTTCGGCGAGTCCACGGAAGCCATTATCGGTTTCATCCAGAGCCGCCCTGTTGAGGGTATCCCGGGCCGCCGCAGTATGCCGCAGTTCAATCTCAGCGATGAGGAATTGCAGGCGATCGCCCAGTTTCTGAAGTATGTCAACGGCATCAACACCTCCGGCTGGCCGCCGAACATCCAGGGGTAAGGGGATTATTATGAAGTATCAATCGCAAGCTGTCGCAAAACCCTATTTTATTGCTGCCATCGGCCTGTTCATCGGACAGATCCTGTTCGGTCTGATTATGGGCATGCAGTATGTCGCGGGCGATTTCCTGTTCCCGGAAATCCCCTTCAACGTGGCGCGCATGGTGCACACCAACCTGCTGATCGTCTGGTTGTTGTTCGGCTTCATGGGTGCCGCCTACTTCCTGGTACCGGAGGAGTCCGAACGCGAGCTGCACAGCCCGCTGCTGGCCAAAATCCTGTTCTGGGTTTTCCTGGTGGCCGGTGCACTGACCGTGCTGGGTTACCTGCTGGTGCCGTATGCACGACTGGCGGAACTGACCATGAACGACCTGCTGCCGACCATGGGGCGCGAGTTCCTGGAGCAGCCGACCATCACCAAGATCGGTATCGTGATCGTGGCGCTGGGCTTTGTGTATAACATCGGCGTGACCATACTGGCGGGACGCAAGACAGTCGTGAGCCTGGTGCTGCTGACCGGCCTGGTCGGCCTGGCGGTGTTGTTCCTGTTCTCCTTCTATAACCCGGTCAACGTCGTCAACGACAAGTTCTACTGGTGGTGGGTAGTGCACCTGTGGGTGGAAGGTGTCTGGGAACTGATCCTGGCTTCTATCCTTGCCTTCGTGCTGATCAAGGTGACCGGTGTCGACCGCGAGGTTATCGAGAAATGGATGTACGTGATCATCGCCATGGCCCTGATCAGCGGCCTGATCGGTACCGGCCACCATTACTTCTGGATCGGTGCACCGGAATACTGGCAGTGGTGGGGATCGATCTTCTCGGCACTGGAACCGATCCCGTTCTTCATGATGACGGTGTTCGCTTTCAACATGGTGAACCGCCGCCGCCGCGAGCATCCCAACAAGGCTGCTGTACTGTGGGCGCTGGGTACCGCCGTGATGGCTTTCCTCGGCGCAGGCGTGTGGGGCTTCCTGCACACGCTGGCCCCGGTGAACTACTACACGCACGGCAGCCAGCTCACGGCAGCGCACGGTCACATGGCATTCTATGGTGCCTACGTCATGATCGTGCTGACCATTATTTCCTATTCCATGCCGATCCTGCGCGGGCAAAAGGCCGGCAGCCCGCGTGCGCAGAAGGTGGAAATATGGTCATTCTGGCTGATGACGCTGTCGATGGTGTTTATCACGCTGTTCCTGACCGGCGCCGGTATCCAGCAGATCCTGTTGCAGCGCTATACCGATAACCCGCTGCCGTTCATGGTCGTCCAGGACAAGATCGAGATGTTCTACTGGATGCGTGAAGGCGCCGGCGTGGTATTCCTGGTCGGGTTGATCCTGTACGTGAGCGCCTTCTTCGTCAAGGGCGGCGAGCGTGAGGAAATCACCGACAGCAGCGGGATGGCGAGCGCCACCAGCAGCTGATGGAAACTGTTGCAAATCCTCCGGCAGCGACTGGCAGGCAGGACCTGCCGGGGGATTTCGCAATCTGGATTTTTATCTTTGCCGAACTGCTGGTGTTCGGAATTTTTTTCCTGGCCTATGCCTTCGCCCGGGCCGGCAATGTGGAGCTGTTCAACGAGTACCAGCAATACCTGGATCGGGAAACCGGGGCGATCAATACGCTGCTGCTGATCACTTCGAGTTTCTTCGTGGTCAGGGCGGTCAACGCCATCAAGCGCAACGCGGTGGCGTCCTGCGTCAGGTGGCTCGGTTTCGCGGTACTGTCGGGCGCCGTGTTTGCCGGTCTCAAGCTGACGGAGTTTGCTGCCAGGCACGCGGACGGTATCACGCTCAGTACCAATACGTTTTACATGTTTTACCTGTCATTGACGTTTTTCCATTTCATGCACGTATTGATGGGGATGGTGATTCTGACAGCCGTCGCCGTGAAGGCGCACCGGGGCGATTACAGCGCCGCAAACCATACCGGTGTGGAAACCGGTGCTTCGTACTGGCACATGGTGGACCTGGTGTGGATCGTGCTGTTCCCGCTGGTCTATGTGATGCACTAGCGTGATGCAAGGCGCTGACAGAAAAGCCGCGTTTGTCTGGCTGATCCTGGTCCTGCTGACGCTGGCAACCTATGCGGTGGGCAGGCTGGGCTATGGTGGCGTTACCGTTGTGGTCATGCTGCTGGCATCGATAAGCCTCAAGGGGCAATTGATTATCGATTATTTCATGGGCCTGGCGCAGGTACGTTCGCGCTGGAAATGGGTGGTGACCGGCTGGCTGGCAAGTGTTGTAGCGCTGATCGGTATGGCCTACTGGATTTCAATATAGAAGGAGGTTCCGGATGACTACTGAAGTAAGCAAGCTCCGCGTTGAAGAACGCGAGGTGCCTTTTTACCAGCCGCAACGGGGTGAAGTGGAGCTGTTCGATTATGCTTACCGCAACCAGTTGCCGATGCTGCTGAAGGGGCCGACCGGTTGCGGCAAGACCCGCTTCATCGAACACATGGCCGCGCGCCTTGGCCGGCCGCTGTACACAGTGGCCTGCCACGATGACCTGACGGCGGCGGACCTGATCGGACGTCACCTGATCGGCGACGGTGAGACCTACTGGAACGACGGGCCGTTAACGCGGGCGGTGCGCGAGGGCGCTATCTGCTATCTCGATGAAGTTGTAGAGGCGCGCAAGGACACGACTGTCGTCCTGCACCCCCTGTCGGATGACCGCCGTATCCTGCCCATCGAACGCACCGGCGAGATACTGCATGCGCCGCCTGAATTCATGCTGGTGGTGTCCTATAACCCGGGTTACCAGAACCTGCTCAAGGGCATGAAGCCCTCGACGCGCCAGCGCTTTGTCTCCATGCGCTTTGATTTCCCCGAGCCCGGGCTGGAACGCGATATCCTGGTCAGGGAAACCGGTATCGACAGCGCCATGGCGGAGCGGCTGGTCAGGCTTGCGCACAGCCTGCGCGCTCTCAAGGACCATGACCTGGAAGAATCCGCCTCCACGCGCCTGCTAATCTACACCGCGCGCCTGATACGCGACGGCTTCAATACCCTGGAAGCCTGCCGCGCGGCACTGATCGAACCCCTGACCGATGACGAGGCGACCGTCGAGGCGTTGATGGAAGTGGTCTACGCCAGTTTCGGCGAGTAGGGCGGGGCCCAGACCATGAACCGGGTACAGCGACAACGGCTGTTATGGCGCACGGCATTCTTTGCCCTGTTTGTGCTTGCGCCGGTGCTGGACCTGTTTCGCCTCGACCTCAACCTGGGGCATTTTATCCTGTTCGGGCAGCCCTGGACGCTGGATATCGATGCGTCGCAGCCCTTGCAGTCCGTCATGAATATTATCCTGCGCGCCTTCCTGCCTGTCGCACTGGTCGCGGGCATCGGTTTCTGGGTGTCCTGGCGCTACGGGCGGCTATATTGCGGCTGGCTGTGCCCGCATTTTTCCGTGGTCGAGGCCATCAACAGCCTGATGCGTCGTGCTTCGGGGAAAGTCACCCTGTGGCAGAAGGAAACCCTGCCGGAAGTGCAATCCGACGGCGTGGAGATTCACCCGCGCAAGCGAGCCTGGTTACTGGTGGCGGCTGC
>DRNU01000232.1 GCA_011374975.1 Gammaproteobacteria bacterium | reverse complement strand
CAGATGTGTCAGTTTGGCGGTGAAGGCCTGCTTGTCCTTCTCCAGGTCGGCCTCGATGGTCCAGTATTCGCGCGGTTTGAATTTCTCGATTTCTTCCTCGCGCTCCACGATCATGCGCAGCGCCGGGCTTTGCACACGGCCGGCGGACAGGCCGCGGCGGATTTTTTTCCACAGCAGCGGCGAGAGGTTGAAGCCGACCAGGTAATCCAGTGCGCGCCGCGCCTGCTGTGCGTTGACCATGTCGATGGACAGTTCGCGCGGGTGCTCGACCGCGTCGTTGATGGCGCGCTTGGTGATCTCGTGGAACACCACCCGGTGCACGCCCTTGTCCTTCAGCGCCTTGCGCTCTCTCAGCATCTCGTACAGGTGCCAGGAGATCGCCTCACCCTCGCGGTCCGGGTCAGTCGCGAGGTACAGGGTATCGGCTTTTTTCAGCGCCTTGGCGATGGCGTCGACGTGCTTGGCGTTGCGCTCGATGAGCTGGTATTTCATGGCAAAGTCCTGGTCCGGCAGGACAGCGCCTTCCTTGGGGATCAGGTCGCGCACATGGCCGTAGGAGGCCAGTACCTCGAAACCTTTCCCCAGGTATTTTTTAATGGTTTTCGCCTTGGCGGGCGATTCAACGATGACCAGACTTTTGCTCATGGGCTCTATAGTTAAAAAGCCGCACAGGTGTGCGGCTTGATGTCAGTAGTGTTGTTAACAGGGTTAATGCAGATAGCCACCCGGCATGCTTTCGAACACCAGGTCTTCCATCCACGCATAAGCGGCTTCCGCGCCGGGCTGGTTGAACAGGACCATCAGGATGACCCATTTCAGCTGGCCGAGATCGAAATCGTCGGTTTCCAGCGCCATCACGCGTTCGATGACGCGCTCGCGGGCGTCGGGTTGCAGAATACCCATCTGTTCCAGGAACAACAGGAAACCGCGGCTCTCCGCGTCCAGCCGCTCGTGTTCCACGGCGGAATAGAGGCGGATGGAATTTTCGGTTTGCGGGGCTTGCATGGCATGTTGCTGGCCGGACAGCCCTTCCAGCCACTCGAAGGCCTGATTGATATCGCTTGACGGGAACCCGGCTTCGACCAGTTCGCTGTGCAGGGACTCGCGGTCCGGGCTCAGTTCGGTCTCCTCGTCCATGTAATAGTGCTCGAACAGGTACATGAGCACGTCAAACATATTTTCTTTCATATCAAGCCTCTATATGGTGCGGGTGTAGCGTCCGCCCGAGCCGGAAACAACACGATCCTGCAGCTCCAATAGCAGCAGCATGGAGGAAACCTGTTCCGGCGTCAATCCGCTTCGTTGCACCAGTTGATCGATAGCAACCGGCTCAAAGCCCATCGCATCCAGCAAGCGAACATATTCCGGATCAGGCTCGGGGTTTATGTCCGTGCCACCCGCAACGCCGCTGGTGGCGGGTGTTTCCGTCTGCGACAGGCAGAGAAAGACCAGTGATGCCAGTTCCTCGAGGATATGGTCTCCGGTTTCCACCAGCTTGGCGCCTTCCCGGATCAGGGCATGGCAGCCGCGCGCCAGCGGGTTATGGATGGAGCCGGGGATGGCGAATACCTCGCGGCCCTGTTCCAGGGCGTTGCGGGCCGTGATCAGCGAGCCGGAGCGCAGCGCCGCCTCGACCACCAGGGTGCCCAGGCTGAGGCCACTGATAATACGGTTGCGGCGCGGGAAGTTGGGCGCCAGCGGCGCCGTGCCGGGCGGGAATTCCGAGACCAGCGCGCCATTCGCGGCGATCCGGTGCGCCAGCTCCCGGTGTTGTGCCGGGTAGACGCGGTCCAGGCCGGTGCCGGTGACCGCGATGCTGGTACCGCCGGCTTCCAGCGCGCCCTGGTGCGCCTCTGCATCGACGCCCGCTGCCAGGCCGCTGGTGATCGTCAGCCCACAGGCAGCCAGGTGGGCGGCGAACTCGCGCGCCAGCGCCTGCCCGTTGTGGGTGGGGTTGCGGCTGCCGACGATGGCCAGCTGCGGCTGGCGCAAGTAGTCGGGGTCGCCGTGCACGAACAGCAGCGCCGGCGGGTCAGGGATTTCCTTCAGCAGTGGCGGATACGCCGGGTTCCGGCAGGTGATGAGCCGGTTGTCCGGCTGTTCCAGCCAGGCCAGGTCCCGGTCTACCGCCTGCCAGTCCGGGTTCCTGATGGCATCGATGCTGTCCGGGCGGACCCCGGCGCTACGCAGCTGGTCGTGCGTGGCCTTGAAGATCGCTGCCGGAGAATCGAAGCTGTCCAGCAGTTGTGCGCTGCGGCGTGCGCCGATACCGGCAGTGCGGTGCAGCGCAAGCCAGAAGCGGAAATCAGTGTGCCCGGCGTCGGTATCGGCGACGGGGGTGGCGTTACTTTCTGTCCTCATCCGTGAGGTTCCTCATAAAAAAACCGCTACCTCGGTACATGGTCCATACCATGCCCGAAGGTAGCGGTTTTTGCCAGCGCGCAACAAAAAGGGGACAGATATATCTGTCCCCTTTTAACGTTTTAACAGAACGGCTACGGCGTGCGGATGGTGTCTCCGACATGCAGCGCGCTGGTGGCTTTCATGATCAGGCCGAAGCTGACCTTGTCGAAGGTGCGGAACACCATCAGCATGCCGGCCTTTTCGTCCGGCAGTTTGACGTGGGCATTACGCTCCTTGCTGACCTGGTCCATGATGCGCTCACCGGTCTGGTGGATTTCGAACACGGTGCCGACATCCACGCCTTCACGTGTGCCGCGGTTCAGCACCACGATCTGGTACTGGCCGATCTGGCTGACGCCGTCGACCACGGCAATAATGGTGCCCTCGATGCTGGAATCGGACGAGTGCGGCGTAAAGTAGGCGTACACGTCCTCCTGCGTCATGGGCATCAGGCGGTCGCCGATATTGATTTCACGCGTGGTCTTGGTCAGTTTGAGCGTGGCCGGGTCACCGAATTTTACCAGCGTGCTGTCGCCCAGATACTGGGCTACATGACCCAGCACTTCGTCTGTAACCGGGTCGACGTAGGGCGCGCCGGGGCGGAACACGTGGTAGCGGTTGCCGTCGGCTTTGTCCAGGCCGCGTGCGTAGATGCTGTCGCCCGCGCCCACGATCAGGTGCTCACCGGCGCTGGAGACCACGTAGGGGGCGTTCTCCATGACGTCCTGGTCGACCACCAGCGGCTGGCTCAGGAACTGCTGGATGGCATCGATCGGAATGGTGGGAATCGCCTTGTCGAGGCGTTCCGCGCGTACCTTAGGCGACAGCTTGTAGGTGCCCTTGCCACGCTGGACGCGTAACTGCGGCTTGCCGTCCACGTACACCAGGGTGATAACGTCACCGGGGTAGATAAGGTGGGGGTTGTCAATCTGCGGGTTTACATACCAGATTTCCGGCCACAGCCAGGGGCTGTCGAGGAAGGTTTCCGAAATATCCCACAGGGTGTCTCCCTTGACGACCGTGTAACGGTCCGGGTGCCCGTCCCTGAGTACGACCTGGTCGGCATAGGCGGCGGAAGCCAGCACGGCCAGTGCCAGCGCCAACGATTTGAATATCGACATATAGACGTCCCTTTATTTCTATCCCGTTGTTGTCAGTAGCGGGCCCGGCATCAGTGCCAGCACGCCAATTCTGATGATAGTTAACGGCAGTCGTGCACCGGAGTGTAGCTAAAATTGCGCAAATTCAAAATAGTAGCGCCCGGCAAACGGCCGTGTGATCATTATGTTAGAGTATATAGGTATCCCAGACACTAATATTGTGATCGGTATCACATGGCAATACTCAACATTTTGCATTTCCCGGATTCCCGCTTGCGGACCCGGGCCCAGGAAGTGGATTCGGTGGATGACCAGGTGCGGACCCTGGTGGCCGATATGTTCCAGACCATGTACCAGGCGCCCGGTATCGGCCTGGCGGCGACCCAGGTCAATGTGCACCGGCGCGTGGTGGTCATCGATGTTTCCGAGCATCAGGATGCCCCACAGGTGTTTATCAACCCCGAAATCCTGAGCCGTGAGGGTGTGGAGGAAACCGACGAGGGTTGCCTGTCCGTGCCCGGCATCTACGAGCGGGTGCAGCGTGCCGAACGTATCCGGGTGCGCGCGCTCGACCTTGAGGGCAACAGCTTCGAGCTGGATGTCGACGGTTTATTGGCGGTTTGTATCCAGCACGAAATCGACCACCTCGACGGCAAACTATTCGTGGATTACCTGTCGCCGCTGAAGCGCCAGCGCATCCGCAAAAAGCTGGAAAAGCAGCGTCGCCACGGCGAAGATCCGGCCGCCGGCGAGCCGTCGCACGCCGAACGCGTCATCTGAAGCCGCCCCTCAGCGCACCATGCGAGTCGTATTTGCGGGCACCCCCGATTTTTCCGTCCCGGTCCTGCAGGCGCTGCTGGACAGCGGCCACAGCGTGGTCGGCGTCTACAGCCAGCCGGACCGCCCGGCCGGTCGTGGCCGCAAACAGGTGCCGGGGCCGGTCAAACAGCTGGCCCTGCAGCACGCCGTCCCGGTGTTCCAGCCGCTCAGCCTGCGCGATGCAGAGGCGCAGCAGGAACTTGCCGCGTTACAGCCGGATCTCATGGTGGTGGTTGCCTACGGGCTGATTCTGCCGCAGGCGGTGCTGGACCTGCCGCGCCTTGGCTGCGTCAACCTGCACGCCTCGCTGCTGCCGCGCTGGCGTGGTGCGGCCCCCATCCAGCGCGCCATCCTGGCCGGTGACCGCATGACCGGCGTGTGCCTGATGCAGATGGAAGCCGGCCTGGATTCCGGGCCGGTACTGGCCGAGGTGCGCACCGAAATCAGCGCGGACGACACCGGCGGTTCCCTGCACGACCGCCTCAGCGGGCTGGCGGCGCAACTGCTGGCGCAACATCTCGATGACCTGGCGCAGGGCAAGCTGACGCCCCGGGTGCAGGACGAGGCGCTGGTCACCTACGCCGCCAAGCTGGACAAGCAGGAGGCGGCCCTCGACTGGACACAGGATGCGTTGCAGCTGGAGCGCCAGGTGCGCGCGTTCAACCCCTGGCCGGTGGCGCATACACAGCTCGAGGGCAAGACCCTGCGGGTCTGGAATGCCCGTGCCACCGGGGACGATGCGGCCGCGCCGCCCGGCACTGTCACGGCTGCCGGCAAGGCCGGTATTGATGTGGCCTGTGGTTCGGGCAGCCTGCGCCTGCTGGAAATCCAGCTGCCCGGCGCCCGGCGCCTGGCCGCCGCCGATTTCCTCAACGCACGCAGCGTCACTGGTGCCGTGCTTGGCTGAGTTATCCGGCCAGCCCCGCACGCTTGCCGCACAGCTGGTGTACCGGGTGCTCGACAAGGGCGAGTCGCTGGGCAGTGCGCTGGGACCACAGCTGGCGCAGCTGGCCGACCCGCGCCAGCGCGCACTGACCCAGGAGCTGGTATTCGGGACACTGCGCTGGAGTCACCGGCTCGACGCTATCCTGTCCCGCCTGCTGAAAAAACCGCTGCGCAAAAAAGACCGCGAGCTGCACGCTCTGTTGCTGGTCGGTTTATATCAGTTGCTGATCCTCGATATTCCCGATCACGCCGCGGTCAGCGAGACCGTGGATGCCGTGCGCCAGCTGGGCAAGGACTGGGCAACGGGCATGGTGAACGGTGTGTTGCGCAATGCCCGGCGCCGGTCCGGCGAGTTGCTGAAAGCTGTCGACAGCATCGACTCGGCGCGCTGGTCGTACCCCGACTGGTGGATAGAGCAGGTGCGCGGCGACTGGCCGGAGCACTGGCAGCAGATACTGGAAGCCGGCAACCGGCGTCCGCCCATGGTGCTGCGGGTCAATACCCGGCAGGTGGATCGCCAGGCTTACCTGCAACAGTTACAGGCAGCGGGTATCGAGGCGCAGGCCTTGCCCGCTGTCGATACCGGCATTCAGCTGGTCGAACCCCAGCCTGTCGATGCGCTGCCGGGGTTTCGTGAGGGTGCCGTATCGGTGCAGGATGGCGCCGCGCAACTGGCGGCGGGACTGCTCGATGCGCAGCCCGGTCAGCGGGTGCTGGACGCCTGCGCCGCGCCGGGCGGCAAGACCTGCCACATCCTGGAGCGCACACCCGGACTGGACAGCCTGCTGGCGATCGACAGCGATCCGCAACGCCTGGGGAAAATCAGCGAAAATCTCCAGCGTTTGAAGTTGCAGGCCGGGTTGCTGGCCGCCGACGCGGGCGACCCGCAGGCGTGGTGGGATGGTCGGCCGTTCCAGCGTATTTTGCTGGATGCGCCCTGCTCCGGCAGTGGCGTGGTACGCCGCCACCCCGATATCAAACAGCTGCGCCGGGCCACGGATTTGCGTGCCCTGTCACAACAGCAGCAACAACTGCTGGAGGCATTATGGCCCTTGCTGGCATCTGGCGGTATGCTGCTGTATGTGACCTGTTCGGTTTTCCGTCAGGAGAACAGCGATATCCTGAGTGCGTTCATGCGGCAACACAGCGATGCCAGCGAATGCCCGCTGCCACAGGCGTGGGGCGAGGCACAGCCGGTGGGGCGCCAGTTGTTGTCCGGAGAACAGGATATGGACGGGTTTTATTTTGCGTGTCTGACAAGGGCATGAAAACACGGTCGTGACGGGATACCAGAAAACAGCAACGGCAGGCAGTGATGCACGGCGTACAGCCGTGTTGTTGCTGTTGTCGCTGTGCCTGCTGGCAACGCCGCTGGCCGCGCGCGAGACCACCATTTCCGAGCCCCGCACCCTGCTGGTGGACGGCGTGTACCGCATCGGTGCGCGGGTCGACTTTGATTTCAACGAGACACTCTACGACGCACTGCATAACGGCGTGCCGTTGCTGATCGAGCTGCGCGTGGAAGTATTGCGCGACCGCGAATGGTTGTGGCCGGAGCTGGTGGCGGACCTGCGCCAGCGTTTTCAGTTGCAGTACCACGCGTTGAGCAGGCGCTACCTGGTACATAATTTCAGTACCGGCAGCCGCACCAGCTTCCGCACCATGGAGAGCGCGCTGGCGGATATCGGCAATGTGTACGATTTACCCCTGATCGACGCTAAACTGTTGCAGCCGGACCAGCACTACACGGTACGCATGCGCGCGGATATCGATGTCGAGGCGCTGCCCACGCCGGTGCGCCTGTGGGCCTACCTGGGATCGGCGTGGAGCCTGAAAGGCAAGTGGCGGCAATGGCCTCTGCAACCGTAAAGGGGTCGCGGCTGGGCATCTGGCCGATGCTGATCCTGTTCGCCCTGCTGCTGGTGTCGCTGTCGCTGATGAGTGACGCCACCCACAATTCCGAACGTTTCGGCCAGCTGTACTCCTGGCTGTTGCTGCTCAATGCGCTGGGGCTGGTGGTGCTGATCGGGTTGATCGGTACCAACCTGTACTGGCTGGTCTCGCAGTACCGTGCACGCGCGCCGGGCGCACGGCTGACCTCACGGCTGGTCATCACGTTTGTCATACTCGCCGTGGTGCCCATCGCCGTGGTGTACTACTTCTCCCTGCAGTTCCTGCAACGCGGTATCGATACCTGGTTCGATGTGCAGATCGAGGAGGCGCTGGACGACGCGCTGGAACTCAGCCGCGGCTCGCTGGACGTACGTCTCAACGACCTGCTGAAGCTCACCGAGAAGATTGCGGCGGAAGTGGCCGACATGTCGCCCGCGCTGGTGCCGATCGGGCTCTATGACCTGCGCGTGCTGAGCGGCGCGGTGGAACTGACGGTGTTCGGCCTGGACAACCGCATCGTGGCGTCCAGCAGCGCGGAAGGGACCAATATCGTGCCCAACCGGCCCAGCGGGCATGTGCTTATGTCACTGACGCAGGGGCGTTCCTATGTCGGCCTGGACCCCATTGGCGACGGCGGCCTGTATGTCCGCGCGCTGGTGCCGGTGCTGGTGACCAAGGCGGGCTCCGAGCCGCTGACACTGCAGGCGCTGTACCGTATCCCGGAACGGCTCAGTATCCTGGCGGATAATGTCGAAAAACAGGTGGTGCGTTACCGCAAACTGGCCTACCTGCGCACCCCGCTCAAGTACAGTTACATTCTTACCCTGTCGCTGGTGCTGGTGCTGAGCCTGCTGTCGGCGGTGTGGGCGGCGTTTTACTCCGCGCGGCGCATGATGGAGCCGATCGGTGTGCTGGCCGAGGGCACGCGTGCCGTCGCGGAAGGTGATTACAGCCGGCGCCTGCCGGTGACCAGCGAGGATGAGCTGGGTTTCCTGGTGCGTTCTTTCAACGACATGACGCGCCGCCTGTCGCGCGCGCGCGACCAGGCGCATCATAGCCAGCAGGAAGTGGAGGGCCAGCGCGCCTACCTTGAGACAGTACTGGGCAGTTTGTCCTCCGGCGTGCTGAGTATCAGCACCAACGGTGAGCTGCGTACTGTCAATGAGGCTGCCTGCCAGATTCTCGGTATCGACCTGAGCGGCCGGCTGGGCGACAGCCTGGAGAGTATTTCACAGCGTTACAGCTTCCTGGAGCCGCTGTTTTCACTGGTGCAGAAATACTATGAGGCGCAGCAGCCGGACTGGGAGGCGCAGGTGGAGCTGTTCGACAGTGCCGGTCGCCGGGTACTGTTGTGTCGCAGTACCGCCCTGCCCGTCACCGAGGAGCTGAGCGGCGGACAGGTGCTGGTATTCGACGATGTGACTGCCCTGATACGCGCCCAGCGCGACGCCGCCTGGGGTGACGTGGCACGGCGCCTGGCCCACGAGATCAAGAACCCGCTCACGCCTATCCAGCTGTCCGCGGAGCGTCTGCGCCGCAAGTACCTCGGCACCATGAGCGAGAGCGAGGGCGAGATCCTGGACCGCGCCACGCGTACCATCGTGCAGCAGGTGGAAACGCTCAAGGAGATGGTCAACGCGTTCGGCGATTATGCGCGTGCGCCACGCCTGCAGCTCGAACCGCTCGACCTGTACGAACTGGTGCGCGATGTGACCGACCTGTACAAGGGGTCGCGCCTGCGTATCCGGCTGGACCTGGCTGAACCGGCGCCGCTGCTGAACGGTGATGCCGGCCGCCTGCGCCAGTTACTGCACAACCTGTTCAAGAACGCCCTGGAAGCGGTCCGCGACCAGGAGCGTGGCGAGCTGCTGATACGTTCGCGCTGGGCGCTGGAAGCCGGTGACCGTTTCATCGACCTGTCCTTCGAGGACAACGGCAGCGGCTTCTCGGATGAAGTGCTGGAGCGCCTGTTCGAGCCTTATGTCACGACCAAGACCCGCGGCACCGGGCTGGGCCTGGCGATCGTCAAGAAGATCGTCGAGGAGCACAACGGCGAGATTCGTGCGCAGAATACCGCGCAGCATCACGCCTGTATTGAACTGCGGTTTCACGCCGAAACCCGAAATAGTTCATCGTGACGCACGCTGCTCTATAATAAACACTGGTTCTCAGTGATAATCCAACTTTAACAACGCGACGAGCAACGGGAATTAACATGTCCTCTGGCCACATCCTGGTGGTAGACGATGAGCCTGACATCCGCAACCTGGTCAAGGAAATTCTTGAAGACGAGGGGTTTGAAGTCAGTATTGCGGAAAGCGGGGAAACCGCGCGCCAGGCGCGTCGCAAACGTCGCCCTGACCTGATCCTGCTGGATATCTGGATGGATGATGTGGACGGCATCACCCTGCTGCGCGAGTGGTCGGAAGGTGGCAGCCTGCCCTGTCCGGTTATCATCATGTCCGGCCATGCCACCGTGGAGACCGCGGTGGAGGCGACCCGGCTGGGCGCCTATGATTTCATCGAAAAGCCGATCTCGCTGGCCAAGTTGTTGCTGGTGGTGAATCGTGCGCTGGAATCGGAAAAACTCCAGCAGGAAAACCTCGGCCTGAAGCGCCAGGCGCAGCCGGTCTCCGAGCCTTCCGGCAAGAGCGAGGTCATGCAGGCGCTGCGCGAGCAGGCGAAACGTATCGCACAGCATAATACCTGGGTGTTGATCAGCGGCGAGGCGGGCGCCGGCAAGGAAGTCGTGGCGCGTTATATCCACGCCCAGAGCGCGTTGCGCGACCATCCCTTTGTCGAAGTATCGGTGGGTTCCATGTCCGCCGAGCATTCCGCGACCGAGCTGTTCGGTTCCGAAGAAGGCGACCGTATCGTCTATGGCCGGCTGGAGCAGGCCAACGGCGGCACGCTGATGCTGGGCAATATTTCCGACATGGACCTGCAGACCCAGGCGCGGCTGCTGAGTGTGTTCCAGACCCATTCCTTCCTGCGCATGGGCGGTACCGAACCGGTGCCGGTCGATATCCGTGTCATCGCGACCACCTCGCGGGACCTGGAACAGGAAGTGCGTGAAGGCCGCTTCCGTGAAGATCTCTACTACCACCTGAATGTCGTGCCGCTGACTGTGCCGCCGCTGCGTGAACACAGCGAAGACGTGCCGGAGCTGCTGAATTTCTACGTGGATCGTTTCGTGGTGCAGGAGAACCTCCCCTACCGCGAGTTTTCCATCGCCGCCCAGAACCGGCTGCGCAACTATGGCTGGCCGGGCAATAACCGCGAACTGAAGAACCTGGTACAGCGCCTGCTGATCCTGGGGCAGGGCCCGGTCATTGAAGTGGACGAGGTGGAAGGTGTGTTGCAGAACACCGCCGAGGCGGCAGAAATCGGCAGGTTCAGCGCCAACCTGCCGCTCGACCTGCCGTTGCGGGAGGCGCGGGAGCAGTTCGAGAAGGTGTATCTCGAGCACCAGTTGCAGGAAGTCGGTGGCAGTGTCGGCAAACTCGCCAAGCGCGTCGGCATGGAGCGCACCCACCTGTACCGCAAACTGCGTGGCCTGGGCATCGATTTCAAGAAAGGCAGCGACTAGCAGATGAAAATTATTATCCTCGGGGCCGGACAGGTGGGCTCCTCGGTGGCCGAGAACCTGGCGCGTGAAGCTAACGACATCACGGTAATAGACAACCGCCCGGATGTCCTGCGCGACCTGCAGGACCGTATCGATATCCGCACCGTCGTCGGCCCGGCCTCGCA
This sequence comes from Gammaproteobacteria bacterium, assembly GCA_011374975.1. GTDB lineage: Bacteria > Pseudomonadota > Gammaproteobacteria > DSM-19610 > DSM-19610 > Thiogranum. Next base: position 2,963 of record DRNU01000232.1, on the reverse strand, counting down.
CCCCGAGGTGCTGATGCGCGCCGGGGCCGAAGACGCGGACATGATCCTGGCGGTAACCAACAGCGATGAGACCAACATGGTTGCCTGTCAGGTGGCCTATACCCTGTTCCATACCCCCATCAAGGTGGCGCGGGTACGTGCCCAGGCCTACCTGCGCTACAACAAGCTGTTCACCCAGGAAGCGTTGCCGATCGACGTGCTGATCAGCCCGGAACAGCTGGTGACCAACTATATCGAACGCCTCATCGACCGCCCCGAGGCCTTGCAGGTGCTGGATTTTGCCGGTGGCCGGGTGCAGCTGGTGGCGGTGCGAGCGGTGCGCGGCGGCCCGCTGGTTGGGCAGGAACTGCAGGAGCTGCGCCAGCACATGCCGGGTGTGGAAGCACGCGTGGCGGCCATCTTCCGCCGTGGCAGCCCGATCCTGCCGCAGGGCGATACCGTCATCGAGGCTGACGACGAAGTGTTTTTCATCGCCGCGCGCAAACATATCCGCGCCGTGACCAGTGAGCTGCGTGCCCTCGACAAGCCGGTCAAACGCGTGATCATTGCCGGCGGCGGCAACATCGGCCTGCGCCTGGCCGAGTCCATCGAGAACCGCTACCAGGTGAAGCTGATCGACTGCAATGCGGATACCGCGCGCCGCCTGTCCGAAACGCTGGACAAGACCATCGTGCTGCTGGGCGATGCGGCCGACGAGGAGTTGCTGCTGGAAGAGGATATCGAGATCACCGATGTGTTCTGTGCGCTGACCAACGACGAGGAAGCCAATATTCTGTCCGCCATGCTGGCCAAGCGGCTGGGCGCGCGTAAAGTCATGTCGCTGATCAACCGCCCGGCTTACGTCGACCTGGTGCAGAGCGACGTCATCGATATCGCGGTCTCGCCACAGCAGGCCACCCTCGGCAGCCTGCTGACCCACGTGCGGCGCGGTGACGTGGCGGCGGTGCATTCGCTGCGGCGCGGTGCGGCCGAGGCCATCGAGGCGGTGGCGCACGGTGACAACAAGACATCCCGGGTGGTCGGGCGCAGCGTGGATGAAGTCAAACTCCCGCCCGGTACCACCATCGGCGCCATCGTGCGCGGCGAGAAAGTCATCATCGCCCACCACGACACGCGCATCGAGACCGAAGACCACGTGATCCTGTTCCTGGTAGACAAGCGTCATATTCCCGATGTGGAGCGCCTGTTCCAGGTCGGGGTCACCTTCTTCTGACCCGCGCATGCGTTTCAGTACCATACAGAGAATTCTCGGGCTGCTGCTGATGGTGTCGAGCAGCATCATGCTGCCGCCGCTGGCCATAGCCTGGCACCTGGATGAAGGCAGCCAGACGGCGTTTCTTTACGCGCTGCTCGGGGTGCTGATCGCCGGCGCACTGTTCTGGTTCCCGGTGCGCAAACAGCAACGCGAACTGCGGGTGCGTGACGGTTTCGTGGTCGTCACCCTGTTCTGGGTGGTGCTGGCGCTGGTCGGCGCCACGCCCTTTGCGCTGGCGGAACAGCCGCACATGAGTTTTACCGATGCGTTTTTTGAGTCCGCCTCCGGGCTGACCACCACCGGTGCAACGGTAATAACAGGTATCGATCGCCTGCCCCTGTCGATCCAGTTCTACCGGCAGGAACTGCAATGGCTGGGCGGCATGGGCATCATCGTGCTGGCGGTTGCGGTGCTGCCCATGCTGGGTATCGGTGGCATGCAGCTGTACCGGGCGGAAACCCCGGGCCCGATGAAAGACAACAAGCTGACGCCGCGCATCACGGAAACCGCCAAGGCGCTGTGGTACATCTACCTGGGCCTGACCATCACCTGCGCGCTGGCCTACTGGTTTGCGGGCATGGATGCTTTCGATGCCATTGCGCACAGTTTCTCCACCGTGGCGATCGGCGGTTTCTCAACACATGACCTGAGCATCGGTTACTTCCAGAGCACCACCATCGAGTCGGTGGCGGTGGTGTTCATGCTGCTGGCCGGGATCAACTTCTCCCTGCACTTCGTGGCCTGGCGCTCCATGAACCCGCTGACCTATTTCCGCGATTCGGAATTCAAGACCTACATCACGGTGCTGGGCACGGCGGCGGCGGTGTCGGTGGCCTACCTGTATTTCAGTCATACCTTCCAGTTCGGCGATGCCCTGCACCACGGTATTTTCCAGGCCGTCTCTATCGGCACCACCACCGGCTTTACCACGGCGGCCTACTCGCACTGGCCGGGTTTTCTGCCGGTCATGTTGCTGTTCACCAGTTTCATCGGCGGCTGCGCCGGTTCCACCGGCGGCGGTATGAAAGTGATCCGTTTCCTGTTGCTGTTCAAGCAGGGCATGCGCGAAATCAAGCGCCTGGTGCACCCGAACGCACAGATACCGGTCAAGGTGGGCAACAAGGCCCTGCCGGAACGCGTCATTGAGGCGGTGTGGGGATTCTTCGCGATCTACGTGGGTTGTTTCACACTGATGATGCTGGCGCTGCTGGCGACCGGTCTCGACCAGGTGACGGCATTCTCCGCGGTGGCCGCCTGCCTGAACAACCTTGGCCCGGGGCTGGGGGAGGTCGGCTTCCACTACGGCGATATCAATGATACCGCCAAGTGGGTACTGTGCCTGGCCATGATCCTGGGGCGCCTGGAGATCTTCACCCTGCTGGTGCTGTTGTCCCCGGCCTTCTGGCGGCGCTGATGGATGTGCCGGCCACCGCTGGCCTGCCGGCCTGGGTGAAATGGCTGGCACAGGATGCGGATGGCGCCTGGTGGGGCTATGAGGTCGAGCCCCTGCAGCACCACAAAGGCTGGTATGAGAACGAAGTCGGGCGCCGGCACCGGGTTGCCGGGGGCGAGAAAAACGCGCAATGGGCGTCGAGCTTACGGAAAGTGCGCTGAATCCGGGTCATCTTTCCATAAACTCCCACTTTTATTAAAAAATGTAAATATGTAAGTGAAATGGGGTATATGATCTATTTATTGCTATATTTAT
>DRNU01000231.1 GCA_011374975.1 Gammaproteobacteria bacterium | reverse complement strand
GTGTCGTAGGTCGCCGAGGATAGCTGGCGATTCCATAGCGGTCCCTGATTGGGATTCGCTGCATGGGGAGTATGGCAGAAGACGCAGATTTCCGAATTGCTGTCCGCCCGCACATTGCGGCTGACGGCACTCGGGTTCGCCGAAAGGTTGTGCTTGGTATTGCGCACATCGGAAACACGGCTGCTGGGCAGTGCGCCTGCAGCGGCAGTTTCCATCCCCAGAAAGGCGGCAAACATGAGAAGAACAATGTGCCGCGTGGTATATGACTGTTTCATGCCGTCCCTCGGAACCGCCTTGCCCCGTCCGCAAGCCCGCGCCGGGTGGATTTGGGAGATCCAGTTTATTTTTCTGTCAGATACTGCAGGATCACGACCCGCCCGTTAAACATGTCAGCGATGTAGACCCGATCGTGACTGTCGGTCCAGACCCCGGCAGGCAGATAAAACTGCCCGACGCCCGACCCCGTGCCGCCGATGGGCAGCAAAAACTGACCGTCAGCATCGTATACTAGCAAGTAATCATGAAAGGACTCAATAACATAGATATTCCCATCGGAGTCCGCAGCAACCCCCTTGGGCCTGACCAGATTTCCGAGGTACAGCCCCCGTTCCCCGAGGGATCGCAGGAAATTACCATCGGGATCAAGCACCTGAACCCGCGCATTGAAGGTGTCGGTAACGTACAATCGGCCATTGCGGAAGGCCAGATGTGTCGGCGCATTAAAGGTTGTCTTACCGGTACCCTGGCGGCCAAAGATATCGAGCAGGCGGCCATCATCGCCAAACACCTTGATATTGTGTTCCGCCGTGTCGGCAACGTAAATCTTGCCGCTCACGGTATCGATCGCCAGCCCGGTGGGCCGGGCAAGGTCTCCCAGGCCGATAATCGCCAGCGGTTCACCCTGCGAACTCAGCCGGAACACCGCGCCCAGTTCCGCATCGGCGACGAGAATATCGCCATTGGCCGCAATGGAAATCCCCACCGGCGAGGCAAAACCTGTGGTCTTGCTGGCCTGGTCCCAGACCGATAGTGTCCCTGCTGCCTGATCGAAGACGAAAATCGCCAGCCGTGAGGCATCCGTCACCAGGATGCGGCCAGCACCATCGACAACCCCCGACTGCGGCCGTTGCAGGATGTTTCGATACCCGGTCTTGTCGCCAAGGCCAACAATGGCGCTGAAGAAGTCGCGCAGCTGATTCGCCGCGCTGCCCTTTTCCAGGGCCTCAAAGTTCTCTTCTCCGGTCAATTCACCGACATAGCGATAGCGTGGGGTTTCCGGTGGCGATGGCCAGACGCGCTCCTGTTCGGGCTCGTTAAATCGCATGACCTGCCGGGTCTCGGCGCAACCACTGATCAGCAGTATAAGCAACAGGAAAAGGGTTAAGCGACGCATCGTGTATTACTCCCCACCGGCCGCAGGCAGCGCCGCATTCGGATTTATTCGCAGGATCTGAATCCGCCGGTTGAGGCTGTCCGCCACGTACAGGCGATCACCATTGACCCACAGCCCGGTCGCCATTCGGAAACGCCCCGGTGACGAGCCGGCACCACCGAACGTCATCAGCAACTTGCCATCCTGGAATACTCGAAGCGTGTCATCGGTCTGTTCGCTGACATACACCCGCTGATCACGATCAACCGCTGCGGCAATCGGATAGCTCAATACATCTTCACCAAAGGAATAGCGGAATGAACCATCCCAGGTCAGCACCTGAACCGGCGGCGTCTCCAGGCGATCGAAGATATAAAGTCCATCGACACCCACCGCCAGGGCAGTAATTGCGCGAAAGCGTCCCGGCCCGGAGCCACGCCGCCCCAGCGCCCGCGTCGCCTTGCCAAAGGAATTAAACACGACAACATGGCTGAAGGAACCATCGGCCACAAACACGTTGCCGGTCAATTCATCGACCACCACATCCATCGGCCGGGATAGATTCGCCAGATCCTGGAAACGGTTCAACAGGCTGCCATCCTCGGCAAAATGCAGCACCTGCTTGCCCATCATATCCACAACATAGAAAGAATGGTCTTTGGCGACATAGATGCTGCCGGGGTCGCCAACGAAGTGCTCGGCAACCTCCCGGAGAGGGCGAAACAGCTTGGTCGTCAGGTCATACTGAAAGACGACCTTCAGCCCGGCGTCGACTATGTAGAGGATATTGTCGACGCCGCCAACGGCAACAGGCTGCCGCAAAATCACTTCTTCGACGGCACCTACCGCCAGACGCCGAAATTGCCCGGCGGTACCTTGCACATCCTGCTGACCACGAAAGATCACTGACTCGGCCGTCAACAGGCCGGAACCAGGCGCTGGAAGTGGGTTGCCGCCCGCTCCCGCCTGTGTGGTCAGGGGGGATGAGGCATTGAAGGAACCACCCTCTGTGGCTATTCTTTCGAGCTCGGCGACACTACAACCAACCAGCAGCACAAGGACTGCATTCAGCAACAGGCTACGGGTTAGCAGCGAGATCAACGCAACCCGACATTTTCCCGGGCGACGCTGTGGCATCGATTACACTCCATCGGTGGAAAGGCGACCTTGCCATGGCAAACGCCGCAATACTCGCCCTCGATTATTGCCGCCATGGTGACAAAATTACCGCCCCGCTGGGGCAAAAAGATGGCCGGATGGCAATTCTTGCAGGTCAGCCACTGAGTATGCGGTAAATGGGGGAAACGCACATAGGGCATTGACGCCGTATTCTTGAAGATCACATCGAAATCCACCGAGTGCATCTTTTCGCCACCCGTCAATCCGGTGCGAGGCGCAATCAGACCGCGGTCGAGTGTATCAACCCAGTTAATGATGCCTCGCGAATCGCGCGGAAAATCCTTCATGGCATCGGCTGGTGGTTGTAGGGTGTTGACGGCATCATTATCGGGATCATGTATACCATCCTCCGATATCGAAACCACGTCGCCATGCAGCTGGTAATGCCCGCCGCCCTCCTCAGCACAGAGTAGACCAGGAACCAATGCACTCAGCACTAGCATGGCCGTACCCGTAAACAAACGCCAAGGGCGTTTCACTGAACATCTCTTGTCAAAATAAATCCTAGTCATACCAGTCATTTAGTCGCCACGCTTGAACGGGCACCCCCATACGCACCAAGATCGCCATTGGCAAAGGCCGAAAGAAGTCAACAGGATTATTGTGACACCCCCACCATACGCAGGGCACGGCGGACGGTCTTCGTCGCTTGCTGCATCATCCCTACCGCAGCACCATAATCACCCTCCTTGGCTTTTATCTTTGCCTCATCGCGACGCTTGCGTGCCTTGTCGAGGAAACTGTCCATCAACTTCAGGGCACCCGCCGCAGGCTTTTTCATTTCAACAGCCACCGGTATCAATTCTTCGTAGCCGGTAAACCGTTTCAACTCGTATTCATATTCATCTGATGGTGATTCGAATTTCAGTTCATAGACCAGGGTTTTAGAATCCAGCATCTTGTGGAGTCCCTGAGTCACAATGGCCTGCGCCTGCTCAAGCTTTGCATTGGCCTTTGCGTAGTCGCCTTTCGCGGCCAGGGAGCGCGCCGCTTCCTTCAGCTTGGCGACCTTGGCCTTGTCATATTC
>DRNU01000230.1 GCA_011374975.1 Gammaproteobacteria bacterium | reverse complement strand
TGTGGTGTCGGTGCTGGAACAGGCGCTGGAGCAGGATCCTGAAATGGAAGACCGGCAGCGCTACCAGGATGCACTGAACAGCGTGCTGTACCTGTGGGACTTGCTGGATCTCTCCACCACCGACAATATTGCCATGTATGTCGCCAACAAGTTATATGAATGCGAGGAGCTTCATTACCGCAAGGTCCTGGACGGGGAGGAGAGTGAAGCACTCTTTTCGCCGCTTTTCCCGGCGCGGCGGGCGGCCTTCAGAGCGGTTCGGGGTTTTATCGGGGAAGCCGGTGAGGCCGGCAACGAACAACTCGTTGAAGGCGAAGTGTACTGTTACGAGGATGACAGGTTCCAGGTGCGGCTCGAAGATGCAGGAGACCTGCTCGGCAACGAGAATTACGTTTTCCTGATCGTCGAGAACATGATCAATAACGGTTTGTACTATGCCGGCCAGAAGCAATACCGCAATCGTTTTGCGAAGCTGTCGCTGCATGTAGGGAAAGACAGGGGTAATGCCGTATTCAGGATTTACAACCCCGGGCCCGGTATCGGCGATGATTTCCGGGACAAGATCTACCAGCTGGGTTATTCGACCAAACGCAGCCGGGGGCATCATGGCAAGGGCCTGGGCCTGTATTTCGTCAAGCAACTGGTTAATGGTTACGAAGGCAGTATCGATTTCAGCAATATCTGTAACAGGGAGCATACTTACGTAGTTCGCATCGAGTGTGAATCCGGAACGGTTGTAAACCGGATTATCGAGACCGCGGTAAACGACCGGGGGAAGCCCGTTTGCAAGGACGAAAACGGCGCGCAGGAAAAGGAGCTGCGGTTCAGCGTGTCAGAACGTATCCGCTCACTGGAAGTGTCTCGCCATGCCGATAAAAAGACGCATGTTTTCACGGAGTTCGGGCGCACCGGAAAAACCTCTGTTCTGGACCCGGAACACCCTGATCACCCGGCCTGGCGCATGGATGTGACAGGAAAAGTATCAGCTACGGAGATTATCTTCAGGCCGCTTGATACCATGGGTGTGGAATTCACCATTCGTATCCCCACCGCGGAATCGCGCCTTGATCCGCAATACCACGATTCTGTGCAGCAACTGTTGCCGGAACCCGATGCGCCTGATGAGAACCCCGAACCGGTCAGTAAACTGATTGAGGATTGATGTCGCCCTGACGCAAGTTCGTGTGACAGTGTTCACAATAACCGGCAATTGTCATTTCCGCGGTTTCCACGCAAAAACAATCACCTGATAACTACTCCCTGAATTTCGGCTTTAACGCCAGCTTTTTTTCACAGGAATTTTACTACCGGCTGGTACAACTACCTCAAGCCGGTCGGGAATGCTGTTGCCCGGCCATTGCAATTCGAGTAACTGGCAACGAATGAGGTGATGTCATGAATATTTCAGAAATCATTACACTGTGGTCGGAGAACCGGGGGCTGTCCCTGCTGATCTGGACTGTGCTGCTGGTGACTGCCATGTACCTGGCGCGTACTTCGGCCCACCAGTCTATTGCCGCCGCGATGCGCTCCCTGCGTGCGGTCATGCGTATGACTGCGACGTCATTGCTGGCGCTGGAGCAGCGCATGACCAAACGTAACAAGCAGGTCATCCTGCAGGCCGGCCAGGAGAGTACCGAACTGGCCATTGAACGCGAGTTCCAGCGCGTCAACGTGATCGTGGAACGTGACCTGAGCGGCTACCCGGCCGCACAGCGCACCATGACCGACCTGATCGAACGGATAGAGAGCGACTACCAGGCCTCGAACGAGACGCCGCCTTCGCCGCCTGAATGGCTGGCAGCCGTGGATACCATTTCGCGTATCGACAAGGGCAACGATTCGACGGTGGGCCAGGTGTTGCAATCCATCCAGGAAACCATCGAGACCTCGCACGAGGAGACCATCAAGGCCTATCGCAAGAGCAGCCTGGAGCGCCTGCAGGTGTTGAAGAAGATGCTGCCGTCCTGGCGCGGACTGTCGAAAACCGTAACCTCGGTGAGTACGGCGGTCACTGACCTGGGCGAGCGTTCGCAGCTGATCGATAAACTGATGGACAAGTACGAGCGCATTCGCCGCAAGGACGACCAGGTGGCACGCATGCTGGCGTCGTCGTCGTTGACCCAGTTCTTTATCGCAGGGCTGGTGCTGGTTATTGCCATGCTCGGTGGCGTTATCAACTACCAGTTGATCGCCTTGCCGATGTCGGAAATGGTTGGCGGTGTCAGTGAGATTGGTGGCTGGCGTACCGCCGATATTGCCGCCATGGTAATCATCCTGGTCGAGGTGGCGATGGGCCTGTTCCTGCTGGAATCACTGCGTATCACCCACCTGTTCCCGATCGTCAGCAGCATGGATGACAGGATGCGCGGCCGCATGGTGGTGGTGACGCTGACGATACTGACGATTCTGGCCGGTATAGAAGCATCGCTTGCCTATATGCGTGACCTGCTGGCACTGGACCGCGAGGCGCTGGCCCAGTCCCTGTCCGGTGTGACAGCCACGAACGTGGAGTTCCGCTGGATACCTTCCATCGGCCAGATGATCATGGGGTTCGTGTTGCCGTTTGCACTGGCCTTTGTCGCGATTCCGCTGGAGTCCTTCATTCATGCCAGCCGTACCACCATCGGCCTGGTCAGTACCAGTGTCGTGCGCATGCTGGCCTATGTGGCCAGGATAGCGGGTCAGCTGCTGTACCAGGCAGGGCGGATCATGATCCATCTCTATGACATGGTGATTTTCCTGCCGTTGTCTGTCGAGCAGTACCTGCACCGGCAGAAGGCGGCAGGCGACGTGGATGACAGTGAAGACGCCATCATTTCCAGTGAAGACACGGTAGGAGGTATCAAGCCATGAAGATCTATCACATTGTAAGCACACTGATCCTGTGCACGGGCCTGCTGGCCTGTGCAGACAGGGCGCCGAACACCAAAGCCGTGTACATGCTCATCGATACATCGGGCACCTACACAAGGGAACTGGACAAGGCGCAGAAAATCGGCAACTACCTGCTGGGCACGCTGAACAGCGGTGACTCGCTGGCCATGGCCCGGATCGACAGCGGCAGCTTCAGTGAAAAGGACATCATTTCGAAGGTGACGTTCGACATGCGGCCGAGTATGGCGACCACCCAGAAGCACCAGTTCAAGCGGCAGCTGGACGAGTTCGTGGCCGCTGCGAAGCCCAGCGCGCATACGGATATCAGTGGCGGGATGTTGCAGGCCGCGGAGTTCCTGAATGAAACACAGGCGCAGCAGAAGTATATATTGATCTTCTCTGACCTTGAGGAAGACCTGGTGCGGGGGCATATCCGTGATTTCACCATGCCGCTGGTCCAGATCCGGGTCGTGGCGCTGAATGTCACCAAGCTCAGGAGCGACAATATCGACCCCAGGGACTATCTGAAACGCCTGGATGAGTGGGAAAAGCGGGTCTACGAGGGCGGCGGCCAGTGGAAGGTCGTCAATGACCTGGATCGTCTCGGCAAGCTGCTGGACGGCTGACCGGTAAATCCGCTAGTGTAGGCGCCCTCAAAATCAACCATCGAGTATGAGGAAGTCGCATGAAAGCAAGAGCTGCCGTTGCCTGGGCGCCCAAACAGCCCCTGTCCATCGAGGAAATCGACGTCGAGGGCCCGCGCGAGGGCGAGGTGTTGCTCAAGGTGGTCGCCAGCGGCGTTTGCCATACCGATGCTTTCACCCTCTCGGGCGAGGACCCCGAGGGGGCGTTTCCCTGCGTACTCGGTCACGAGGGCGGTTGCGAGGTGGTCGAGTGCGGCCCCGGCGTCAAGACCCTGAAACCCGGCGACCACGTCATCCCGCTCTATATCCCGGAATGCGGTGACTGCGAGTACTGCAACTCGACCAAATCCAACCTCTGCCAGTCGATTGCCTCCACGGTCTGGACCGGCTACATGCCAGACGGCACGCGCCGTTTCTCGCAGAACGGCAAGGCGATCTATCACTACATGGGGTGCTCGACTTTTGCCGAGTACACGGTGGTACCTGAGATCGCTCTGGCGAAGATCAACCCGGCCGCGCCGCTGGACAAGGTCTGCCTGCTGGGCTGCGGTGTCACCACGGGCATCGGCGCGGTGTTGAACACTGCCAAGGTGGAGGCCGGTGCCACGGTAGCGGTATTCGGCCTGGGTGGCATCGGGTTGTCGGTGATACAGGGTGCCGTCATGGCGCAGGCCGGGCGCATCATCGCGGTCGATATCAATCCCGACAAGTTCGAGATGGCGAAAGCGCTGGGTGCCACGGACTGTATTAACCCGCAGGACCTGAGCGTCGGTGTGACCGAGGCCATCGTTGAACTGACCAACGGCGGCGTTGATTACTCCTTTGAATGTATCGGCAACACAGCTGTGATGCGCGATGCGCTGGAGTGTACCCGTACCGGTTGGGGTGTCTCCACCATTATCGGTGTCGCCGGTGCCGGCCAGGAAATCTGCACGCGGCCGTTCCAGCTGGTGACCGGCCGCACCTGGAAGGGTACGGCGTTCGGCGGTGTAAAGGGACGCAGTGAGCTACCCGGTTACGTCGAGAACTACATGAACGGCAAGATCGAACTGGACAGCATGGTGACCTACACCATGCCGCTGGACGACATCAACCGGGCTTTCGACCTGATGCACGAGGGCAAGAGCGTGCGTTCGGTCATCATTTTCTAGGGCGGGCGCATGCAACAGATCGAGAGTATCAGGGAATTCGGCGGCTATCTGAACCGCTACCGGCATGACTCGGACAGCTGCCATTGCAGCATGACGTTCTCCGTTTACCTGCCGCCGCAGGCTGAAAGCGGCAAGGTGCCGGCTGTGTACTGGTTGTCGGGCCTGACCTGCACAGATGACAATTTCCGCACCAAGGCCGGCGCGCAACGTTATGCCGCTGAACTCGGGCTGGCGCTGATCATCCCGGATACCAGCCCGCGCGGCGACAAGGTGCCCGATGCTGCCGATCGCTATGATCTTGGTCATGGTGCGGGTTTCTATGTTAACGCGACACGCCAGCCCTGGTCGAAGCATTACCATATGTATGACTACGTGGTGAAAGAGTTGCCGGCATTGATCGAGGCCGGTTTCCCGGTGGTGCCGGGGCTGAAGTCTGTCTGCGGGCATTCCATGGGCGGCCATGGCGCGCTGGTGTGTGCGCTGAAGAACCCGGGTGAATTCCGTTCAGTATCGGCGTTTGCTCCGATCTGTAACCCGCTGCAGAGTCCCTGGGGCGAAGGCTGTTTCAGCGCCTACCTGGGCGATAATCGGGAAGACTGGGAGGCGTATGACGCGACCTGCCTGGTTCAGGCCGGTGCCACCGTGCCGGCCATCCTCATCGACCAGGGTACGGCCGATGAATTCCTGGCCGAACACCTGTTTCCGCACAACCTGCAGGCGGCCTGTGAAACCGCCGGTCTGCCGTTGACCCTGCGTATGCAGGACGGCTATGACCACAGCTATCACTTTATCGCCAGCTTTATCGGTGAACATCTGGCCTGGCATGCCGAAGCGTTGCAGTCATCTGCCTGAGCAGCAGGATGTGTAATAAAATGGTAATCTCGCTGTATCAGTCAGGGGAGTAATGTATGAAGCGCAAGACCATTGGCATAGCCGCAGTCCTGGTTTCACTGGGAGCGGTCGCGGGGCTTGGCGGGTGTGCCACCACCTCGGAAATCGAAGCATTACGCAAAGAGGTTCACCTGGCCAATATAGAGGCCAGGCGGGCGCGCGAGGAAGCCCTGGCAGCCTCGCAACTTGCCGGCAAGGCCAGGGCCGCAGCAGAAGAGGCCAGGGCGATGGTGGAGGCGAACGACGCCCGGATCGACCAGCTGGCCAAATAGCCCGGCCGTGCTTACTCGACAGTAACCTTACTGTCTTCCAGCAGCACGGCGTAGACATAGCCGTAGCCGAAATCACTGTCCAGGACGACTTTCCCCTCGGCAAGGATAACGTCCCCGACCTTCACCGAGTCATTGGTGGTGATGGTGAGGTCGTCGGCAGTACTGCTGTCGCGGATATGTATCCAGTTCCTGCCCATGACCTGGCGGCTGTATTTGACGACCTTGCCACGTACGCGCACGGACTTTCCGTCCAGCGCCTTTTTCTGTTCCAGTATTTCGGCAATGGTCTTGCCGCCGTCTGCTTTCCTGATCCCTTCTATGGGGGCGTCGGCAGGCGGTTGTTCCGCGGCCTTGACCTGTGGCCCGGCGGCGGCGTTTCTGTCCAGATTATCCTTGATAATACGGTCCGTGAAATAGACCAGCTCGAATTCCCGGTTCAGCGCCTTGCTGTTGAAGTTTCGCATCGGCATCTGCGTGCTGACCGCCACCATGCTGCCGCGCCGCACGGGTGTCTTCGGGGCCGCGGCCCAGACCTTCTGCGTCCCGGTGTCGAGCAGGACATAGGTGTAGCCACCGGCATCCATCGTTTCCAGTACGGTACCGAAGATCCTGCCCTGCATGCTTTCCGGCGAGAAATGCGAAGGCCTGTGGCTGGCAGCGGGCGCTGTGTTTTCGGTCGGGCTGCTGCCCCCGGGGGCAGCATACAGGCCCGGGCTGACAAGGCAGGGCAATAAGACAATCAGTCGTTTATACACGTTGAATACTCCGGGTAAAAAGGCTAGTGCGCCGGTTTCTTGATGTAGGCGTAGTGCTTCTGGATGATCTTGTCGTAAGTGCCGTCTTTTTTCATTGCGGCTATGGCTTTGTCGAAGTCGGCGACGATTTTCGCATGGTGGGGGTTCTCGCGGCTGACGCCGATATGGATGCCGCGCACCGCCAGCGGTTTGGGCAGGAACTCCAGGTCTTTCATGCTGTTCGGCATGTACTTGTTGATTTCGTATTCCAGCACCAGTTCATCATCCAGCGTCAGGTCGAGGCGGCCCTGGGTGAGTTTCAGCAGGTTCTGGATGAGGTTGCGTTCGCCGATCTTGATCAGGTTGCGGGAGCGGTTGAATTCCTCGTCGTAGGCGTAGTTTTCCACTACCCCGATCATCATGCCGTTCAGGTCTGAGAAGTCATTGAACTCGAACTCGGTGTCCTTTTTCTTGATGAAGCGGATGTAGGACTGCAAGTAGGGTTTGCTGTAGTCGAGATACTGGTTACGCTCATCGCTGTACCAGGGAGTCGCGAACACGTCGTAGACGCCAAGTTTGCCGCCTTCCAGGATACGGTCCAGCGAATCGATGTGCAGGAAGGTATCATAGCCGGCGCGCTGCAGGCCAGTGGTGACCAGTTCTACTGCCAGGCCCTGTCCGGGCAGGCTGGAATCGGCGTAAGGCGGCCACCTTCCGCTGTAGACGATATCGAGGCCTTCGGCGCGGACAAGGTTGGTGGCGGCAAGGGCCAGGAGCAGGGCGATGATCAGGCCGGTAATGTGTTTCATTGTTTCTCCACGAACAGGGTGCGCATGCCAGTTAACTATACCTGTCCGGATCGGAAATACCCATAGCCCCGCCGGGAGGGTGAAAATGCGTCCTGTATGGCGCAGGTGTGGAGAATAGTAGATAATTATGCACTGTGAGCATACCCGAAATCCCGATTGTTGCCGGCTCTGAAATCACCGCCTGCCATGAATGCGATGCGCTGCACCGTGTTCCTGAACTGGCCCCTGGTGCAGCAGCGCGTTGTCATGTGTGCGGTGCGCTGCTGGTGCGTAATCCCAAAGGGGGTCTGGATCGCCCGATTGCCCTGTACAGTACCGCGCTGATACTGCTGCTGCTGGCCAATATATTCCCGTTCCTGACGCTGGAAATCGGTGGCCGGCAGGAAATCACTACGCTTTTCGGTGCCTCGCAGGCCATGTATAACGCCGGCATGGGTGAACTGGCCGTGGTGGTTTTCCTGACCAGTATTCTGGCACCGGCACTGATGATGACCAGCAGTCTATATGTTCTGCTGGCCGTACGCTTCCGGAAATCATTGCCTGGTGTGCGGGTATTGCTGTCCTGGATCGGCCATCTCGAACCCTGGGTGATGCTGGATGTGTTCATGCTGGGTGTGCTGGTGGCCTTTGTGAAACTGGGGAACATGGCGACCATGTATACCGGGAACTCCCTGTATGCCTTCATGGGCCTGATCGTGGTGTTTGCGGCAGCGAGTTCGTCGTTTGATACACACCTGTTGTGGCACAAGCTGGGCATTCCGGGGAGAAAGACATGAGGGCCAGGGACGTCGGCCTTGCCAGTTGCCACACCTGCGGGCTGCTGTTGCACCTGCCGGCTTCGGGTCACACGCATTGCCCGCGTTGCGGCACGCCCATGCACATGCGCAAACCCAACAGTCTAAATAATACCTGGGCACTTTTAATCGCGGCTATTATTGCCTACCTGCCGGCCAACCTGTACCCGGTGATGACGGTTATCTCTTTCGGCAAGTCCCAGTCCGACACCATCATGAGCGGCGTTATTTACCTGTTCGCGCACGGCGACTGGCCGCTGGGGCTGATCGTGTTTATCGCCAGTGTACTTGTGCCCCTGCTTAAAATGCTGGCGCTGTTGTATCTGCTGATCACCGTGCAGAAAAAATCACACCGGCGCAGGCTGCAACGTACCCGCCTGTACCGGGTGGTCGAGCTGGTCGGACGCTGGTCAATGGTCGATATTTTTGTGGTCGCACTGCTGGCGGCCCTGGTGAACGTAGGTGCCGTCGCGACGATAGAGCCGGGCGCGGGCGCCATAGCGTTTTCCGCAGTTGTGATATTGACCATGTTCGCAGCCATGAATTTCGATCCGCGGCTGATCTGGGATTATCAAGGAGAAGACAATGGCTGAACCGAACCCGCCGGGCGATCTTGACAGCGTGCCTGATGCGATCGTCGACGAGAAAAACAAGGGGTTTCCTGTCGTCTGGCTGCTGCCACTGGTTGCATTGCTGGTCGGTGGCTGGCTGTTTTACAAAACCGAATCGGAAAAGGGGCCGGAGATAACGATACGGTTCCGTACTGCCGAAGGGATCGAGCAGGGCAAGACCCAGGTAAAATTCCGGGACGTGACCGTTGGCACCGTGAACAAGGTGGATTTTACCGAGGACCTGAAAGCCGTACAGCTGACAGTTACGATGCTGGCCGGAACCGAGGGATACCTGACGGAAAAAAGCCGCTTCTGGGTTGTAAAACCCCGTATCGGGGCCGGTGGGATCAGCGGCCTTGGTACCCTGTTCAGTGGTGCCTATATCGAGTTTGAACCCAGTACCGAGGGGAAAGCCGCGAAGTCCTATATCGGGCTGGAGAGGCCGCCCATTGTCACCATCGACAAGGAAGGCACGAAGTTCCGCCTGCGCGCTGATACGCTGGGCTCCATTTCGATTGGTGCACCGGTGTATTTCCGTCAGTTCGACATCGGGGAGATTACCGATTTCAAACTGGCGGATGATTACAGCTATGTCGATATCGGCGTATTTGTACAGGCTCCCTATGACAAATACGTGCATACGGGGACCTATTTCTGGAACGTGGGCGGCATAACCATGTCCATGGGTGCCTCGGGTGCCAAACTTGAAATGGAATCCCTGGTTGCGTTATTGAGTGGCGGCGTCGCCTTTGAGACGCTCCCTGAATTTCTTGACACGCCCCTGGCAACGGAAAATACGGTATTTGAACTGTTTGATAACCGCGCCAAGGCACTGGAACGGCCCATTACCGAAATAGTGACCTTCGCGCTGAAATTCGATGGCACGGTTCGCGGTCTGAATATCGGGGCACCGGTGGAGTATCGCGGCCTCCGTATCGGTACGGTGAAGTCCATCGAACTGGGGGCCGATCCGCATAACCCGGGTATCGATATACCGGTTGTCCTGATCGATATAGAGCCCCAACGTGCCCAGGCTTACCGGGATGTTGACCAGTTGGAGCCGCAGGAAGATGCGACCGGCGAATTTGAAAAGGATCCCCTCTCGCGGATCGCGGTACTGGTGAAGCGCGGGTTACGGGCGCGTTTGCAGACCGGGAGTCTGATTACCGGGCAGTTGTTTGTCGAGATGGATTATTTCCCCGATGCAGAGCCTGCGGCCCTGGTCAGGAGCGGCCAGTATCCCGAGATACCTACGCTGCCTAATTCGCTGGAAGGCATTATCGCCAGTGTTAACAACATCCTGGACCGGGTGGAGAAGGCTGACCTTCACGGCACCCTGGAAAATCTCAATGCGCTGATGGTCTCCACGACCCGTCTGGCTGACACGCTGGAGAAGGACATGCCGGAGTTGAGCGCGGAATTGCTGGTAACGCTGAAGTCGGCACACAGCGCGATGGCGACCCTGGAAGCGAGTACCTCGGCTGACGGTGAAATCGGAAGCGAGTTGCAGAGCGCACTGAAAGAGATCAGCGCAGCGGCGCGTTCGCTGCGGGTGATGGCGGAGTACCTGGAGCGACACCCGGAAGCATTGATAAAAGGCAAGAACACGCCCTGAGGACTGAATGATGATGCGAAAAAATTACCTGTTGATAGTCATGCTGGTACTGTTACAGGCCGGTTGCAGTATTGGTGGTGCTTCGCGGCCCGCCGAGTTCTACGTCCTGAATGCAGAGCCCGGAACTCCGGTCAGCGGGCGTACCCCGTCAGCCGGGCCTCTCAGCGTGGGACTGGGCCCGGTTTCCATGCCCGACATTTTTGACCGGCCGCAGATTGTCACGCGTCCGCAATCCAACCGGCTGGAAATGTCGGAATTCGATCGCTGGGGTGGCGACCTGAACCGTGGCCTGAGCCGGGTGCTGGTGCAGAACCTGATGAGCCGTTTGAACACCGACAGTGTTCTGCTGCATCCCTGGTCGAGCCGGGATAAACCGGATTTCCAGGTTACCGTACAGGTTTTCCGCTTTGACGGCGAAGTGGGCAATGTAGCCAGGTTCGAGGGGGTCTGGCGGCTGATAGATGGTACTCAAGGCTGTGAGCTTGCCGTAGAGCGTTTTCGTTTCGATGAAAAGCCTGCGGGTCCGGGTTACCCGGAATTCGTCAGCGCCATGAGCCACGCAGTTGCAAAGCTCAGCCAGGCGATTGCTGAGCGGGTCGCAACGACCAAGCCCGGGTGTGGCGCATAGTCTGGTCTTTGACGCCGGGTGAACCAGTCTCTAGCCTGAGCAGTTGCGAAGTTCCTGCTGGCTACTGCCGGGCTGTGCCTGCGCGTTGTTGAGCCAGTCAAGCAGTTCTTTCCAGGTTGCGATGTCTTTCTGCGCGTCGCGCTCCGACAGTTCATGTATCCCAAGGCCTCTTTCGGCGGCACTGACGTAGTGCTGGGTGTCCCGGATGCGGGCAATGACCGGGATGTCGAGGCTTTGCAGGAAACGCTCCAGTTTTTCCACGGCTTTGGTACGGATGCGCGTGCGGTTGGTGATGATTGCCAGCCGCTTGTTGAGGGCGCGTGCCTTGCCGATCAATAACAGGTCGCGGATGAAGTCGGCGGTGGAGTGAATGTCGATGGAGGAGGGCAGCACCGGGATCAGGATAACATCTGTCCCTGCCACACGATCCTCGATATTGTAGGTCTCGTAGCCGGCGGGTGTGTCGGTGATGACATACTGCGTATCGGCCGGCAACTGCATCTGCCAGGCGCGTGTCGTTCCCTCGCGCGGTGGGGCGTAGGCGGCGATGCCGTGGATAAAGGGGCGTCCGTTTTTGCGCTCTTTCAGCCAGCGGCTGCACGAGGCCTGGCGGTCGTAATCCAGCAGGGCAGTGCCGTAGCCCTGCGCTGCGCAGTAGCTGGCGAGGTTGGTGGCTACCGTGGTCTTGCCACAGCCGCCCTTGGTATTCATGACCGTAATGCGTAACACAGCAGGTGCGGGACCTCCAAATAATACATGATCCGAAAACGGGGATAGGATTCTAGCACGAACATCCGTATTGTTTGGTAATGGATCTTCGGGGCAGATCCCTTGCAGGGGATGACAGATGCTGACGCTCAAGCTGCTGATGCTTGCATTGCTGGCCAACGGTACGCCGGTACTCGTAAAGCGCCTGCTGGGGCAGCGTTTTAGCCGGCCGGTCGACGGTGGCTTACGTTTTATTGACGGTCAGCCGCTGTTCGGCCGCTCGAAAACCCTGCGCGGAATCGTGGTCGCGGTGCCTGTGACCAGCGCAGGTGCCTGGCTGATGGAACTGGGCTGGGAGATCGGCGCCCTGTTCGGGGCCGCAAGCCTGACCGGTGACCTGTTGTCCAGTTTCAGCAAGCGGCGCATGAAGCTGGCGCCGAGCAGCCGGGCGACAGGGCTGGACCAGATACCGGAAGTCCTGCTGCCGCTGCTGGTCTGCCAGCCGTTGCTGGAACTGACGGTGCTGCAGATCGTTGCCGTGGTGGTGCTTTTCTTCGCCAGTGACGTATTCCTGTCGCCGCTGTTCTTCCGCCTGAAAATCCGCGACCGCCCCTATTAGCCGGCAGCCGGGTGCAGGTGGTGCAGGGTGATTTCCGGCGGGCAGTTGAAGCGTACCGGCACCACTGAAGACCCGACCCCGGTCGAGGTGTAGCCGGCCATGCGGTGATAACGCCAGGTGCCTGAGCCCATGTGGCGTGGCAGTATCGAATCGAGTGTGACGGGGATGCCGCCCGGCAGGCAGATCTGGCCGCCGTGGGTGTGCCCGGCCAGCAGCAGGTCAAAATCAGCGTAGGCGGCCTGGCGGAAGATCTCCGGGGTGTGTGACAGCAGGATGGAAATGTCCTCGTGGTGGATGTCGCTGGCGGCTTTCTCGATATTGTCGACCCGGAAATAGTGGGCATCGTCGATGCCTACCAGGTGGATGCCGGCGCCTCCGCGCTCGATGCTGGCGGACTCGTTGAGCAGCAGGCGTATGCCCATGTCCTCCAGCCCCGGCACCATGCGGATGGTGTCGTGGTTGCCGAGCACCGCGTAGACCTCGTCCTTGAGGTGGGTTCGTATCTGCGCCATGCCGTCCAGTGTTTCCTCGATCGGGCCGTGGGTTTTGCCGCGGTAGTCGCCGGTCAGCACGCAAATGTCGTAGTCGATCTCGTGCAGCAGTTCGACCAGCCGGTGCATGGCGGCGGGGTTCATGTCCACGTGCAGGTCGCTGAGGTGCAGCAGGGTGAAGCCATCGAAGGCGGACGGCAATCCCCGTAACCCGACATGGTTATGCCGTACCTTGATGCGTGCCGTGTTGCGCTGGCCCCGCCAGTAGAGGCCGCTCAGTTTGAGCGCGGTGCGGATGACGGAATGCAGCGAGAACCAGTTCTCGATGTGGAATAAATTGGTGCCGTGGCGAAAGATGCGGGTCTCGAAATCATCTTCGATGCCGAGCCGTTGCCGGGCATACAGGCGGCCAAGCCGCTGTTCCAGCTGTTGCTCAAGCGCTGCATAATCCCGCCCGGTGGTTAAGGGTACTGCGGCCATACCCTTCATTATACCGGTTTACATTGAGATTTTTCTGTGAAGCCTGATAATGACGGCTTGATTCGTGCAAGCGAGGTGTCAGGTGTCGCGTGTCTTCCGGTGTTTCAGAACTCCCGTACAAAAGGTAGCCGCAGGTTTTGCCGGCTGGTTGCTGCTGTCGCCCCTGTTGCTTGCCGCGGCAACGCTGGAGACCAGCGCCACCCACTTCCAGATGCTGGCAGATGAGCAGCGTTTCGACGGCGTGGTCGAGGCGGTGTTCCGCTCCACCATTACCGCCCAGACTTCCGGTGAAATCATCGAGCTGCCCTATGACGTCAACGATTACGTGCCGAAAGGCGCCATTATTGTGCGTTTCGACGATACCCGCCAGAAAGCGGGGCTGGACAAGGCCATTGCCAGCGAGGCACAGGCGCGAGCCCAGCTGGTGGAAGCGGAGTCCGCCTACCAGCGCAACCGGCGCCTGATAAAGGACAATGCGGTCAGTAAATCGCAGCTGGAGAAATCCGAGGCGAACCTGAAGTCGGCGCGCGCGCAACTGGAGCTGGCGCAGGCCGAGCTCAAGGAGGCGCGCGAGCAGTGGGAATACACCGTGGTGCGGGCGCCCTATGCGGGTGTGCTTATCGAGCGCTCGGTCGAGATCGGTGAACGTGCCCAGGTCGGCACGCCGCTCGGCACC
Organism: Gammaproteobacteria bacterium; assembly: GCA_011374975.1. Taxonomy (GTDB): domain Bacteria; phylum Pseudomonadota; class Gammaproteobacteria; order DSM-19610; family DSM-19610; genus Thiogranum. The sequence goes on along the minus strand of DRNU01000230.1, from coordinate 23,014 downwards.
GGCCTGTCACTGGAAAAACTGCGCGTGCAGGTGCCGGTGCCGGCGCACTATGTGCAACGTATCCGTGCCAGCGCCCAGGCCCGGGTGCGGGTGCCGGACAGCGACCAGTGGCTGGAAAGCACGGACATTACCATCTTCCCCTACGCAGATCCGGCCAGCCACACCTTTACCGTGCGCGTGCAGTTGCCTGACGGCCAGCACGGTATGTACCCCGGCATGCTGGTCAAGACCGCGTTCGTGGTGGGCCGGGAACGCACACTGCTGATTCCCGCGTCTGCCGTGGTGCACCGCAGCGAAGTGACCGGTGTCTACGTGGTTGCCGAAGATGGCCGGGTGCACTTCCGTCAGTTACGCATCGGCCGTGAAGCGCCGGGTGGTTTTCGCGTGGTGCTGGCCGGTCTCGAAGAGGGTGAACAGGTGGCGCTGGACCCGGTTGCCGCCGGTATCGCGCTCAAGCGCCAGGATACACAACCGCCGTCATGAGTGTTCAGCTGGGGTTTTCAGGTTCGGTCGCCAGGCGCTTCCTGCAGACCGAGATCACGCCACTGCTGGCCCTGCTGGGCCTGTTGCTGGGCATGTTCGCCATTGCGGTGACGCCGCGTGAGGAAGAACCGCAGATCGACGTCACGTTCGCCAACGTGTTCATTCCCTTCCCGGGGGCATCGGCGCGCGAGGTCGAAAACCTGGTGACCAGTTCGGCCGAGCAGGTGCTGTCCGAGATCGAGGGCGTCAAACATATCTATTCCATGTCGCGCCCCGGCCAGTCGATCCTGACCGTGGAGTTCAATGTCGGCGAGGAGCGCACCGAGGCCATTGTGCGCCTGTACAACGCGCTGTATTCCAACGAGGACTGGTTGCCGACCAACCTCGGCGTGGGCCGGCCGCTGGTCAAGCCGATGGGCATCGACGACGTGCCCATTGTCACCCTGACACTGTGGACCGAGGACATGGAGCGTGGCGCCGCGCAGCTCAAGCACGTTGCCCATACCCTGGAGACAGAACTCAAACGGGTGCCCGGTACCCGCGATATCTATACCGTGGGCGGCCCGGCACCAGTGGTGCATGTGCTGCTCGATGCACAACGGCTGGCCGGTTACGGCCTGGCGCTGGAAGACCTGCGCACGGCCTTGCGGCAGGCCAACCAGTCCAGCGATGTGGGTGAACTGGTGGCCGACAACCGCGCCGTCCTGGTCAAGGCGGGGGAGCTGTTCCAGCACGCCGATGATCTCGCCGGCCTGGTGGTCGGGCTGAACGAAGGCAAGCCTGTCTACCTGCGCGACGTGGCCGATATTCACCGTGGGCCGGAGCAGCCTGAACAGTATGTCTGGTTCGGTTCGGGCGTGGCCGGGCAGGCGGATACCACGAAAGGCGAGCACCCGGCGGTGACGCTGGCCATCGCCAAGCAGCCCGGCACCAATGCCGTCGGTATCGCCGACCAGATCGTCGACCGGCTCGACGCGCTGCAGGGCATCTTCATTCCCGAGGGGGTGAACGTCACGGTCACGCGCAACTACGGCGTGACGGCCGACCAGAAAGCGCAGACGCTGATCAAGAAACTGATTTTCGCCACCGCTTCCGTGGTGATACTGGTGATCTTCAGCCTCGGCTGGCGTGAAGCGATCATTGTCGGTGCCGCGGTGGTGATTACTCTGGCCATCACCCTGTTTGCCTCCTGGGCCTGGGGTTTCACGCTCAACCGCGTCTCGCTGTTTGCGCTGATATTCTCGATCGGCATCCTGGTCGATGATGCAGTAGTAGTGGTCGAGAACATTCACCGCCATATGCAGATGGGCAAACTGAACCTGGTGCAGGCGATACCGGTCGCGGTCGACGAGGTGGGCGGGCCGACCATCCTGGCCACCTTTACCGTCATCGCGGCCCTGTTGCCGATGGCGTTCGTGACCGGCCTGATGGGCCCGTACATGAGTCCTATCCCGATCAATGCCAGCCTGGGCATGCTGATTTCTCTCGCCGTGGCGCTGGTGATCACGCCGTGGATGTCGCTCAAGCTGTTGCGTGCCGAGGCGCATGCCGGACATGCGGAAAGCGCGGACGACTCGCGCCTGCTGGCGCTGTTCCGGCGTGTGCTGGCGCCTTTCCTGGGTGATGTGAAAGGACAGCGCAGACGTTACCTGATGCTGGCCTCGGTACTGGTGCTGATCCTGCTCTCCACCGGCCTGGCCGGGGTGAAACTGGTGGTGCTGAAGATGCTGCCGTTCGACAACAAGTCGGAGTTCCAGGTGGTGGTCGACATGCCGGAAGGCATTGCGCTGGAACAGACCAACCGCATGCTGACCGAACTGGCGGACTACCTCGCCGCGGTGCCGGAGGTGGCCAATTACCAGATCTATGCCGGTACCGCCGCACCGATCAACTTCAACGGGCTGGTGCGCCAGTACTACCTGCGCAGTGGTCCCAATGTCGGTGATATCCAGGTCAACCTGGTCGACAAGTCGCAACGCGAGCGCAAGAGTCACGACATTGCGCGCAGCGTGCGTGAACCGCTGGTGGCCATCGGCAAACGTTTCAATGCGGTGGTGAAAGTGGTCGAGGTGCCGCCCGGGCCGCCGGTGCTGTCGCCGCTGGTGGCGGAGATCTACGGCCCGGACTATGAAGGCCAGATCGAGCTCGCGCGCCGGGTGAAGCAGGTGTTCCACCAGACCGCCGATATTGTCGATATCGACGACAGTGTGGAAGCCCCGGCGGAGCGCTGGATCGTGAGTATCGACCGCAGTCTGGCGGCACAACTTGGCGTGGACCAGGCTACCGTGGTGAACGCGCTGGCCACGGCGCTGGACGGCGAGGATGTCAGCTACCTGCGCAATGCCCGCGCACGCTACCCCATAGCCGTGCGCATGGAACTGCCGGTGGCGGAGAAGGCCGACCTGGAACGTGTACTGACACTGCGCGTGCGCGGCAATGACGGTGCCCTGGTTGCACTGTCGGAACTGGTGACGCTGGAACTGTCCACGATCGAGAATGCCATCTACCGCAAGGATCATCTGCCGCTGGTGTTCGTGACCGGCGATATGGCCGGTGAGCTGGACAGCCCGTTGTACGGCATGGCCGACCTGTATGCGGCCATCGAGGACGATATTGCTGTCAACGGGGAGGCTGTCGATCAGCACCTGATAGAACAACCTGCCAATCCCTACCGCTACAGCCTCAAGTGGGACGGTGAATGGCAGATTACCTACGAGACTTTCCGCGACATGGGAATTGCCTACTCGGTGGGACTCATCCTGATCTACCTGCTGGTGGTGGCGCAGTTCCGTTCCTACCTGGTACCGCTGGTCATCATGGCGCCGATCCCGCTGACCATTATCGGCGTCATGCCGGGGCATGCGCTGCTGGGCGCCCAGTTTACGGCCACCTCGATGATCGGCATGATCGCCCTGGCCGGTATTATCGTGCGCAACTCCATCCTGCTGGTGGACTTCATCAACGAGGAAGTCAGGAGCGGTGTTGCTTTCGAAGAGGCGGTGATACGTGCCGGTGCGATTCGTGCCAAGCCGATTATCCTCACCGGCCTGGCGGCCATCCTCGGTGCGCTGTTTATCCTCGACGACCCGATCTTCCGTGGCCTGGCCATCGCGTTGATCTTCGGTCTGCTGGTATCGACAGTACTGACGCTGGTGGTGATCCCGGTGCTGTATTACGCGCTGATGCGTAGCCGGATGGATAAACTGCTGAGCACGGATTGATCGTACCGACCCGGGATCAGCTCCCGGGCTGTGTTAACCGGCTTTCAGTTCCTGCAATTTCCTGAACAGGGTGCGCTTGCTGATGCCCAGCTTCTCCGCCAGGCTGTCGCGGTCGCCCGGGAAGCGTGCGAGGACCTGTATCAGGTAACGCCGTTCCAGTTCTTTGAGTGGCAGGATTTCATCCCCGGCCGGCAGTTGCCGGTGGCGGTCGTCCGCATCACAGGCTTCGGCAGGCAGGTGCGCGGGCAGGATCTCTTCGTCATCGGTCAGCAGCATGGCACGCTCGAGTATATTGCGCAGCTCGCGGATATTGCCGGGGAAGCGGTAACGTTGCAGGCAGGCGAGTGCCGCCGGGGATACCGTGTAAACCTGTCCCGGCGACAGGCGTGACAGCAGGGATTCGATCAGCAGCGGGAGATCCTCCGCACGGTCCTTGAGCGCGGGCAGTGCGATGGGGAAGGTACTGATGCGGTAGAACAGGTCGCGGCGGAAACTGCCTGCATCGACCATCGCCTGCAGGTCGCGGTGGGTGGCGGTTACCAGCCGGAAATCCGCCTTGCGCGGCACCACGCTGCCGACGCGCCGGTAGGTGCCGGACTCCAGCAGGCGCAGCAGCTTGACCTGCAGGCTCAGGGGCACATCACCGACCTCGTCGAGGAACAGCGTGCCGCCTTCGGCCGCTTCCACCAGGCCGATCTTTTTAGCGTGGGCGCCGGTGAACGCGCCACGCTCATGTCCGAATAACTCGCTTTCGAACAGCGACTCCGTCAGCCCCGAACACTCGACGACGACGAACGGCCTGTCGCTGCGCGGGCTGTTGTCGTGTATGGCCCGCGCCACCAGTTCCTTGCCGGTGCCGGACTCACCCTGTAACAGCGCGGCTGTTTCAGCCGGGGCGACGCGGTTGACGAGTTCCAGCATACGGTTGAAGGCGCGTGACCGGCCGACCATGCCGTGTGCTTCCGCCCGGCTGCTGGCGGTGCGCGTCTCGCGCATGATCTCGATGACATAACTGATTTCCCCGTCATCGTTCCTGACCGGGTGTGTTTCGACATCGACGTGTTCCTCGCCGCGCGGCGTGTGGTGCAGGTGCAGCACACGCTGCTTGCGGCCGGAGGCCAGGCAGTCGGCCAGCGGGCAGCTTTCGCCGGCCTGGTCACAGGGCACGACGTAGTGGTGCGACACCTCGTAGCAGTGCCGGTCGTGCAGCGGTTTGCCGTCGCCGTAGGTATCCCGGTAGGCCTGGTTGGCGGCCAGGATGCGGTAATCCGGTGTGAGGGCCACCGCCGGGGCGCCGAGCGCATCGAGTACGCCGGTGACTTCGGTCTGGCTGTGTTCGCTGAAACGCAGCGGTTTGCTCATGGGGGTTCCCGTGAATGCCAATAATGGCACTACAGGTTAGCACGGGAGTGACTGAAATGGCAGTCCTGGCCTGCGCCAGGTGTCTGTTCCGGTCTGCCTCACAGTCCTGGTTAATGAATAAAATACTTTATAAAACAGTTGGTAATATGCAGATAACACAAGGCTCACAGCGCCTGGCACAGAGCTTGCCATAGTACTGTCATGTAGTGCCGACAGGGTCGGCCGGTTGCGAGGCAGGGTGCCATGATTTTCCGCCAGTTCTGTACCAGCGATGACGAGATCAGCTATTTGCTGGCGGACCCGGTGACGCGTTATGCCGCGCTGCTGGATCCGAACCTGCTGGCCGAGCCTGACTATATCGAGGTCATGAACCGCCTCGACCTGCGGCTGGTGTATGTCATCGAGACGCACGCCCACGAGTCGCACCTGAGCGCAGCGTCGGTACTGCGCACAGATACCGGGGCGCGGCTGGTGACCCACAGTGAGGCCGATATCAGCTGCGTGGACATGCATGTCGACGCCGGCGACAGCATCTTTGTTGGTGAGGAATGTATCAGCGTGCTGGCGACGCCGGGGCACAGCATGTGTTCGTTGAGTATCCGCTGGCGTGACCGTGTCTTTACCGGCCATACGCTGCTGGCCGGGGCAACAGGCCCCTGCCTGCGTGACGATGCGAATGCGGGTCAGTTGTTCGACAGTGTTGAGCAGCGCCTGTTTGCACTGCCGGACGAAACGCTGGTTTACCCGGGGCGGATCAGGAACGGGTGGCGCATCAGCAGCATCGGCCAGGAGCGCGCGATGAATGCGGACCTGCAACCCGGAACTACACGCGGGCAATTTATAGAACGCAAGCAGCTGGAAGCCATGTATGGCAGGACCTGGAAGAATGACAGCCTGGCGGCCAACCGGCACTGCGGGATTTAAAACTGAAGTCATACATACGAAAGGAACAGGAGTCTGGATATGAAAATGAATATTTCAAAAATACTGGTAGTGGCAGCATTGAGCGCGGCCGTTGCAGCACCGGCGGCGCGGGCCGCCGGCGATGATGCGGATATACAGGCGCGTGTCGCTGCGGCCAAAGCGGTGACGGGTGATTTCATCAAGCAGCTCGGCGGCACCATGAAGCAGGAAATGAAGGCCGGCGGGCCGACCGCGGCGATGAAGGTCTGCCGCGACAAGGCGCCGGAGATCGCCAACCGGATTTCGCTGGAAAAAGGCTGGAAGGTAACCCGGGTCGGCACGCGGGTACGTAACCCGATGCTGGGTATGCCCGATGCCTGGGAACAGGATGTGTTGCGCGAATTTGAAAAGCGCGCGGCGCAGGGTGAGGCGTATAAAACAATGAGCTATTTCGAAGTCGTTGAAGAACCCGCAGGCCGCTCATTGCGCTACATGAAGGCAATCGGTGTGGCGCCGCAGTGCCTGGCCTGCCACGGCAGCGCGGAACAGATCGCCGGGCCGGTGCGCAATGAGCTGAATGCCCTGTACCCGCACGACCGGGCCGTTGGTTACAAGCCCGGCGACCTGCGCGGCGCGGTCAGCATCAAGCAGCCGCTCGATAACTGAATTTTCCATGACTGGCCGGCTTGATACCGGTTTCTGACTAGTGAGGTGAGTGATGAAGAAAGCAATGGCAATAGTGATTACGCTGGTGAGCATGTCCACGGTGAATGCGGCGGACATAGCTGCTGAATCGGGCTACATCCCCTGGACTTTCGACGACTTCAACAGCAACTGCGAAGTGATCGAAACCAGTGACCAGCAGGCTGCCGAGCCGTCTGTCGTGACCGTGTCGGCGGTGTCAGCGGTTGAAGTCGCCGACGATGATGAAGATGTCGGTGAACTCGGCTGGTAAGCGTGTTCCGGGCAGGTCGGGGCCGGGTGTGGCTCCGGCCTGCAGTTTGATCGACAAAGAGAGGTGATTGCAATGAACCAGGCCCTTGAGCTGCTGCTCGGTAGCTGGACAGGCATCCTGTCCCTGTTCGTCATCCTGTTCATGGTCGGCATGGGGGTGTTTTTTGTTACCATGTACCGCAGGGCCTGCAACAGGCACTTTAAAACTGAACAGGGCGCGCATGGGCGGTAGCCATATTAAACGCACATTGGTATGGAGTGGCCGGATGCGGCTTGCGCACTGGCTGCTCGCGTTGTCTGTCGGCGTATTGATCGCAACCGGCTGGCTGGTGAAACTGGCCCCCGGTGTTGCCAACGCGGCCAGTGACTATCACCGTCTGGCGGGTATCGGGCTGATACTCGGGTTGCTGCTCCGGGTGTGGTTGTTGTTGACCGGAAAGGGGCCGGCCCACTGGAAGGCGCTGGTACCACAGCGCGATGACTTGCAGAAGATGGGCCAGACCCTGGTCTTCTACGCCACAATGGGCAAGTCGCCACAACCGAAATGGTATGCGCACAACCCGTTGTGGGCGCCGGTCTATCTTTTCGTTCTGCTCGTACTCGTGGTGCAGACACTCACCGGGTTGCTAATGGAAGCCTACCCGGTGATGGGGACGTTTTACCTGCCCTCGGTGCATGATTTCTGGGCACCGTTTATCCTGGTTTTTGCCGTCCTGCATATTTTCACCGTGGCGCTGCACGATGCAAAAGGAACCGCATCGGATGTCTCGGCCATGCTTAACGGGCACCGTATCTTTGTTGTTGAAGAGACCGACCCGTTGCAGGCGCCGGGTGAGCACACTGTCTCGCTGGACCAGCTGAAAAAGCCGCGCAAGACCCTGTAATTTCCTGTCATGCCGGCGCAGGCCGGCATGACGGATGCTGTTGCTACCGGTCGTTGCTGGAGTATTTCAGGTACAGGTAACCGGCAACGCCAATCAGGATCACCACCAGCACCGGGGCGAGCCATTCGGTCTGTACCGCGTGTAACACCCGCTCCAGGACGTTGTGGCTGTGCGTGTGGCCGGGGTGGGCGTAAGCCGCCGGGATAAACGCCAGTGCGGAAATCAGGACGGTCAGTTTGCTTGCTGTCATAACGGGCTCCCTATCTCCCTGTGTATCCGGGTCAACAGACCTTGACCTTGACCAGTTCTTCGCCATCCGGGTCTGTCACGTGCACCGCGCAGGCGATGCAGGGGTCGAAACTGTGGATGGTGCGCAGTATCTCGATGGGCTGCTTCGGGTCATACATTTCGTGGTTGTCCTCCAGTGCCGCTTCATAGGGGCCGGGCTGTCCCTCACTGTCCCGCGGGCCGGCATTCCAGGTGCTGGGTACCACGGCCTGGTAATTGGCGATCTTTTCGTTCTCGATCACGATCCAGTGCGCGAGCCCGCCGCGCGGGGCTTCCATGAAGCCGACGCCCTTGGCCTGCCTGGGCCAGGACGATGGCTCCCAGAGTGTTTCGTTGAAGGTGCGGGTATCGCCGCCCTTGATATTGGCAATCAGATTGTCGTACCAGACCTGCATGTTGTCGGCGATAATCTTGGTCTCCAGGGTGCGCGCGGCGGTGCGCCCGAGGGTGGAGAACAGTGCCGTAACCGGTACATCGAGTTTGCTCAGGGTCATGTTGACCAGTTCTCTGGTCTGTTCATGACCGCTGGCATACAGCATCAGCACGCGCGCCAGCGGGCCGACTTCCATGGCCTTGCCTTTCCAGCGCGGTGATTTCAGCCAGGAGTAGGATTGATCCACGTCGAGGTGCCGGTAGGGCGGTTGCGGCCCGGTGTAGTTCAGCTCGGTTTCACCCTCGTAGGGGTGCAGGCCCTGGTCCTTGCCGCCGCTGTAGTCATACCAGGAATGCGAGATGAACTCCTTGATGTGTTCCGGCGAGTTCATGTCGATTTCATGGATGGTGGAAAGGTCCCGGTTGAGGATGACACCGGGCGGGATCAGCAGGCTGGAGGGGTCGTTCATGCCCTTTTCGGGGAAGTCGCCGTAGGTCAGGAAATTGCCGATGCCTTCGCCGCGTGCTGCCCAGTCCTTGTAGAACCCGGCGATGGCCAGGGTATCCGGTACGTAGACCTGGTCGACGAAGGACTGCATTTTCTTGATGATGTTCTGTACCTCGGCAAATTGAGCCGAGTTCAGGGCCGAATCGGAATTCAGGTCGATGGGGCAGGGCACGCCGCCCACCACGAAGTTGGGGTGCGGGTTCTTGCCGCCGAAGATGGTGTGCAGGCGCGCCACGTCGCGTTGCCAGGCCAGGGCTTCCAGGTAGTGGGCGACCGCCATCAGGTTGGCTTCCGGCGGCAGTTTGTAGGCGGGGTGGCCCCAGTAGCCGTTGGCGAAAATACCCAGCTGGCCTGATTCGACAAAAGTCTTCAGCTTTTTCTGCATGTCCGAGAAATAGCCGGGCGATGACTTGGGGTAGTTGCTCAGGCTCTGTGCCAGGTCCGAGGTGGCTTTCGGGTCCGCGCCCAGTGCGGATACCACATCGACCCAGTCCAGCGCATGCAGGTGGTAGAAGTGCATGACGTGATCGTGTACGTACTGTGCACCGATCATCAGGTTGCGGATCAGCTGGGCATTGGGCGGTATCGGGTAGTCCAGCGCGTCTTCCACCGCGCGTACCGAGGCGATGCCGTGCACCAGGGTGCACACGCCGCAGATGCGCTGGGCGAAGGCCCAGGCGTCGCGCGGGTCGCGGTCGCGCAGGATAATCTCGATGCCGCGCACCATGGTGCCGGAGGAATACGCCTGCGCAATCCGGTTGCCATCCATCTGTGCTTCGATACGCAGGTGGCCTTCAATGCGGGTGATCGGGTCGACTACAACGCGCTCGTTCATGGGACGCTCTCTCTGTTAGCTTGCGAGATATTCGGACAGGATACGGTATTGATCCTGCGCCTCCTGCACAGCCCGGTCCTCCTCGGCTGCAATCGACTGGCAGGTTTGTGCCATGCGGCAGCTCATCGCTGCCTGCAGGGCTGCCGATGCCCCGGCCAGTTGTGATTCGGGTGTGACCGCCGCGATGGCGGCGCGTGCCACGAAGTAGCCGGCGTGCTCCTGCCAGTCGGCTTCCGACCCGCAACGGGTATGGCAGTCGACCGCGGCTTCGCGTGCGGTATGCAGCGCCGAGGCCAGTTCGGTATCCGAGGCATTGCTGTCAGCCGCGATCCTGACCACGTCGGCAATGCGTTTATCGCTGCAGAGGTCGAGTACATGCGTGATAAATTTCGCCGCCAGCACACGCTGCCGGTCGTGCTCCAGGCCTTTTATCGCCTGCCTGAATTCAGTTTCGCTGGTAATGGCTGTCATGGCAATCGGCTTCCGCTTATGTGTCGCTCAGGTGGTCAGCGATGGTTTCGGTCAGGCTGAGCAACGGAATATCCATATGGTATTCCTCCAGCCCCTCTTCCAGGTGGATGCGGCAGTTCGAACACGCCGAGACCAGGGCGTCCGGGTTGACGGCATCCAGCTGGGACTTTTTGCGCGCGAAGGTTTTCAGGCGCAGAGCGTCGGCGCGTTCATTGGTGCTGACCCCGCCGCCGGCGCCGCAGCACCAGTTCATCTTGCCGGCCTCGGGCATCTCCACGAAGTTTTCCGCGACCATGTTGATCAGGTTGCGCGGCTGTTCGAGGACACCGCCGCGGCGGCCGATCTGGCAGGGGTCGTGGTAGGTCAGTTTGCGGGTTTCCCGGTCCGCGACCTTGAGCCGGCCCTGGGCACGCAGTTCGTCCAGTACTTCCAGGATGTGGACCACCTTGAAGCCGAAGCGCTTGCCGACCAGGTTCGGGCCTTCCCAGCGTATCGCCATGTAGGCATGGCCGCACTCCGGGCTGATGACCGCCTTGACCTTCAGTTTCTCCGCCGCATCGACAATGCGCTGCACCAGTTGCGCGGCGATATCGGATACACCGATCTGGATGCCGCTGTTGGTGGCCTCGAAAGCCTCGGAAGACAATGTCCAGGACACATCGGCCTGTTTGAAAATCCTGGCGATGGAGCCGATGTATTCGGGGAAATTCATGATCTCCATGGAGGACAACATGCACAGGTAGTCGGTGCCCTCGACATCCACCGGGATCTTGAGGTCGAATTCCTTTTCCGTGTGACGAATCTGTGCCTGCAGGGCCGGCAGTTTTACACCCATCGGGCTGCCAATCGTGATGGCGCGCTGCGTGGCGCCGATCAGCCCCTCGGGTGCGTGTCCCGCCGCGGCCATGCCTTCGCGGGTCTTGCGGATCATATACGCGATATCGTTGCCGACCGGGCAGACCATGGAGCAGCGCCCGCACAGGGTGCAACTGTCGTAGACCAGCGTTTCCCAGTCGGTCAGGTCCTGGTCTGTCAGCGGTTTTGACAGGCCCAGTGCCTTGCTGAGTTTGCCCCAGAAGGTGTATTCCTGTTCCCACACCCTGCGCAGAGGCTCTACTTTGCGGATCGGCGTGTATTGCGGGTCGCCGGTCTCGGTGAAAAACAGGCAGGCCTCGGCGCACATGCCGCAATGCACACAGCTGCTGAGGAAGGCGGCTATCGGCGCGTCGATCTGTTCTTTCAGGGCATTGTAGCCGCGTGCGAAGGCTGCGCCGCTCATGATTGCACCCCCTTGTAGCCGGCAATGGCGCCGTTGTACCAGCGCGCCAGTACCAGGGTGAAGGCATGGCTGAGCTTGGTGAACGGGAACAGCACCATCAGCAGTTCAACGCTGAGGATGTGCAGTCCGATCAGCGTGGAGCCCGACAGGCCGACGCGGTTGAAGGCCAGCCAGCCGGTGATCAGCGGCAGAATCGTCACCAGCCAGGCCAGATAATCGGAAAAATTCGACAACATGCGCAGCACCGGGTCCTTGACGCGGTGTACCAGAACCGCAAGCAGCGCAACGATGGTGACTACCGTGGTGGCGTCCACAATGTTCGAAGGCAGGCCGGCCCAGCTGACGCCAAACAAACGTTCAAACACCAGGATATGCGGCACGAACAGGAAGATCACCACGAACAGACCGATGTGGAACACGTTGCCCGCGATGATGGTAAAGCCGGAACGGCGGAAAGTGTCCGCGTCCGGCAGGGTACGGCGCCAGATGGTATTCAGGCCGCCGGCCATTTCAGAACCGCGCGCCTCGGCCAGGTTGGTTTTCCTGCCCATGAGCAGGATTTCCATGAAGCGCACCACGATGCCGGCCAGCATGATAAACAGTGCGATGTTGAAAGCCGGCCCGCGTACCCAGAGCAGAAATTCGGCGTCGGTCATGGTCAGGACTCCTTATCCAGGTCGTCGATGGTGACGCGTTGATGGGCCTTGACGGCGGCCTGCTTGCGGGCGCGCAGTACACCGCCGATGGCGGCACCGGCCAGCAGCCCGCCGGCCGTGGCGTAGATCGCGGTCTTGCCGATGTTCTCGGTGGGTGTCGACAGGGCGCTGTAGAAGCTGCCGGCGTCCCAGAAGTCAGGCTCGGAACAGCCCAGGCAGGGATGGCCGGCCTGGATCGGGAAACTGGTGCCGAAGTTCCATTTCTCGGTGGCACAGGCGTTGTAGGTGGTCGGGCCCTTGCAGCCGAGCTTGTACAGGCACCAGCCTTTCCTGGCGCCTTCGTCGTCGAAGGAGTCGGCAAACAGGCCCTTGTCATAAAACGGCCGGCGGTAGCAGCGGTCGTGGATACTCTGGCCGTAAAAGGCTTTGGGACGGCCGAGGGCATCGAGTTCCGGCAGGCCGAAAGTCAGGAACTGCACCAGGACCCCGGTAATCACGTTGGGGATCGGCGGGCAGCCCGGCACGTTGACGATGGGCTTGTCCTTGATCAGGTCGGACACCGACACCGCGCCGGTGGGATTGGGGTCTGCCTTCGGGATACCGCCATAGGCCGAGCAGGTGCCGACGGCGACAATGGCTGCGGCGTGCGCGGCGGTTTCTTTCAGGATCTGTTCATTGCTCATGCCGGCGATGGTGGAATACACGCCGCCATCCTTGACCGGTATGGAACCGTCCACGATCAGGATGTACTTGCCCGCGTTGTCCTTGATGACCTGTTCACGGATGTGCTCGGCGAAATGCCCGGCACAGGCCTGCAGCGTGTGGTGGTAGTCCAGAGAGATGACATTGAAGATCAGGTCTTCGAGCGTCGATGAATCGCTGCGGGTGATCGATTCGGTACAGCCGGTGCATTCCTGGAAGGACAGCCAGATCACCGAAGGCCGGCGCGCCTTTTCCAGGGTCGCGGCGATGACCGGTATCATGGAGGGGGGTAACGCCATCAACGACGCGGTACTGGCGCAGAATTTCAGAAAACTGCGCCGGGAAATCCCGCGCTCCCGGAGTACCTCGCCTATGGTCTGGTCTTTTTTCATGCTGTTGCCTCCGCGCGCGCTATTGCAGGTTGTTTTCGTTGAGCAGTTTTCCGAGGTATTCGAGACCGGCCCTGGCGTCCTCCGTCTGTGATTTCAGGATCGCGGGCATTTCGCAGACTTCGATATAGCGCCCGACGATCCGCTCATCGGTGTTGTAGTGGGTGACCAGCCACACGGCCGGAAAACGGGTTTCGATGACCACGCTTTTGCCGGTGAGAGACAGGTCGGCATGCAGTTCGCCTTCGCCGAGTGTGGCCAGTAGCTGGTCTTCCTCGCCGGGCGCCATGGGGATGCCGCGCAGGTCGATGGCGTGTTCCTCACCGCTGTCCAGCCAGCGCTCCAGCGCGTGGCGGATTTCATGCAGCAGCGGGATCAGGTTGCCGGTGGGGATTTCACAGGGGGAGCCTGAACCGCATCCCGGGCTGGTGCCGGGTGTTCCATGCACGGTCATGACAATTGCGCCTGGTGGAAGTCAGGAGGTGAAATCAGAATCCGGCCGACCATTGTGTAGTCTCCTTGCGTCTGAGTGCCTGCTACCGGGCGGCGACAGTCCTGAGTATGGTCAATCCTGTCGTTCTGTCCAGTTTTGAATCAGTTCCAGTACCTGGACTGCAGCCCCGGGTATTGCCCGGGTTACCGCTGTGCCGGGTTTGTCACCCCAGCCGAACTCGGCGGGCTGGATGCCCAGCAGTGCGCGTTTCTCCGGGAGCCGTTCCTGCAACTGTGCGATGGTCAACAGGTCGATCAGCCCGACTTCGTGCACGCTGCGTTTGCCGTAACCCACGAACCTGTCCATCTCGGCTCCTGTCAACAAGTCTATGGTACCGGGCGGTTTATCTAATTGAGCTGCGTCAAGGACGATAAGGTTAGCGTGATCTTCAATGACAGGTGCCAGGGTAAAACTCAGGGTGCCGCCGTCGAGCCAGGTGACACCCGGCAGTTCGGGGTGCCTTGCGCGCAGGTATTCAAGCAGGTGTATGCCCAGTCCTTCGTCGGAAAGCAGGGTATTGCCAATGCCTAATACCAGTGTGCGTTGCATGGTGTTCCGATGGCTGTACGGCCTGTAGTGATTGGCGTAAGCTGCCATAAAAGGCTGGCAAAAACCAGTTTGGAGGAAGACATGTGTCTAGGTATTCCGATGCAGATTCAGGCGATCGACGGTTTTATTGCCCATTGTGAAGCCCGGGGCGTAACCCGCGATGTCAGCCTGTTCATGATGCAGGATGAACCGCTTGCCGCGGGCGATCACATCGTGGTGCATATCGGTTATGCCATCCAGAAAATTTCCCCGCAGGAAGCACGTACCGCCTGGGAACTGTACGACCAGATGCTGGCCGCCGGGGACTAGACCATGCATGAACTTTCTGTCTGCCAGGCGCTCATTGCTCAGGTCGAGGAACTGGCGCAGCGGGAAAAGGCGCAACAGGTGGAATGTGTGCGGGTCGGTATCGGACCGTTGTCCGGTGTCGAGCCGCAACTGCTGCAGCGCGCTTACCCGCTTGCCGCGGCCGGCACACTGGCGGAAGGTTCCGTGCTCGATATCGAGGACAGGCCGGTGCGGGTGAATTGCCAGATGTGTGGCAAAAACTCGGATGCGAGCGCCAACCGTCTGCTCTGCGCGCATTGCGGAGACTGGCGCACCACCCTGATCAGTGGTGATGAACTGATCCTGGTACAGGTCGAATTTACCCGGGAGGAAGACTATGTGTGATACCTGTGGTTGTAACGTGACGCACGGTAATCAGCATCTGATTGCACCGGGCGGCAAGCTGCAGAAAACCGGGCAGGGTAATGAAGCGGTCAGTGTGCTGAAGAACCTGCTTTCAGAAAACGATCATGCCGCGGCGCACAACCGGGAGCATTTTGACCGCCACGGGGTACTGGCGCTGAACCTGATGTCATCGCCCGGTTCCGGCAAGACCTCTTTGCTTGAAGCCACTATCGAGGCGCTGGACGGCCGCTACCGGGTTGCAGTCATCGAAGGTGATCTTGAAACTGAGAACGATGCCGAGCGTATCCGCAAGTGCGGTGTGCAGGCGGTACAGATCACGACCGGCACGGCCTGTCACCTGGATGCGCATATGCTGCACACAGCGTTGCACGAGCTGAATCTGGATGCTATCGATATTCTGTTTATTGAAAATGTCGGTAACCTGGTGTGTCCGGCGAGTTTTGATCTTGGTCAGCACCGGAATGTGACTTTGCTGTCGGTGCCGGAGGGGGATGACAAACCGTCCAAGTACCCGGTGATGTTTCGTGCCGCTGATCTTGTTGCGCTGACGAAGGTGGATTTGTTGCCGGTGCTGGATGATTTCGATACTGAACGGGCGACCGGCAATGTGCGGGCGCTGGCGAATGCGGCGCCGGTGCTGGAGATGAGTGCGAAGCAGCCCGGGTCGTTGCAGGCCTGGTTGCAGTGGCTGGATGATGAAGTGGAACATCATCGTGCGCAGTGTGAAAACGGTGCGACGTTGCGGCCGCGTATTCAGCCGGATGGTGTGCATTTGCACGGTCTGACCTGACAACACGGGTGCCTGACAGCGGTTTTCTGTCTGGCCTTTTTGCGCCGTGCCCGGGATGCCTTTCCTGCTTCAGGCGCGGGCGCAAGGCGCTGGAAAGGCATCCCGGGCACGGCGCAAAAAACTGGAGGCCGAGGGGCGGTTGTGCTTTTTGCGAGTGAACTGAATTATGTCGCGTAGTGCAAAACAATGGCTCGATGAGATTCATGCCCTGGATCTGCCTGACCGGGTAAAGATCATGAATGTCTGTGGCGGGCATGAACGCTCTATTACGATGGCCGGTTTGCGTACGGCGTTGCCGGCGAATATCGAGTTGATTCCGGGGCCGGGCTGTCCGGTGTGTATCTGTCCCGAAGAAGATATCTATGAAGCCATTCAGCTGGCCCTGAAGGAAGACATTACGCTGGTGGCTTTCGGTGACATGTTGCGGGTGCCGGTGAATGTGCCTAAAAATGATATTCGTTCGTTGCAGGAGGCGAAGGCGGCCGGTGCGGACATCAGACCCATAGCGTCACCGCTGGAAGCCGTGCTGATTGCCCGGCAGCAGCCGGAGCGGCCGGTGGTGTTTTTTGCCGCCGGTTTTGAAACCACGACTGCGCCGGTGGCCGCGATGCTGGTGGAGGGTGCGCCGGAGAATCTTTCGGTATTGCTTTCCGGGCGTCTTACCTGGCCGGCTGTTGCCATGTTGCTCGACGCGGATACGTCCGGTTTTGATGCCCTGATCGCGCCCGGTCATGTGGCGACGGTCATGGGGCTGGAGGAATGGCGGTTTATCCCCGATAAACACGGGTTGCCCTGTGCCGTGGCCGGGTTTACGCCGGAAAGTCTGCTGGCGGCGATGTATTCCACGCTGCGCCAGTTGCGCGAGGGCCGGGTGTTTCTCGACAATTGTTACCCGGAGCTGGTCAGGCCCAAAGGCAATCCCACCGCGCAGGCTCATCTGCGCCAGGCCATGCAGGTGACGGATGCGAACTGGCGCGGTATCGGTTCGATCCCGGCTTCCGGTTTCAGTCTGCGTGATGCCTGTGCCGCCCATGACACCCGCAGGATTTTTCCGTCCTGTGCGGATGATTTGCGCAAACGCGCCGGGCAGATGCCGCCGGGGTGCGATTGCGCGAAAGTGGTGCTCGGTAAAATCTACCCCAATGAATGCCGGCTCTATGCCAGCGGTTGCAACCCGCGCCACCCGATCGGGCCCTGCATGGTGTCGGATGAAGGCGCCTGTCGGATCTGGTGGTCGGGTGGCGTGCGTGATAATACGCAGGGCAAGGCGGCACAGGCCACTGCGTCGCCGTCATGACCTCCCAGGACGCCTCCGCCCCGTCGCCTGGCAGTAACACGCAGGCGGTAACGTCACCGGCCATGCGCTGGATTGTGTCGGGCGTCGTGCAGGGGGTCGGGTTTCGACCTTTTGTCTACCGCCTGGCGCGCGAGCACCGGTTGCAAGGCTGGGTCAGGAACGGGGCCGGGCAGGTCGAGATCGTCGCTGCAGGGGCGGCACAGCAGTTACAGGCTTTTGTGCGTGGGCTGATCGAGCGGGCGCCGGAGATCGCGCGTCCGCGCATAATCCACAGTGAGCCGCTGGACGGTGTGACGCTGGAAGATTTTCGCATCCTCGACAGCGAGGAGAGCGGCAGCCATGATATCCACGTACCGCCGGATTATTTTGTCTGTGCGGATTGCCTCGCCGAACTGAACGATCCCGCTGACCGCCGTTACCGTTACCCGTTTATCAACTGTACCCAGTGCGGTCCGCGTTACACCCTGATCCGGGCCTTGCCCTATGACCGGCCGAATACCTCGATGGCACAGTTTGAACTCTGCCCGGCGTGCCGGCGGGAATATACCGATGTGTCGAACCGGCGTTTTCATGCCGAACCGGTGGCCTGTCCGGTATGTGGGCCGCAACTCTGTTTCAGGCACGACGGCAGGGAAGTTACGCAGACTGAACCGGCACTGACGGCCTGTATCGAAGTGCTGCAGCAGGGTGGTATTGTCGCGGTAAAGGGTGTCGGGGGTTATCACCTGCTGTGTGATGCGGCCAGTGACAGCGCGGTACAGAAGCTGCGTGACCGGAAACAACGGCCGCACAAACCGCTGGCTGTGATGTTCCCGGCCGATCATGATCTTGTTCAACTGAAACAGGCGGTCACACTTACAGCCCGGGAAGAGTCCCTGTTGCGCGATACGGGGCGCCCGATTGTGCTGGCACAGCAGAATGCTGACAGCGCTGTTTCGCGACAAGTATCGCCCGGCCTGAATGAACTCGGCGTGATGCTGCCCTACAGCCCGTTACACCACCTGTTGTTGAATGACTTTGGCGGCCCGCTGGTGGCGACTTCTGCGAATCTCAGCGGCGAACCGGTGCTGGCCGACAATGAGGTTGTCGAACAGCGCCTGCAACACGTTGCCGACGCCTTCCTGCATCACAACCGCCCCATCGTGCGGCCGGCCGATGACCCCGTGTACCGGTCACTGCATGGCAGCCCTCGGCCGATACGTTCCGGGCGCGGCAATGCGCCCGCTGAATTCAGCCTGCCGTTCACCCTGCAGCAACCGCTGCTGGCGGTCGGCGGGCACATGAAGACGACTGTCTGCCTGGCGTGGGACAACCGGGCGGTGGTATCGCCGCATATCGGTGATATGGATACAGCGCGCAGTCTGGATGTGTTCGAACAGGTCGTCGCGGATTTACAGGCTTTATATGCCGTCAGGGCAGAGGCCATTGTCTGTGACCTGCACCCGGGCTATGTAACATCGCGCTGGGCGCGACAGCAGGGCTTGCCGGTGACAGCCGTCCAGCATCATGCGGCGCACGCCTCGGCGCTGGCCGGGGAATGTGCTGCACGTTCTGAACATTTGCTGGTGTTCACCTGGGACGGCGTCGGTTACGGCACCGATGGGACCCTGTGGGGTGGTGAAGCCCTGTACGGTTCACCCGGGCGCTGGCAGCGGCTGGCCAGCATGCGGCCGTTCCGTTTGCCTGGCGCCGACCGGGCCGGGCGTGAACCCTGGCGCAGCGCGCTGTCGCTGGCGTGGGAAGCGGGCGACAATGTTGCCGCTGTGCGCCTGGCAGACACACTCAATAGTCCGGGGGATGACATCGACCGCTATTCACTGCTGTACCAGGCCTGGCAGAAGCATCTCAATACACCGGCAACGAGCGCGGTCGGCCGCCTGTTCGACGCTGCCGCCGCGCTGACCGGACTGTGCCTGAAGGCAAGTTTCGAGGGCCAGGGCCCCATGTTGCTGGAAGCTGCCGCCGATGCAGAGGTGCCGCCCGTGAGCTTGCCGCTGGTCGAGCAGAGCGATGGCCTGCTGCGTACCGACTGGCGGCCGCTGGTGCATTGCATGGCCGATGTGCAGCGCCCGCTGGAGGAACGTGCTGCACTGTTCCACGACTCGATGGCCGAAGCGCTGGTGCAGCAGGCACTGCGGATACGCGCCGGCCGGCCGGTGCAGGCCGTTGGCCTGTGCGGTGGCGTGTTCCAGAACCGCAGGTTGAGCGAGATCTGTGCCCGGCGCCTGCAACAGGAGGGCTTTGAGTTGCTGCTTGCCGAACGCCTGCCGGTTAATGATGCGGGGCTGGCTTTCGGCCAGATTGTCGATACCGGCTGGCGGGAGTAGGACGATGGAAGATACGCATATTTCCCTGGCCCACGGCAACGGCGGTCGTTACATGCGTGAACTGATCGAGCAGGTGTTCGCACGCCATCTCGATAACCCCGCGCTGGATACCGGGGCGGATGCGGTACCGATTGCACTGCCCGCCGGTGAGGTGCTGTACACCACCGATGGTTTTATCGTCCAGCCACTGGAATTCCCGGGTGGCAATATCGGTTCACTGGCCGTACACGGGACCACCAATGACCTGGCGGTGGCGGGTGCGGAGCCGCTCTATTTGAGCCTTAACGCTTTTATCGAAGAAGGCATGGAGATCGCACAGCTGGAGCGTATCGTGATGACGCTGGCCGAAACTGCAAAAGCCGTGGGCGTGCGGGTGGTGGCCGGTGACACCAAGGTGTTGCGGCGCGGGGAAGGCGGGGGGCTGTACCTGGCCACTACCGGTGTCGGTATCCGCAGCGCAAAACAACGGCCGGCCATGGACCTGATCCAGACAGGTGACCGCATACTGGTCAGCGGGCCGGTCGGCGATCACGGTATCGCCGTGTTGCTGGCGCGTGAGCAGTTCGGCCTGCGCGGCGAGTTGCAATCGGATGCAGCCAGTGTGCTGCCGTTAACGCGCGCAGCACTGGAGTGTGCAGGGTTGCGCTTCATGCGCGACCCGACCCGCGGTGGCCTGGCTACCGTGTGTTACGAGATCCTGCGTGCGACCGGCCTGGGTATACGCCTGCAACAGACGGCGATCCCGGTACGTGATGCGGTGGCCTCGGTGTGTGAAATGCTGGGTTACGACCCCCTGTACCTGGCTTGCGAGGGCCGCGTGGTGGCGGTCGTTGCCGAGGCGCAGGCCGAGGCCCTGCTGGCTGACTGGCGCGCGCTGCCGGAAGGCAGAGAGGCGGCCCTGATCGGCCAGGTCGATGCGCAGTGTTCGCGCTTGCTGTTGACGACCGAACTGGGTGGCGAGCGCATGCTCGACGAACTGGAAGACGATCCCTTGCCCAGGATCTGTTGAGGCAACGATGACAGACAGCAGCCTGATCGATGCCCTGGTCAGCCGGCACAGCTTCGGGCCGGCTGTGACCGTGGAGCGGGTGGAAACACATTGCGCCTGGGTATTGCTGACGGGCAGCCACGCCTACAAGATCAAGAAGCCGGTCGATTTCGGTTTCCTGGATTATTCCACGCTGGAGAAACGGCACTTTTACTGCCAGGAAGAAGTGCGCCTCAACCGCCGTTTTGCCCCGGACATTTACCTCGATGTGGTTGCTATTACCGGGTCGTTGCAGCAGCCCGTGATCGGGGGTGACGGTCCGGTGCTGGAATACGCCGTGCGCATGCGGCAGTTTCCCGCCGCAGGCTTGCTCAGTCAGCTGGCGCAGCAAAAGCGCCTGGACAGCGGACTTGTCGATCAATTGATCGAGCAGGTGGCGCTGTTCCACCAGCATACGGCGCGCGCCACGGCTGACATGCCGTACGGTGACCCGGACCAGGTCCATCACTGGGTCAGCGAAAACTTCCGGCATATCCGGCCTGCGCTGAACGACCCCGCGGACATCGAACGGCTGGAAGCCGTCCGGCAGTGGACGCAAGGCGAACGTGAACGGCTCGAACCGCAGCTGCGGCACCGGCACCGCGATGGCAGTATCCGCGAATGCCACGGTGACCTGCACCTGGGCAATATCACCCTGATCGACGGCCGGGTCACCCTGTTCGACTGCATCGAGTTCAATCCCGAACTGCGCTGGATCGATGTCATCAGCGAAGTGGCGTTTCTGTTGATGGATTTGCAGGACCGTGGTTACGCCAACCATGCCTGGCGCTTTCTGAATGGTTACCTGCAACATGGCGGCGACTATGCCGGGCTGGCTGTGCTGCGCTATTACCGGGTATACCGGGCGCTGGTACGCGCCAAGGTGGCCCTGCTGCGCTGCCGGCAGGCGCCGTCGGGCAGCGAAACCGCGCAGGCTGCCCGGGCGGAATACGACCAGTACCTGCAACTGGCCGAAGACACGCTGTCAGCCGGGCAACCCATGCTGCTGATTACCCGCGGCCTGTCCGGTTCCGGCAAGTCAACCGTTGCGCGCGGCCTGTGCGAGGCGTCCGGTATGCTGCAGCTGCGCTCCGACGTCGAACGTAAACGGCTGGCGGGGCTGGCGGCGACAGCGGACAGCGGCTCGGCAACCGGTGCGGGCCTGTACGCTGCGCAGCAGACGGAAAAGACCTATGCGCGCCTGGCGGAACTGGCCGACACTGTGCTCGAGGCCGGTTACCCGGTCATCGTCGATGCCACCTTCCTGCAACGCGAGCGGCGCGACAGCTTTCTGGCCCTGGCGCAGCGCCGGCGGGTGCCGTTTGCCATTATCGATTGCCAGGCACCGGGTGCCGAACTCGAGCGCCGTATCCGGCACCGTGCAGAGCAGGGTGGCGATGCTTCGGAGGCGACCCTGGCCGTGCTTGCGGCACAACGCGAGACGCAGCAGCCGCTGAACGCGGGGGAGGGCCGCTATGCGGTGACTGTGGAGGCTGGAAATGTGAATATTGACAATATCTTGCAGGCGCTCGCCGACATTACCGGTGTGCCGCCGTAGCCGCAAGGCATGCAGATCCCGCCGGGACCTGACCGGAACCCGATAACAGGCTACTTTTACTTGTATTGTTCTGCTACAATAGTCTGAATTTCAGGCGGATCCGTTCGTTTTGCTACGCGGATTCCGCATTTTGAAGTGGGCCTACGGCCCATTTTTTGTTTTTGGTGTGGGCGAATGCCGCGAGAATCGGCCGAACTCCGCAAGCTCATCGAGCCGGCGGTGACAGCACTGGGCTTTGAACTGGTTGGCGTGGAACTGATTCGCGCCAGGGGCAGTGTGCTGCGGATCTATATAGATCATGCGGACGGTATCGGCGTCAACGACTGCAAGGCGGTGAGCCACCAGGTGAGCGGCCTGCTGGATGTGGAAGACCCGATTCGCGGTGAGTACACGCTGGAAGTCTCGTCGCCGGGCCTGGACCGGCCGCTGTACCAGGCGCAGGATTTCGAGCGCTTCGCGGGACATGAAATCAGCTTGCGCCTGTTTGCACCGGTTGAGGGGCAGCGCAAGTTCAAAGGCATTCTGGCCGGTATGAAAGATGACCAGGTCGTGGTGCAGATGGATGATAAAGAACTGGCCGTGACGCTGGACGAGATAGACCAGGCACGACTGGTACCGGACTATAATTCGCATCGGACGGAGGGTGCGTAATGAGTAAAGAAATTTTGATGGTTGTGGACGCTGTATCCAATGAAAAGGGTGTCAGCAGGGATGTGATTTTCGGCGCGATCGAAGCGGCGCTCGCATCCGCGACCAAGAAACGTCATGAAGAAGACATCGAGGCACGCGTGCACATCGACCGCGAGACCGGCGAGCACGAGACTTTCCGTCGCTGGGAAGTGGTCGAAGAGGCCCCGGAGTCGGCAGACGATGACGAAGAGACCGGCTACCGCCATCCGTCCCGGCAGATCCTGCTCGAGGATGCGCGCAAGATAAACCCCGACATCCAGCTCGGTGAGTTTATCGAGGAGCC
>DRNU01000229.1 GCA_011374975.1 Gammaproteobacteria bacterium | reverse complement strand
GCCTCCACATACAGGCGGCGCAGTTGCTCACGGTTGTTACCGAACATCAGTCGTATACCTTCTGTTTGTATTCGCACAGATCCTCGATGATGCAGGAACCGCAGCGCGGCTTGCGCGCCACGCAGGTGTAGCGCCCGTGCAGGATCAGCCAGTGATGGGCGTCCTGCTTGAATTCGTCGGGGATGAACTTCATCAGCTTCTTCTCCACCTCCAGCACCGTCTTGCCGGGGGCGATGCGGGTGCGGTTGGCGACACGGAAGATGTGTGTGTCCACCGCAATAGTGGGATGGCCGAAGGCAGTGTTGAGGATCACGTTGGCGGTCTTGCGGCCCACACCCGGCAGGGCCTCCAGCGCCGCGCGGTCTTCCGGCACCTCGCCGCCGTGCTGCTCGACGAGGATTCGACAGGCCTGGATGATGTGCCGGGCCTTGCTGTTGAACAGGCCGATGGTCTTGATGTAGTCCTTCAGCCCCTCTTCGCCCAGGTCGAGGATGGCCTGTGGCGTATTGGCGACCGGGAATAGTTTCGTCGTGGCCTTGTTTACCCCCTTGTCCGTGGCCTGCGCCGACAGCGTGACGGCCACCAGCAGTTCAAACGGCGTCGCATAATTCAGTTCTGTCGTCGGCGCGGGATTGTGCGCCCGCAAACGGCTGAAAATCTCATGGCGCTTCTGTTTGTTCATGGCAATGGGGCCGTGACGGACAAGGAGGCGCATTCTGGCAAATTTAACCCCGGGCGGCAAAGCAGCGGGCGGTGGCAGGCCCATAACCGGCCTGCCGAGGCGTTTGTCAAGTCCCTTGAGGCGGGTTATGCACAGAAATATCGGCCGCTCTTCGAGCGCGGTGTCAAAATTCCAGCACGCTCATTGTAAGTCATTGATTGTTGGTTAAGTGGTTGATTTAGATGGGGTTGTCTGCCTTGGTCAAAGAATGCACATTCCAATGACAGGCCAAGCACTGCCTGCTTTTTGGCGACTTCTGCCCACTTTGTCCACAAAGTTATCCACAGCTTTTGTGGATAAGCTGGAAAGTCCCGTGCAGACAGGGAGTTATTACCGTTTTATGACAAGATTGGTGAGCGTGATGGTGTAAATGCAGCGAGGTCTCCCTTCCCTTGAGCCTTCAACAGACTGGTGTGCTCGGACTTTTGAGTGGGTTTTGTGACGGGGATCACAGCCATTGTGGCAGTCACTTGTTTATTGGTTAGTGGCCAGCTAGAAATCCTAGGAGGGATTGCCCCCTCGGCTCCATGGCCACAGGGCTCAATGATTTCCCCCGTATGCCGATAGGGGAGCTGGGATCACGCTGAAGTGCCGCTTCCGGTGGCCAGCCATGCGTGGATGGTGGAAGCGGCAATGGGCTTAACTTATTGATATCTCGAACTGCTTGAAATCAATAAGTGACTACTTCACACTCTGCCCGACTGGGAAGTCGCACGGTCTATTACTATTACGTTGTTAGATGTGACACTACGTGATGACACTGGAAGTACTCGAATACAACTCAGGTGATGCAAGATGGGTAAACTCCAAAGGGCTCTAACTCTATTTTTAATGGCTGGATTTGGCCTGATTCTGTCAGGTTGTGGCGGAGAAGATGCCTTTTCAACAGTCTCTGATAGTGGGGGGACCGGTGGTGGCACTGAAAGCCTATCCGTCAGTCTCTCTTTGAGGGATGCCTCAACCGGTCTTGCAGCCACGGCGGTGTCGCCCAGTAATCCTGGGCAATTAGTAATAACCGTGACTAACGCCGGGGCGCCGGTTGCCAACGAGGTGGTCTCGGCGACGGCCTCTCTTTCGACCTTTAGCCCTGAAGCAGGCACCGCACTTACCAATAGCTCTGGCGTGGCCTCTATTGGTCTGATTGCGGGGGCCGTTGCCGGTGCCGATACGGTGACTGTTTCGATAACCTATCAGGGCGTCACTGCCGAAGGAACGCTGAGTTACCAGGTACTGGAGGGCACCACCACCACCACCACGGTCGATATTGGTAGCGGCAGCGGCACCTCGTTTGTCGCCAATGCCATCGATCTTGGCGGTGTGACTTCGCTGTCTGCCGGTGGGACGGTTACGGCGACCGTTAATATTGTCGAGACCTCAAACAACAATGCGCTCTACACCACACCCGTGAGCGTTGCCTTTTCCTCCACTTGCGTTTTGTCTGGCCAGGCGACCATGGATTCCACGGCGACCACGGTCAATGGCAGCGCATCCAGTACCTATCTGGCAACAGGCTGCACCGGCACCGACACCATTACGGCGACGGCCGATATCGGCGGGACAATCTATACGGCTACCGCGAACCTGACGGTGCAACCGGCAACGGTTGGGTCTATCCAGTTTATTTCGGCGACACCGGAAGTGATCGCGCTCCAGGGTACGGGTGGCTCCGGCCTGTCTGAGGCATCGACCGTTGTTTTTGCCGTGTATGATGCCGCGGGTAATGTCGTGCCGAGCCAGGATGTCGACTTTACCCTCAGTACCAGTGTCGGTGGGATCACGCTCAGCCCGGTGACGGCCACCACCAATGCCAGCGGCCAAGTGCAGACCGTGGTGAATTCCGGCACGGTGAATACTTCTGTGCGGGTGACCGCGACGGTTGCTGGGTCGGCCATTTCCACACAGTCTGTCGCCCTGGCGGTATCGACCGGTGTGCCCGATCAAAACAGCTTCTCCATCGCGGCGGAAGTGCTAAACCCGCTTGCCTGGAACTGCAATGGCGTAGAGGTGGGTATCACGGCCATTGTCGCCGACCATTTCAATAATCCCGCACCCGATGGAACGGCCGTCGCCTTCCAGACCGAAGGCGGTGTCATCGGCGGCTCCTGTACAACCACCGATGGCCAATGCACCGTCACCTGGGTGAGCAACGATCCCCGACCCACCAATGCCAGGAGTACGATTCTCGCCACGGTCATCGGGGAGGAGGGCTTCGCCGATAACACTCCCAGCAATGGCCGTTTCGATGATGGTGAGACATTTACCGATTTGCCGGAGGCTTGGCGTGACGACAACGAAGATGGTCTGCGCGATGCCGCTGAAGAATACATCGACTTTAATAATGACGGTGCCTATAACTCGGCGGATGGCACCTATAACGGTACCCTGTGTGCATCGGGTTCGACGATCTGTAATACCAATGGCGACCTCGTGCATGTGCGCGACAACCTGGTGCTGGTTATGGCATCGGTTGACCAGGGGATTGACCTGTATGAAACGACCAGTGGCACGGATGTCCTTGTTAGCTCTATTTCGTTGCCGGACAGTGGTGATGTGCGAACATTCCGCGTTGATGTCCAGGATGCGCGTGGGCAGATTCCGCCGGTCAATTCAAGCATCTCGGTGAGTACGACTAACGGTGAAATCGTGGGAGGAAGCTCAACCGACATTGGAAATACCAATGCGCAGGGGCCGGCGAGCCTGAGTTTCTCCATCAAGGGGGACGATACCCCCGACCAGGGTGCGCTAACCATTGAAGTGAACATGCCTGGAAACGCTGCCTGTGGCAGTACAACACTGACCTGGGGCGTGACTGTCGACGACTCTCTGGATGTGACGCCGCCTGTAGTTGTCAGTACTACGCCCAGTGGCGGTGCATCGCAAGTGAAGGTGAATACATCGCCGATCGAAATCGCGTTCAGCGATGCGATGACATCGGCCACGATTACAACTGCAAATATCACCCTGACAGGCGCAACGTCTGGAGCGGTTGCCGGCACGGTATTTTATGATTCAGCATCCTCGAAGGCATTTTTCTTCCCGGCGGCGGATCTGGGTGCCGCCGAGCTGTATACCCTGGTTGTATCGACAAATGTGATGGATGATGCGGGGAATGCGTTGGCAGAAAATTACACGGCCATCTTCCTGACGGAGTAACTTCTGCGTTGAGCTGTGTTCAGAAGCCCCGGGGGGTTGCTCTCCGGGGCTTTTGTTTTGATCACGACGTGTTGAGGAGGAGGTAAAGATTCCTCCCTATATTTGAAAACAGATCTAGGAGTCCGTCGGGTTTGGGAATAATCTACTGCGCTGATGGGGGAGCGGCCAAAATCTTCCCGATTTTTCGTTAAATAGACCCACTATTTGCCTCAAAATCGGGAACATTTTGACTCACTCCCCCACCAGCTCGCTACGATTACCCAAATCCAACAGACTCCTAGTACTCTTTCAAGGTAATAAATTAGGATTCAGCGTTCCTGTGGTGTTTCGCGGCAAGGCGCAGTGCGCAGGCAATGGTTGTTCCCTTGTCAAGCACTGCAACGCCGCAGCGGAACACCACAGGAGCGCCCGAAGGGTTGGCCTGTCAGCGTCCATGGCGGCGTTGCTC
>DRNU01000228.1 GCA_011374975.1 Gammaproteobacteria bacterium | reverse complement strand
GATGCCGGTGTCTTCCTCGGCCAGCTGCCGGTAGCGGCTGTAGCTGATTTCCGCCAGCTCACACTGGGTCTTGGTGCGAATCCAGGCGCTGCGGTTGCTATCTTCGCCGAACAGGCCCATTTCGCCGAAGAAATCGCCGGGGTTCAGGTAAGCCAGTACAATCTCGTGGCCGTCTTCGTCCTCGATCAGAACCGTCACCGAGCCCTCGACGATGTAATACAGCACATCCGACTGGTCGCCGGCGTAGATAATGACGCTTTTGGCCGGGTAACGCCGCCGGTGGCAGTGTTCCAGGAAAATGTCGACCGACGATTCGCCGACCGGTTGCGGTGGAGCAGGTATTGAATTTGGCATCATCAGTCTGTACCTTCGCGGGCCCTTGTCACATAGTTAGCGTTTGGTTGGCGCGTTTCATTAGCTTATGCAAGCACCGGGCCAGCACTTTTTTGTGACAGGGTGCTCAATAATTTCCCGGTCTGGTGGAGTAACGTGATGAAAGCGCGCATTAAATGGGTTCAGGACGCTACATTTCTGGGTGAATCCGGCAGCGGCCATGCCGTGGTCATGGACGGGCCGCCGGACCACGGAGGACGGAATCTTGGCGTTCGGCCGATGGAAATGCTGCTGCTGGGCATGGGCGGCTGCACCGCTTTCGACGTGGTAAGCATCCTGAAGAAATCCCGCCAGCCGATTACCGACTGCGTGGCCGAGATCGAGGCCGGACGCGCAGACACCGATCCCAAAATATTCACCACCATCCACGTGCATTTTATTGTCACCGGCAAGGGTTTGAGTGAAAAGCGCGTGGCGCGTGCGGTCGAGCTGTCGGCTGAAAAATACTGCTCCGCGTCCATCATGCTCGGCAAGACGGCGAAAATCAGCCACGATTTCGAGATCCGGGAGACCTGATGCAGCATGCCGACCCGCTCCGCCATGAAGAAGATCAAGCTGCACGGGTTCAATAACCTCACCAAGACCCTGAGCTTCAACATCTACGATATCTGTTATGCCGATACATCGGCGCAGCGGCGCGAGTACATCGAGTACATCGACGAGGCCTACAATGCCGAACGCCTGACCCACATCCTCACCGATGTATGCGAAATCATTGGTGCCAGCATTCTTAATATTGCCCGCCAGGACTATGAGCCGGAGGGTGCCAGTGTCACCATGCTGATCGCCGAGGAAGAGCTGCACCCGTCCGACACGCCGAATACCGCGGCGCCCGGCCCGTTGCCGGAGGCGGTGGTGGCGCATCTCGACAAGAGCCACGTGACAGTGCATACCTACCCGGAAAGTCACCCGGATAACGGCATCAGCACGTTTCGCGCCGATATCGATGTCTCGACCTGCGGGCGCGTCTCGCCGCTCAAGGCGCTGAACTACCTTATCCACAGTTTCGAGTCCGATATTGTGATCATGGACTACCGGGTGCGCGGCTTTACCCGTGACGTGCGCGGCAGAAAGCATTTCATCGACCACAAGATCAACTCCATCCAGAATTTCCTGTCGCGGGATACCCGCGAGCGTTACCAGATGGTCGATGTGAACGTGCACCAGGAAAATATCTTTCACACCAAGATGCGACTCAAGGAGCCGGCGCTGGATGATTACCTGTTCGGTGTCGGGGAGGAGGCACTGAAGCCGGCCGAGCAACGCAAAATCCGTCGTCAGGTCGAGCACGAAATCATGGAAATATTCTCCGGGCGCAATATGGCGCGCCGCTAGCCCCTTGCCTGGGCCGTCCTGTTGATGGACACTTCCCGTATGCAGACACGCGATTACACCCCACTGGACAAACTGGTCATGAATTTTGACCAGGCCTTACGCACCCTGGCCGGAAAACCGCTGGTTACCGAGCGCCCCAACCCGGCACAGGCCGTGCCCGAGGCGGAACTCACAGAAACCGAGAAAGACGAATCGATACGCCTTATGCGGGTCAACCACTGCGGCGAAGTGGCGGCGCAGGCGCTCTACCAGGGGCAGGCGCTGACCGCGCGCCTGGATACCGTGCGCGGGCGCATGGAGCGTGCCGCAGCGGAAGAGAACGACCACCTCGACTGGTGTGAACAGCGCGTGAAAGAGCTGGGTGGCCGGCTCAGCCTGCTCAACCCGGTCTGGTACCTGGGGTCCTTTGCCATCGGCGCCGTTGCCGGTGCCGCCGGTGACAAGTGGAGTCTGGGCTTTGTCGCCGAGACTGAAAAACAGGTGATCGAACACCTCGACGAGCACCTGCAGCGTCTCTCGGAAAAAGATGCCAAAAGCCGTGCCATCCTCGAACAGATGAAAATCGACGAGGCCCGGCATGGCGAGACGGCGAAAAAGGCCGGCGGCGTCGAGCTGCCGCAACCGGTACAGGGCCTGATGAAGCTGGTCTCGAAAGTCATGACGGGCACTGCGTACCAGGTCTGATGCCATGGCTGTGCGTAGCTTCGAGGGCATCCAGCCCGATATACATCCCACCGTTTACGTCGATGAGACCGCATTGGTCTGCGGTGCTGTAACGATCGGCGAGGACAGCTCCATCTGGCCGATGACGGTAGTGCGCGGCGACATCAATACAATTGAAATCGGTGCGCGCACCAATATTCAGGATGGTTCGGTGCTGCATGTCACACACGACAGCGAGTTCGCCGAGGGTGGTATGCCGTTACGCATCGGGAATGATGTCACCGTGGGCCACAGGGCGGTATTGCACGCCTGTACCATCGAGGATGGTTGCCTGATCGGCATGGGGGCTATCGTGCTGGACGGTGCGGTAATACGTGCCGGTGCGATAATCGGCGCGGGTGCGCTGGTGTCGCCGGGCAAGGACCTGGAAGGCGGTTACCTGTACGTGGGCGCGCCGGCCAGGCGGGCGCGTAAGCTGGCTGAAAAAGAGAAGCGCTTTCTGAAGTATTCAGCCAAACACTATGCCCGCCTCAAAGACCGCCACCAGAAATAAAATTGGGGTCAGAGCACATATTTCCCTAATATTCGTAATTCGAGATATGCGGCAGAATTTTAACGTCCGCTTTTCAAACGAGGAATATCAGGAAAACATGTGCTCTGACCCCAATTTTTTTAGCGTTTCATCGAGTCAAAGAATTCGTCGTTGGTCTTGACGGCCTTGAGCCGGTCGAGCAGGAATTCCATGGCGGCGAGGTCTTCCATGGGGTGCAGCAGCTTGCGCAGGATCCAGATTTTCTGCAGTTCGTCCGGCTTGGTCAGCAGTTCCTCGCGGCGGGTGCCGGAGCGGTTGATGCTGATGGACGGGTAGACGCGTTTCTCCGCGACCTTGCGGTCGAGGTGGATTTCCATGTTGCCGGTACCCTTGAACTCTTCGTAGATCACGTCGTCCATGCGCGAGCCGGTTTCCACCAGCGCTGTGGCGATGATGGTCAGCGAACCGCCTTCCTCGATGTTACGCGCGGCGCCGAAGAAGCGCTTGGGGCGGTGCAGGGCGTTGGCGTCGACACCACCGGTCAGCACCTTGCCGGAAGACGGGATGACGGTGTTGTAGGCGCGCGCCAGGCGGGTGATGGAGTCCAGCAGGATGACCACGTCGCGCTTGTGTTCCACCAGGCGCTTGGCTTTCTCGATGACCATTTCGGCCACCTGCACGTGGCGGCTGGCGGGTTCGTCAAAAGTTGAGGAGACGACTTCGCCGCGCACCGAGCGCGACATCTCGGTGACTTCCTCGGGACGTTCATCAATCAACAGCACGATCAGGTAGCATTCCGGGTGGTTGCTGGTGATGGACTGCGCCACGTTCTGCAGCAGCATGGTCTTGCCTGCCTTGGGCGGCGAGACGATCAGGCCGCGCTGGCCCTTGCCGATCGGTGCGGCCAGGTCGATGACGCGCGCGGTAATGTCTTCAGTGCTGCCGTTGCCCAGTTCCAGCTTCAGGCGCTCGTTGGGGTGCAACGGTGTCAGGTTCTCGAACAGCACCTTGCCCTTGGCGTGCTCGGGCTTGTCGTAGTTGATCTCGTTGACTTTCAGCAGTGCAAAATACCGCTCGCCTTCTTTGGGCGGGCGTATCTTGCCGGCGACCGTGTCGCCGGTACGCAGGCCGAAGCGGCGTATCTGGCTGGGTGAGACATAGATGTCATCCGGGCCGGCCAGGTAGGAGCTGTCGGCCGAGCGCAGGAAGCCGAAGCCGTCCTGCAGGATTTCCAGCACGCCGTCGCCGAAGATGTCCTCGCCGCTCTTGGCGTGGGACTTGAGGATGGAAAAGATCACATCCTGTTTGCGTGCGCGGGTGCCTTCGATACCCATGCCCTGGGCAATGGTGATCAGTTCGGCGGCGGGTTTTTGTTTCAGTTCAGTCAGATTCATAAGCGTTTTTAGTCTTTGGCTTGCGATTGGTTGCGCCGCCTGAAGTAGTCAGCAGCGGTGCAGTCGGGCGCATTACTGTTGCAGTAATACGGGCTGGAATGGTTGGCCGTTGGCTGTGGCCGGGTCCTCCGGTTCGAACAGGGTTCCTGACGGAGCCGAGTTCACAGATTTGTGTCAATAAATGCCGTCAGCTGCGATTTGGATAACGCGCCGACCTTGGTGGCTTCAACGTTGCCGTCCTTGAACAGCATCAGGGTCGGGATGCCGCGGATACCATATTTGGGCGGTGTCTGGGGGTTTTCATCGATATTCAGTTTGGCGACCTTGATCTTGCCCTGATACTCACTCGCGATTTCGGTCAGGATGGGAGCGATCATCTTGCACGGGCCACACCACTCGGCCCAGTAATCCACCAGTACCGGCTCGGGGGACTCAATCACTTCGTTTTGAAAAGAATCATCGGTTAAATAAACGATAGTATCGCTCACGCTGGGGGTCTCCTGACCATTCTGTTTAGATTGATAGATTGAAAAAATCGAAACGGGGGTGTTGAATTTGAAACGCGGGCCTTCTCGGACTGCGCTGTTTACAGGCGCGCAGTTAATAGTAAATGCACTGAAAACCAACTCGCTTGCACTGCAGCTGGATCAATTTCAGCCCAAAAAGCAGAAGATTGCAAGCCCAAAGCGAAGAATAAGTTGATTAAATTCGTTATGCTTCGCAACCATGACACAGGATCACTTGAGTAATTGTACCTTCAGCAGCTTCGATCTGCCGGAAAGTTTAATGCAAGGCATTGAGGATTCAGGGTTTATTGCATGCACCCCGATCCAGGAGAAGACCTTGCCACTGACCCTTGCCGGGAAGGATGTCGCCGGACAGGCGCAAACCGGTACCGGCAAGACGGCGGCTTTTCTGATTGCGACCTTCAATCATTTGTTGCGCAACCCGGTCGAGGAGCCGCGCAAGCCCAACCAGGTGCGGGCCCTGATACTCGCCCCGACGCGCGAGCTGGCGATACAGATTCATCGTGACGCAATAAAACTGGGCCATCATACCGGGCTGAAACTGGGCCTCGCCTACGGCGGTACCGGTTATGATGAGCAACGCAAGCAGCTGACCGAGGGTGTGGACATACTGATCGGTACCCCGGGGCGTATTATCGACTACTTCAAGCAGCATGTGTTCGACCTGCGCAAGGCACAGGTCGTCGTGCTCGATGAAGCGGACCGGATGTTCGACCTGGGCTTTATCAAGGATGTGCGCTTCCTGTTGCGGCGCTGTCCGCCGCCGGAACAGCGTCTCGGTCTGCTGTTCTCGGCAACATTGTCGTTCCGGGTCAATGAACTGGCCTACGAGCACATGAACCACCCGGAAACCGTGCAGGTTGAAACCGAGCAGGTTACCGCGCAGCACGTGCGGCAGGTGCTGTACCACACTGCCAATGATGAAAAAATTCCGCTGCTGCTGGGTATCATGAAGAAGATCGATGCCAGCCGCAGTATTGTGTTCGTCAACACCAAGCGCGATGCGGAGCGGGTGTGGAGTTACCTGGAAGGCAACGGTTTCAAGTCGGCGATCCTGTCCGGCGACGTGCCGCAGAAAAAACGCCAGTCGTTGCTGAAAAACTTCCAGGACGGGGAACTGGCCATCCTGGTTGCCACGGATGTGGCGGCGCGCGGCCTGCATATTCCGGATGTCAGTCACGTGTTCAATTACGACTTGCCGCAGGAAGCCGAGGACTATGTGCACCGCATCGGCCGCACCGCGCGCCTGGGTGCAGACGGCGATGCGATCAGCTTCGCCTGCGAGCGTTTCGTGTATTCGCTGCCCGATATCGAGGCCTACATCGGTGAAGCCATCCCGGTCGGGCGTATCGAGGACGACATGATCATCAAACCGGCACCGCCCGTGCCGCGGCCGAAGCGGAAATTCGATGCCAAAGGGCGTCCCGGCGGCGGGCGTGGCGGGTCACGGCACGGTTCGGGAGGCGGCAGGCGGCGCAGGCCCGGTGCCTGAGCCGAAAAAGTGTCATGGGCGAACCTGGTGGCGATCCCGTGGTCAAATTGGGTTAGAATAAGAATTATTGATAAAATAACGAATTAGCGCCGGACATTTAAGTTCTTTAGCAGCCGGCCGTGGTTACTTACTCAGGGATATAGGGATTCTAATAACGCATGGTCAGCCTTGCACTTTCACAGTCTGCCTTGCAGAGCTGGATGCGGCCGGAACGGATTCGCCAGCTGGCGAATCCGGTCAATGTGCTGCTGGCGGTGTGGCTGGCCTGGTTGCTGGCCGATCTGAGCTGGCTGCTGATCCCCTCGTCCGGCACGGAATCCGCGCCGGTAACGGCCCAGGTACCGGTGCCCGCCCCGGCTACAGGTTCCCCGCCACGCATCGATGAACGCCAGATCGCCAGCTGGCACTTGTTCGGCGAAGCCGGAAAAACCGCGGCTGCACCGGTCAGGAAATCAACACTCAATGCCCCGGAAACGCGACTCAAACTGACCCTGCGCGGGGTTTTTGCCAGTGACGAGGGTGCACAGGCGCGCGCTATAATTGGCGATCCCAGGGGCAAGGAAAACAGTTACTCGCTGGGCGATCCGTTGCCCGGTGGCGCAACATTGTCGGAAATTCACCCGGACCGTATCATCCTGGAACGTAACGGGCGCTTCGAGACGTTGCGCCTGCCCAAGCAGAAAACCAGTGGCGTATCGGCGGCGCGGCGCGGTATCCGCCCGGCAACGTCGGGCAGCGCGGGCAAGGCCGCGGCATTCAGCAAGTATCGCGCGGAAATCAAACAAAATCCGGCGTCCTTCCTGAACTATGTCAGGGCGACGCCGGCGCGTCAGAATGGTAAATTCATTGGCTTTCGACTTCAGGCCGGCAAGCAGCGCGGTGCACTGAAGGAGCTCGGGCTGATGCCAGGTGATATTGTTACGCAGATTAACGGCGTGCAGATCGATTCGCCGGCCAGGGGCATGAAAGCCATGCAGGCCCTGAGTGAGGGTAGTTCTGTCAATATAACGCTGTTGCGAGGCGGGCAGGAGACGTCCATGAGTCTGACATTGCCCTCGTCCGGTCGCTGAAACAGGAGAACAACGCAAGTGGAGTCCCGGAGACAGAATAACAGGCAGTGGCGGCACGCACTCTGGGCGTTGTGCCTGCTGTGGGCGGGGCCGTTGTTTGCCCAGACCATCACCCTGAACCTCAAGGACGCGGACATCAATGCCCTGATCGGCACCGTGGCAGAGGTGACGGGCAGGAACTTTATCGTCGACCCGCGCGTGAAGGGCAAGGTCACGGTGATTTCGTCGCGCGCCATGGACAGCGAGGAGGTCTACCACGTCTTCCTGTCGATCCTCAAGGTGCACGGTTTCGCGGCCGTGCCCAGCGGTGCGGTTATCAAGATCGTGCCCGATGTCAGCGCCAAACAGGATGCCATCCCCAGTGTCGGTGACCTGAACCCGGGCCACGGCGATGAAATGGTGACGCGCGTGGTGCAGGTCGACAACGTCGCTGCCGCACAGCTGGTGCCTATTTTGCGGCCGCTGGTGCCGCAGCAGGGGCACCTGGCCGCCTACCCGGCCACCAACGTGCTGATCATGTCCGACCGTGCGGAAAATGTGTCGCGGCTGGTTAACATCATCCGCCGTATCGACAAGGTGAGTGACAGCGAGATCGAAGTGATCCGCCTGGAATTCGCCTCGGCCGCCGAAGTGGTGCGTATTCTCAATGCGATCAGCCGTGCCCGGCCCTCGCAGGGCAAGGGCGGCGTTGCGCAGACCCAGGCACTGGTGGCGGACGAGCGCACCAACAGCGTATTACTGGGCGGCGACCGCTCCGAACGGCTGCGCCTGCGCGCCATCATCTCGCACCTGGACACACCGCTGGAGCGTGGCGGCAATACCAAGGTGATCTATCTCAAGTATGCCAAGGCCGCGGACCTGGTCGAGGTGTTGCGCGGTGTCGGCAAGACCCAGGGCCAGGACGGCAAGAAAGGCGCGGCGGCGACAGCCAGGACCAGTATCGACAAACAGCTGGATATCCAGGCGGACGAGTCCACCAACGCCCTGGTGATCACAGCGCCGCCGGCGCTGATGCGCTCGCTGGAGGCGGTTATCCGCCAGCTGGATATCCGGCGCGCACAGGTGCTGGTGGATGCCATCATTGCCGAGATCGGTGAGAACCGGGCGCGCGAACTGGGCGTGCAGTGGGCGGTGTTCGACCTGTCGGGCAGCACGGCCCCGGTCGGCGGCACCAACTTCACCAATACCGGCACCAACCTGGTCGATATTGCCCAGGGTGTTATCGATCAGCAGCTGGTGGGCCTGACGCCGGGCCTCTCCTTCGGTGTCGGCAAGATCGGTGGCAGCGGTGTCAATTTCGCTGCCGTGGTCAATGCGCTGGCGGGCGACTCGGACGTGAATATTCTTTCCACGCCCTCGCTGGTGACGCTGGATAATGAAGAAGCCGAAATTATCGTTGGCCAGAACGTGCCTTTCGTTACCGGTTCCTTCACCAATACCGGTGGCAATACCGGCTCGGTCAACCCGTTCCAGACCGTGCAGCGCGAAGACGTGGGTATCACGCTCAAGGTGACGCCGCAGATCAACGAGGGTAACTCCATTGTTATGGAAATCACCCAGGAGGTCTCCACCATCTCCAATTCCGCACAGGCGGTCGACCTGATTACCAACAAGCGCAACATCAAGACCAATGTGCTGGTGGATGATAATCACATCGTCGTGCTGGGCGGGTTGATCGAGGACCGGGTGCGCGAGAGCGAACAGAAAGTTCCCCTGCTGGGGGACATCCCTTACCTGGGCGCACTGTTCCGTTCCAAGAGCGTCAACCGCGACAAGGTCAACCTGATGGTGTTCCTGCACCCGGTCATCCTGCGTGACAACGATACGGCGGATCGCTACAGCAGCGCCAAGTACAACTACGTGCGCGGTCTGCAACTGGAGAAGGATCATGAGGGGGTGCCGCTGATGCAGGGCAAGGGCGCGCCGCACATGCCGGATCTGGGAGACCTGATCGAGCTGCCGCCACCGTTCGAGGAAGCAACGGATTCCACAGCCGATGAGCAGCAATAGCGAAGCGAACAGTGAACTGGCCGAGCCGGAAGCGGAAGCAGGGGCTGCGCTGCAGGAGCGGCGCCCGCCTTTTATGTTCGCCAAGCGGCACGGGGTGCTGGTATCCGAAATCGTTGATGGCGTCGCCGAGGTCATGCTCAGCCCCGATGCCGACCCGCAGGCCCTGATTGAAGTGCGTCGCTTCACGGGCTGCCCGCTGAACCTGAAACAGGTGACGGCGGAGGACTTCGATGCCCTGCTGGCGACCACCTACGAGCAGGGTTCCAACGAAGCCATGCAGATGATGGAAGGCCTGGGCGACGACATGGATCTGTTCCAGATCGCCCAGGCGCTGCCGGAAACCGAAGACCTGCTGGAAAGCGAGGACGATGCGCCCATCATCCGGCTGATCAATGCCCTGTTGACCGAGGCGGTCAAGGAAAATGCCTCGGACATCCATATCGAGCCTTACGAAAACCGCCTGGTGGTGCGTTTTCGCGTTGACGGCGTACTGCGCGAGGTGCTTGAGCCCAAGCGTGTGATGGCGCCGTTGCTGGTATCGCGCATCAAGGTCATGGCCAAACTGGACATCGCCGAGAAACGCCTGCCGCAGGACGGGCGCATCTCGTTGCGGGTAGCCGGGCGCGCGGTCGACGTGCGCGTATCCACGTTGCCGTCCGGGCATGGCGAACGCGTGGTGCTGCGTCTGCTGGACAAGCAGGCCGGTCGGCTCGACCTCGAGCACCTGGGCATGGCGGAGCATTCGCGCAACCAGATCGATGAACTGATCCAGAAACCACACGGCATTATCCTGGTAACCGGCCCGACCGGGTCCGGTAAGACCACCACCCTGTACGCCGCGTTGCAGCGGCTCAACAACAAGCGCCGCAACATCATGACGGTCGAGGATCCGATCGAGTATTACCTCGACGGCATCGGCCAGACCCAGGTCAACAGCAAGGTGCAGATGAGCTTTGCGCGCGGCCTGCGCGCCATCCTGCGCCAGGATCCGGACGTGGTGATGGTGGGCGAAATCCGTGACCTGGAAACCGCCGAGATCGCGGTGCAGGCCAGTCTGACCGGCCACCTGGTGTTCTCGACCCTGCATACCAACAGCGCAGTGGGAGCGGTAACCCGTCTGCGTGACATGGGTGTCGAGCCCTTCCTGTTGTCCTCCAGCCTGCTGGGCGTGCTGGCACAGCGCCTGGTGCGCGTGCTGTGCGAGAACTGCAAGGAGGCCTATACCGCGTCCGCCACCGATTGCGGGCTGCTGGGCGTCGATCCCGACAACCCGCCCACCCTGTATCGTGCCAAAGGCTGCCCGGAGTGCAACCACCTCGGTTACCGCGGGCGTACCGGCATCTACGAACTGGTGACGATAGACGACGAAATGCGTACCCGCATCCATGACGGCGGCAGCGAGCAGGAAATGGAAGCGCATGCGCGCCAGTATTCTCCCAGCATGCGCCAGGATGGCTGGCGGCGTGCCCTGAATGGTGAAACCACGCTCGAGGAAGTGTTGCGGGTCAGTCGTGAAGACTGATGGCGTGAATCATCATGGGTGCCTTTGAATACGTAGCGCTGGATGCCGGCGGCAAGGAAAAGAAAGGGGTCCTGGAGGGCGACAATTCGCGCCAGGTGCGCCAGCAACTGCGCGAACAGGGCTGGATCCCGCTGGAAGTTACGGAGTCCCACGAGCGCGACAGCCGCACTGGCAGCGGGCCGCAGAAAGTCAGGATCCGGCGCGGCATCGGCGCCACCGACCTGGCCCTGATTACCCGCCAGCTCGCTACCCTGGTGCGTGCCGGTCTGCCGCTGGAAGAAACGCTGCAGGCGGCGGCGCAGCAGACCGAGAAAGCGCGCCTGAAAAGCATGTTGCTGGCGGTGCGCTCGCGGGTCATGGAAGGCCATACGCTGGCCACCGGGCTGGGCGACTTCCCGCATGTATTCCCCGAGCTGTACCGCACCACGGTCTCCGCAGGCGAGCAGTCCGGGCACCTCGAAGTGGTGCTGGAACGGCTGGCCGATTACACCGAAAACCGCCAGCAGATGCAGTCCAAAATCCAGATGGCGTTGTTCTATCCCGCCCTGCTGACACTGGTCGCCATCGGTGTGGTGGTGGGCCTGATGACCTACGTGGTGCCGCAGGTGGTGCAGGTGTTCGAGAACATCGGCCAGGAACTGCCCGGGCTGACGCGCACGCTGATCGCCATGAGTGATTTCCTGCGCAGCTACGGCCTGTTCATGCTGTTCCTGATGGCGGTCACCGGCGCCGGCCTGTCCTGGTTGTTGCGCAAGGAAGGTCCAAAACGCCAATTCCATGAACTTGTGCTGCGCCTGCCGCTGATCGGGCGCCTGGAGCGCGGTGTCAATGCCGGGCGTTTTGCGCGCACCTTCAGTATTGTGACCGCCAGTGGCGTGCCGGTGCTGGATGGCCTGCGTATCGCATCGGAAGTGATGTCCAATGTACCGATGCGCGAATCGGTCGAGGAGGCCACGCGCAAGGTGCGCGAGGGTGCCAGTCTCTACGCGGCGCTGGAGAAAAGCGGTTATTTCCCGCCCATGATGGTGCACCTGATTGCCAGTGGCGAAGCCAGCGGCAAGCTGGAGGAAATGCTGGAGCGCGCGGCGACCAACCAGGAACGCGAGATTGAAACCCTGATTTCGGCAGTCATGGGCCTGTTTGAGCCGGTGCTGATCCTGGTGATGGGCGCGGTGGTGCTGATCATTGTGCTGGCGATTCTGTTGCCGATCTTCAATCTCAATGCCTTGGTGGGTTGACGTCTTCGGACCCGTTTTTCCGGATAGTTTCTGAATACACCTGGAAGATCAGGTTTTCTCCGGCCTTTTTG
Organism: Gammaproteobacteria bacterium; assembly: GCA_011374975.1. Classification (GTDB taxonomy): domain Bacteria; phylum Pseudomonadota; class Gammaproteobacteria; order DSM-19610; family DSM-19610; genus Thiogranum. The sequence goes on along the minus strand of DRNU01000228.1, from coordinate 10,095 downwards.
CGTCCTGCCGGTAGTGTCTTTTCGGCTTCAGGCGCAGGCATGCGCAAGGCGCCGAAAAGACACTACCGGCAGGACGCAAAAAACTGGAGTCTGGTGGGGTTTGCAGCAATCCTGCCGTGGCTGATTTATCATTGCCCCATGGAAGAACGAGAGACCCTGCTGGAATTCCCCTGTGATTTCCCCATCAAGGCGATGGGGCGCTGTGACTCCGGGTTTGAAGCCGGGGCACTGACTATCGTGCGCAACCATGTACCGGACTTCGATGCCGCCAACATGGTCAGCGTGGCCAGTCGCAACGGTAATTACCTGTCTGTCACCTTCCGGCTGCGGGTCACCAGCCAGGCGCAGCTGGATGCGCTGTACCGTGAGCTTACCGCCAGCGAAGATATCCTGGTGGTGTTGTGAGCATGGCGGCGACGGCCAGCAGGCCGCAGTCACTGCGGGTGCGGCGCCTCGGCTTGTGTGATTACACGCCGGTGTGGCAGGACATGCAGGCGTTTACCGCGCAGCGCAATGCCGACAGCATGGATGAACTCTGGTTGCTGGAGCACACCCCGGTGTTTACCCAGGGCATGAACGGCAAGCCCGAACACCTGCTGGCGCCGGGTGATATCCCGGTGGTGCCCATTGACCGCGGCGGGCAAGTGACCTACCACGGCCCGGGCCAGCTGGTGGCCTATGTGCTGCTGGACCTGACCCGGCAGGGTATCGGCATACGCAAGCTGGTCGAGGTGCTGGAACAGTCGGTGATCGACTGGCTGGCCATGCAGGGTGTCACGGCGCAGGCGCGACGCGATGCCCCGGGTGTCTATGTGGACGGCGCCAAGATCGCCGCCCTTGGGTTGCGTGTCAGGCACGGTCGCAGCTATCACGGCCTGGCGTTCAACGTGGACATGGACCTGGAGCCGTTTTCGAGGATCAACCCCTGCGGTTACCAGGGGCTGCCGGTGACGCAGACCCGCGAACAGGGTATTGCATTATCGGTACAGGAAGTCGCCGACGGCTGGCTGTCCTGTTTTACCGCGCAGTTGCAATACACTGTGCATTCTGACTGAACAGGTGACAGGGCAAATGCCGGACAACAATCCGAAACATCAACGCGGCGCAGACAAGGTGGCGCGTATCCCGGTCAAGATCGAGCCGACCGAAAAGCCGCCGCGCAAGCCGGCCTGGATCCGTGCTCGGTCACCGGCCGGCCCGGAAGTGCAGCGCCTGAAGAAAGTGCTGCGCGAGAACCGCCTCTATACCGTGTGCGAGGAAGCCTCCTGCCCGAACCTGGGCGAGTGTTTCACGCACGGCACCGCGACGTTCATGATCATGGGTGATACCTGCACCCGGCGCTGTCCGTTCTGCGATGTGGCGCACGGCCGCCCCGATGCGCTGGACGAAGCTGAGCCGCACAACCTCGCACAGACCATAAAGGCCATGGGCCTGCGCTACGTGGTGGTGACCTCGGTCGACCGTGATGATCTGCGCGACGGTGGCGCGGGGCATTTTGTTGCCTGTATCCAGGCGGTACGCGAAGCCAGCCCGCAGACGCGTATCGAAATCCTGGTGCCGGATTTCCGCGGCCGCAAGAACCGTGCACTGGATATTATGCGCAGTGCGCCGCCGGATGTGTTCAACCACAATCTTGAAACCGTGCCGCGCCTCTACAAACAGGCGCGCCCGGGTTCTGACTACCAGTGGTCGCTGGACCTGTTGCGGACCTTCGGCGCCGAACACCCGGACGTGCCCACCAAGTCCGGGTTGATGCTGGGCCTGGGCGAGACGCTGGAGGAAGTGGAGCAGGTGATGCGTGACCTGCGTGAACACGACGTCAATATGCTTACCCTTGGACAGTATTTGCAGCCCAGCAAACACCACCTGCCGGTGTCACGTTTTGTGCACCCCGATGAGTTTGAAGCACTGCGCAAACTCGGTGAACAGCTGGGTTTTGCGCAGGTCGCCAGCGGACCGATGGTGCGGTCCTCGTACCATGCCGACCAGCAGGCAGCCGGACTGGTATGACATCGGGTGTTTTTTAAATCACCCACATGCACCTGCTGATAGCAATCACCGCACGCGCAGAAGCGTCCGGCATCCTGGCACAGATGGAAGCGGCATATGGCGGCGCGCAGGCCTTTCTGTGCCCGGAACCCTCCATGCACATGCCGTTCCTCGCCAACCGGGTACCGGTCGGGCCGATTGCCGCACAGGGCCGGAACCGGCGCGAGGCGTTGCTGGAGGCGCTGCAACTGGAGCATGACCAGGCACTGGTGCTGGTGGCGCCGGGCGGGGTGGATACTCGTTTTGCCATTGAGGACTGGCCGCAGGGGCAGGGTATCCACTGGCTGGTCAGTGAGCGCTGGCAGGTGCGGCATGCCGATGCCGGCTCACTGGAGCGTACCGGGCTGAGTTTTACCGACCTGGTGGCCTCCTGCGATGCCGTGCTGGGCAAGTGCGGCTATGGCACGGTTGCCGAGTGTGCCGTGAATGGCACGCCGTTGCTGTATATACCGCGTCCGGACTGGCCGGAAGAAGACACCCTGCGGTGCTGGCTGGAAGCACACGCTGCAGCGCTGCCCGTCGCACGACACGACCTGGAAACGGGGGAGTTGCGCGCTACAGTACTGGCAGCGCAGGCGCTCGAGGTCAGGCGCCCGGCCGCTACCGGCGCCGGGCAGGCGGCGGAATACCTGCTGGGCGTTTGCAGGGCGCCGCATATCGATGATAATGCCCGCCCATGAATAGCACCTCACAACAGCCGGCAAAACTGGTCGTGCTGGTCGACGACCGGCCGCAGCTGGAATTCGACCGTGGCAAGGCCTTGCCTGATCAGCAGCTGGCCTACCTGGACCGCATGGACAGCAAAATGGATGCGGGCATACAGCTGGACGGGGCGTCGGTGCAGAATCCTGACCCGCTACAGCGCGCCCGCTTCGTCGCAATACACATGATCGAGGCCCTGCAGCAGGACAACGAGGCGCTGGTGGCGGCGTCCTGCGCCTACCTCGCACAACGCCTGCCGGACCTGCAACAGGTCAGGGCGCATCTCACAGATGACGGTTTTACGGCGGAACTGGTGTTCGACGCGCCTTATGTCGAGGAAACCGTGGTGGAATTTATGCCGCGTCCGGGGAGCTGAAAGGGCTATGCAATGTGTCGTCTACAAAAGCCTGCGCCAGTTCGACTACTACCTGTACGTCAGGGAAGAGGATGAATTGACGCGTGTGCCGGAGGGATTGAAACAGATTCTCGGCGTGCTGGAGAAGGTGATGGACCTGGAATTGCACGAAAACCGCCGCCTGGCGCAGGCAGACGTGCGCGAAGTGCTGCAGCAGATCGGGGACCAGGGCTACTTTCTGCAAATGCCGCCGCGCAGGGACGCGGGTTCGGACGCCTCGTAGTCCACTGCGAAACGCAGTGCGCGGTACAGGGTAAAGGGGTCGGGGACCTGCCCGGCGTCAGAATTTCCACGTACCGACTGTACCGCCATTTCCAGCGTGACAATGGGTATGTCGCGGATGATAAGCCCCCGCGCACGTTCCCACAGGCACTGGTCAGGGTCGTCCAGCAGCTGTTGCAGCAGGGTTTTGCGCAGTTTTGACAGTTCGCCGTAGGGGTCCCGGCAGTATTCGATGATCGTCATGATTTCCTGTCCTTCCCGTTGCAGGGGTGTTCAGACAGGAATAATGCATAATTCAGGCCATCGCCTGAGGGTTTAGTGCACGGCGGCGCTCGGCAGGATGGCGGCGGTGCTGCTGTTGTCCTCCGGTGCAATGGCATCAGGCAGCTCGACTTCGCCTTTGCGGTTGCGTTCGGCCAGCTGCGTAATCAGTCCATCCAGGCCCATCTTTTTAATCCGCTCGTCAAAGCTGGTGCGATACGTCATCGCCAGGCTGATGCCCTCAATGCGGATATCGTAGATTTTCCACTCGTCCCGGTAGTAGAGCTGGTACTGGATGTCGGCCGTCTGGCCACCCTCCAGCGGGATGCTGGCGCGCACCGAGGCTTTCTTGTCGCCCTCGCGGTAGCGGGACGGGTAGTAACGGGTGTCCTTTGAACCGGCGACGATTTCGTCGATGTAGCTGACCATGGCGGTCACGTAGGAACGGATCAGCAGTTCCTGAACCTCCTTGACCAGCTGCTTGCGCTGTTCCGGGTTGGCCTGGCGCCAGTGTTTGCCGACGATCAGCCGGGTGACACGCGGGAAATCGATGTGCGGCGCAATCAGTTCATCGCTGATGCGGTAGGCGATCGACTTGTCCTTGCGAATGCGCTCGGCGTTTTCGCCCAGCTGCTCGGTCAGCTTCTTGAGTTTGTACACCACCAGGGGCTGTGGATCGGAAAACACCGAGGGGTCGTCCAGCGGGACGCCGTGCTTGTCAGTGGGCCAGGCAGCTTCAACCAGTGTTGTTGTCGCCATAATAAACAGGCTGACCAACAACATCCCTGTGTTACGTACATTCTGTACTGTCAGTGTCATCGCTGAATTGTACCGTTCCCGCCGCGCGGGAAAAAGCACTCCAAAAAGTTCATGAAATATCGAAGGTTGCCCATATCGGGCAGTGATCCGACGGCTTCTCCATGGCACGAATGGCGTAGGAAATACCGGCCTCCGTACAGCGTTCGGCCAGTCCCGGCGTTGCCAGCACCAGGTCAATGCGCAGGCCGCGCTTCGGGTCGCGCTCGAAACCCCGGCTGCGGTAGTCGAACCAGCTGAACTGGTCGTCGACCTCCGGGTGCAGGCTGCGCCAGGTATCCACCAGTCCCCAGTCCTGCAGGCGCTGCAGCCACTCGCGTTCTTCCGGTAAAAAGCTGCACTTGCCGTTTTTCAGCCAGCGTTTGGCATTGTCGGGACCGATACCGATGTCCTTGTCCTGCGGCGCGACATTCATATCACCCATGACAACCAGCGGCTGTGCCGGGTCATGGTGCTGTTGCAGATGTTGCAGCAGGTCGCTGTAGAACTTGCGCTTGGCAGGGAACTTGGTCTCGTGGTCGCGGCTTTCACCCTGCGGGAAATAACCGTTTATCACCGTCAGGGTGCGGCCGTCGGAGAGCGGGAAAACGCCGCTGATCAGGCGCCGCTGATCCTCTTCGCCATCGTGCGGAAAGCCTTTATGAACTTCCAGGGGAGTCTGGCGTGACAGCAGAGCCACCCCGTAATGACCTTTCTGGCCATGCCAGGCGGCCTGGTAACCGAGATCCTCGATCATCGCCAGCGGGAACTCGCTGTCCCGCACCTTGGTTTCCTGGATACCGATGATATCCGGCCGGTGTTCGTCGACCAGCCGTTGCAGTTGATGCGGCCGCGCACGGATGCCGTTGGTATTGAAAGATACAATTTTCATGGTTTTTATCGGGGGCAGGGATAATGGGGGCTATTTTAGCCGCTGGGCTCCCGCTACGCCAATCGTGGCGGAAGGCGCCCGCGTCGCGCTACAATCGGCGCCTGAATCAATCTGCAACAGGAAACCGGATAATCATGAGCAGTGCAGTGGTGGGAGACAACGCGCCGGAGCAGGCGGGCAGTCACGAGGCTTTCGAGTGGTTGCGCAGCCAGCGTATCGACTCCCTGAACCTCGTGGTGGAAGAATACCGGCACCGGGTTACCGGCACCGTGCATTATCACCTGGCCGCGGACAACCCGGAGAACGTGTTCCTGGCGGCGGTGCGGACGGTGCCCACCGATTCCACCGGCGTGGCGCACATTCTCGAGCACACGGTGTTGTGCGGCAGCAAGAACTACCCGGTGCGTGACCCGTTCTTCATGATGATCCGGCGTTCGCTGAATACCTTCATGAATGCCTTCACCAGCAGCGACTGGACGGCTTACCCCTTCGCCAGCCAGAACCGCAAAGACTTCAATAACCTCATGGATGTCTACCTGGACTCGGTGTTCTTCTCGCGCCTGCACGAACTGGACTTTGCCCAGGAAGGACACCGCGTGGAATTCGCCGAGGCCGACAACCCGGAATCCGACCTGCTGTTCAAGGGCGTGGTGTTCAACGAAATGAAGGGCGCCATGAGTTCACCGGCCAGCACCGTGTGGCAGACGCTTACCAAGTACCTGTTCCCCACCACCACCTATCACTACAACAGCGGCGGCGACCCGGAAGCGATCCCCGACCTTGAATACCAGCAGTTGCTGGATTTTTATAAAACACACTACCACCCGTCCAATGCCATCATCATGACCTATGGCGATATCCCGGCCGCTGAGCACCAGGCGCGCATTCACGAACGGGCACTGGCGCATTTTGAACAGCTGGACGTGCATATCACTGTCGATGACGAAAAGCGTTATCACGCCCCGGTACGCGTGCAGGAAAGTTACGCCTTCGACGAACCCGACGAACCAACGGACAAAACCCATATCGTGCTCGGCTGGTTGATGGGGCCGAGTATCAACCTCAAGGAACAGCTGGAAGCGCACCTGCTGGAAGGCGTGTTGCTCGACGACAGTGCCTCGCCGCTGCGTTACGCGCTGGAAACCACCGGGCTGGGCAGCGCGCCGTCACCGCTGTGCGGGCTGGAAGCCTCCAACCGGGAAATGAGTTTTGTGTGCGGCCTGGAAGGCAGCAAGCCGGAGAATGCCGACGCACTGGAAGAACTGGTGCTGAAGGTGTTGCAGCAGGTTGCTGACGAAGGTATCCCCACAGACCGTGTCGAAGCCGTGCTGCATCAACTGGAACTGAGCCAGCGTGAGATCGCCGGCGATGGTTATCCTTATGGCCTGCAACTGATTCTCGAAGGCCTGTCCAGCGCCATACACCGTGGCGACATGATGGCGCTGCTGAACCTCGACCCGGTGCTCGACGAACTGCGCGAACAGATCCAGGACCCCGATTACATCCGTAACCTGGTGCGTGAGCGCCTGCTGGACAACATGCACCGCGTGCGCCTGGTCATGGTGCCGGATACCGGCCTGTCGGCACGCCGCGAGCAGGCCGAGGCAGAACGCCTGGCGCGCATGAAGGCGCAGATGTCCGATACGGAAAAACAGGCAGTGGTGAAACTGGCGCATGACCTGGCCGAGCGCCAGGAGCAGGAAGACGATCCCGGCCTGTTGCCCAAGGTCGGCCTGGAAGACGTGCCGGACGAAATACACATCGCCAGCGGCGAGAGCGGGGAGCTGGCCGGTTGCCGCGCCAGCTTCTATGCCCAGGGCACCAACGGCCTGGTCTACCAGCAACTGGTAGCCGGCTTGCCGCAGCTCGAGGATACCTTGCTGGATACACTGCCCTACTACACCAATGCACTGGCGCAGCTGGGTTGCGGCGGTCGCGACTACCTTGCCACGCAGGCCCTGCAGACCAGCATTTCCGGTGGTGTGCATGCCAGCAGCAGCATGCGTGGCGCCATCGATGACGTGCAGACGGTGCAGGGTTACTTCGTCCTGTCCGGCAAGGCGCTGGCGCGCAACCACGCCGCGCTCAGTGAGTTGCTGGTCGACACCATGGAAACCCCGCGCTTTGACGAAACGGAGCGTATCCGCGAACTGATCGCCCAGCAGCGCGCCAGTCGCGAACAGAGCGTGACCGGTAACGGTCACAGCCTGGCCATGCTGGCCGCGGCTTCCGGTTTCAGTGCCGGTGCCGCACTGTCGCACCGGCTGCGCGGGTTGTCCGGTATCCAGTATCTGAAACAGCTGGATGACAGCTTTGCCGATGCCGGCAAGGTGGAAGATTTCGCCGAACGCATCGCCACCATCCACCAGCGCGTACGCTCGGCGCCACGCCAGTTCCTGCTCATCGGCGAGGCCGAACGCCGCGCCCGGGTGCAACAGGACGCCGAGCAGGCCTGGTCGAAGGCGGCCGCCGCGGCTGATGCCGGGTTCGAGGCCTTTGCCGTATCGCCGGTGCAGCAGCAGGTACGCGAGGCGTGGCTGACCAACACGCAGGTGAATTTCTGCGCCAAGGCCTACCCGACCGTATCGCTCGAACACGAGGATTCGGCACCGCTGTCGGTGCTGGCCGGGTTCCTGCGCAACGGTTATTTACATCGCGCTATTCGCGAACAGGGTGGCGCCTACGGTGGCGGGGCCAGCAATGATTCCGACAATGCCACGTTCCGCTTCTTCTCCTACCGCGACCCGCGGCTGGAAGAGACGCTGGACGATTTCGATAACGCAGTGCGCTGGCTGCTGGAAGAAAAGCACGAATGGCGCCTGGTCGAGGAAGCCATCCTCGGTGTGATCAGCAGTATCGACAAGCCCGCCTCTCCGGCCGGTGAGGCGCGTGATGCTTTCTTCAATGCACTGTACGGCCGTACGCCGGAACAACGCCAGCGTTTTCGCCAGCGGGTACTGGAAGTGAGCCTGCAGGACTTGCAGCGCGTCGGTGAGACTTACCTGAAGGCGGAGCAGGCCGGCATTGCCGTCATCAGTAACCCGAGCGCAGAGCAACATTGCCGCGAGCTGGGCCTCGACGTGAAATCCCTGTGAGGGAATGACCCCCCGGCAACGCTATCAGGCCGATCTTGAGCGGGAGAGTTTTCACGCCGATGCCGGCCAGCAGCAAGCGGTTGAACTGCTGCAGGCATTATATGAGGCCTTGACCGGGCCGTTGCCGCAGTTGCCGTTGTGGCGGCGTATGCGGGGCCAGCGTGCTGCGCCACTGCAAGGGGTGTATCTGTGGGGTGGCCCGGGGCGCGGCAAAACCTACCTGATGGACTGTTTTTACGACAGTCTGCCGTTCACCGCCCGTCGCCGCGTGCACTTCCACCGTTTCATGCTGGAAATCCACCAGGCACTGGATGCATTGCCGAAGCAGACACGTAACCCGCTGCAGCGGGTCGCGCGTCAGCTTGCCGCGCACTACCGGGTACTGTGCCTGGACGAGTTTCATGTCACCGATATTGCCGATGCCATGCTGCTGGCGGGCTTGCTGGAGGCGTTGTTTGCCGAGCAGGTTACCCTGGTTGCGACATCCAACATTGAACCGGCGGCACTGTACCGTGACGGTTTGCAACGTGACCGGTTCATGCCGGCTATCGACCTGCTGCAACGTCATACCCGGGTATACCGGCTGGATGGCAAAAGGGATTTTCGGCTGGAGCTGTTGCAACATGACGGCACCTACCTGATTGACGGCGGGGATACTGCGCAGGCCTGGCTGGAGCGGCATATCCGGGAGCTGGCCCCGGTGGCCCCGCAGTACCGGACCACACTCGTCCTGTCAGGCCGTGAGTTACAGGTACAGGTGCTGGCCGAGGACGTAATCTGGTTTGATTTCGATGAGCTCTGCCTGCGCCCGCGCTCGGCACGCGACTACCTGGAACTGGCGCGTGAGTTTCATACCCTGCTGTTGCAGGGCGTGCCACAGTTCGATGAAGGGCAGGATGAAGCGGCGCGACGTTTTATACATCTGATCGATGCCCTGTATGATCATGGTGTAAAATTGATTGCGACGGCTGCCGTTATGCCTGAGCAGCTGTACCCGGCAGGTCAGCTCGAAAAATCGTTCCGGCGTACAGCAAGCCGCCTGACGGAAATGTCGAGTACAGCTTATCTACAGCGGCCACACCGCCCTGACTAGCGGGGCTTCACTGGGAGTAGGTACGATGGTGAAAAAGTTCAGCGGTTTACTGGTAGCGGGCCTGGTATTGATGTCACAGACACTGCCGGCAGCGCCGCCTGCACCGGATCCGGCCTGGAAAGTCGCGCGTGCGCAGTTCACCACGGCCATCGAGGAGCGTGAGCCGGTCGACGAGATCGCCGTGCTGGTTGCGCCGCTGGACGAAATCTTTTTCTTCACCGACCTGCGGCATTTGCAGGGGCGCACGGTACAGCATCGCTGGTCGTACCAGGGGGAGGTGGTGTCACGGGTGCCGTTCAAGGTGGAAGGCGAACGCTGGCGTGTGTTTTCGCGCATGCGGCTTCACCCGGACCAGACCGGCGAATGGTCGGTCACGGTCTATGACGAAAGCGGCTGGCCGCTGCACACCGAGCTGTTCCGTTACGAGGCAGCCGCGCCTGCCACTGCCGGGCCGTCAGCAGAAAGCCGGGAGCCGGTGTTGAGTCCGGTTTCAGAGTAACCCGGGATCGTCCTCATCCACCAGTGCTCCCGCCGGGGCCGGTTGTTCCGGAAGAGCGAAGCTGTCTTCCGG
>DRNU01000227.1 GCA_011374975.1 Gammaproteobacteria bacterium | reverse complement strand
CTGATGCTGGATAGCAAAGCGAGGACCGTATGGAGACTCAAGGCGAGAAACGGGGAGTAAAGACCAAGCTGCTGGGCGTGGTCATGGTTTCCCTGGGGATACTGGACAGCCTGCTGACCTTGCGTGGCGGGGTGCCGGACGAGAAATATATCCTGCTGATAGTCTTTGGCATCGCCGTGTACATCATAGGTGCAGTACGGGCCGCGCGGCAGCCGGAAGGCGTCGAGGAACAGATCAACTGAAGTTGGTTTGAAAGGATACCATGCCGTGCTTAGCGGCAGCCTTCGTATACCGGTGGACAGTTAGCCACCTTTCTAGCGATTTACCTTTGACTGACGGAAAGCCCATCGGCACATGATGGGCTTTTTGTTTTTCGCGTGCCGATATTTCACGCTCTCTGACTCTTGCCTTCTCCCGCTTGGCCTCGCAAAAGCGAGGTGACACCACCCCCTTCACGACGGCCTTGGCCGTTTGCGGATACCGGCGTACTAACGACTTTTCTGATAGGTGATTGCGCCATTGCCCACGGCCATGTTGCGCTGGGGCATGAGCGCGATGTTTGCCTCGCCGGCGTCGTGGACCAGGGTGATGCCGAGGTGGCGGGCAACGGACCAGGTGATGGCCTTGTCGTGGCGATTGGCGGTGTAACTGGGGAAGTTCTCCACGTTGGAGATGTCGTCGCTATAAAATGTTAGCTCCGGGGTGGTGACCGTTTTCTCAATGGTCACGGAATGGCCGGCGGGAATGGGATACCAGCCGCTGACCGGTGTGATGACTGCGCCGGTGTCATTGTCCGTGAGTGTGTATGCGGTGGTGATGAAGTCCGGGGTGTCAGCAATGGTTTCCGTCGTCAGCACGCCCTTGGGGTAGCCGGCGACGGATTCGTAGGCGTAGGTTTCGCGTTGCTGAAAGTAGTGTTTTGGCGTGCACTCGGTTGTATCCCCCGTACTGCGATCTTTGAGGGTCCATATGACAACGGAAGCAGCGTCGGGTGTCAGGTCATTGGGATCGAGTATGTAGTCATAACCATAGGTCCAGAAGTATTGGGGATTGGTGATGTTTTCGACCCAGAACGATTGATCGAAATCCGCTACATCTGCCCAGGCCGATGGTACAGGGGCGGTGGGCAGGGCATCTTCGAATATCTGTTCCTCTGTGCCGTAGCTTGCTGCTGGCACCTGTTCTTCCTCCCAGACACTCCCTGTCCAGTTCCAAACCGAGGGGGTGTTCGTCCAAATCGTCATCTCGGGGCACTGCTCCGTCGGTGTCATCAACCCAATACGCCACTCAGGTGTGGCCTTGATGTGCACCCGGTGTTCACGCACCAACTTGTCAACAGTCTGCGTCGTGGTGTGCAATGAGTCGTCATTGAGCGAAAGATAGAAGGCCTTGCCGGTGGTGTTGCGGAAGGTATAACCGGTAGTCGTGATTGTACGGTTGTTGAGGCTGGCGCGGTCGCCGAAGGCGGTGGCGGCGAAGATGTCCGCGCCCAGGTCGTCGATGCGGTTGCTGTCGTCACCATTATCGTTGCTGATGTCGAAGGCCGGTACATGGAACTCGGCATAAAAGCTGAAGCGGGTGCTTGTCCGGTTGCCGGCGGGGTCGGTGACTTCGATGTCGATGATGTGCTGATCCAGCGGGCTGGCCCGATGCCAGTCGGTGGCCAGGGTCTCGCTGGTCAGAGGGATCAGGTATTCGCCGCCGACTGGCGTCAGTGCATGCCAGGGGCTCAGGGTTTGATCATTGCGTCGGTATTGCATGTTCACCGCGATATCGCCGGCGTCGGTGGGTGTGTTGGGGCCGGTGAGGTCGCTCACGGCGAAGGCGAAATAGGGGATGCCATCGGCGTCCAGCGTGCTGCGGCTCAGCAGGGCGGTGCCGAGTTCGAGGCGGTCGGTGTCGAAATACAGCGGGGGACTATCGTTGCTGTCTTGCAGGCGATTCGTGGTGTAACTGCCATCGCCGTTGGAAAAACGGGCCTGACTATGTTGGCCTGTGCTGTCGATGACCGGGCTGGATTCGTCGCGGTAGACCACGGCCTCGAAATCGTCCCGGCGATTGCCGAGCCGGTCGACGACACTGATGGGGAGTCTGTTCCTGCCCAGCTCGATGGCAATGCCCTCGACACGCCAGGTGTCGTCCGTGAACAGCGTTGCCTCCTGCCCCGCAACGGTGATGCTGGCAACGCCTGAAATGTTGTCGCTGAAGGTGCCGCTGAGGGTGATCGTCGGCTGGTTGGTTGATGACAGCGATGTGACCGTGACCAGCGGCCCAGTGTTGTCGAATTTTATCGCGAAGGTTTTTGTTGCCGTCGTGCCTAGCACATTCTCCGCACTCAGTGTGATGGTATATTCACCGTCCGGGTAGTCGCTGGT
>DRNU01000226.1 GCA_011374975.1 Gammaproteobacteria bacterium | reverse complement strand
TTGTACCAGGGCCCGCCCACCATGCGCATGAACACGGCTTCTGACTGCAGGTCGGCTGCGGTTTTCAGGCCGAATGGATCCAGCTGGGCTGCTCCACCCCATAAGGCACTGAGCACCAGTGAAGTCATGAATATGCGGAAAATCCTGCGCAACCAACTGTATGGATCCGGTTGCATACGCATCCCCGACGCATCACACATGTACGTGGTTCCTCCTACAGGGGCGATATTATTATTTGTTTCTTATTCTTTAATTATTACTGGTAATTGTAGCAGTACCGGCTTTTGTGGAAAAAGTGAGCGTATGTGATTGTATCAGATAAAGAATTTAATATAAGCGTTCAAGGGGCGGCTTTTGTTGGCGGCGAATTTTTCTCGCTTCTGCCGGATGGTGTTCAGGCTGGATACTGCCCGTTATCTGCGCCAGGGTGCGCGAGTGTCTGACTGGTGGCTCCACTATTGACCATCCTTAACGGGTGTTAACATTATCTTTATGTTTGTCATGATAGATTTGCCGCGCCTCGAAAGTCGCAAGCCCCGCCGTCAGCCCGGTATTTCAGCCGGCAGCGGCGACACCTGAAATCTGTTAGTTATCTGGAGACTCCATGACACCGCGGATCACAACTGATCAGCTTCTGCGTTTTTTCCCGTTCCTGCTCTGGTGGCCGTTACTCAACAAGGCCACGGTCCGTAATGACATGATGGCCGGCCTGACCGGCGCCATCGTCGTGTTACCGCAGGGCGTGGCGTTCGCGACCATCGCCGGCATGCCGCCCGAATACGGCCTCTACGCGGGCATGGTGCCGGCCATTGTCGCAGCGCTGTTCGGTTCTTCCTGGCACCTGGTCTCGGGGCCGACCACGGCGGCCTCTATCGTGCTGTTCTCCTCGCTGAGCGTGTATGCAGAACCCGGCACCATGGACTATGTCGCGCTGGCGCTGACGCTGACCTTCATGGTGGGGGTTATCGAACTGGCGCTTGGCCTGGCGCGCATGGGGGCGCTGGTCAACTTTATCTCGCACTCGGTGATCACCGGCTTTACTGCGGGTGCGGCTATTCTCATCGCCAGCAAGCAGCTGAAAAATTTCTTCGGCGTGCCCATTGAACGCGGCGGGCACCTGCACGACATACTGATCCAGTTCTGGCACCAGCTACCGAATATCAATCCCTATATTACCGCTGTCGCCGTTGCCACGCTGCTGTCCGGGATTGCGGTGCAACGCTGGTTCCCGCGCCTGCCTTACCTGATTATCGCCATGATATTCGGCAGCCTGGTCGCGCTGTTGCTGAATATGATGTTCGGCGCCGATACTACCGCAATCGCCACGGTCGGGGCCCTGCCGCAGACCCTGCCACCGTTGTCGGCGCCCAACCTGTCACTCGACGCGATCAAGAACCTGGCACCGACGGCACTGGCGGTCACCCTGTTTGCCCTGACCGAGGCGGTCTCCATCGGTCGTTCACTGGGCGCCCGCAGCGGCCAGCGCATCGACGGCAATCAGGAGTTCATCGGCCAGGGCCTGTCCAACATCGCCGGCAGTTTCTTCTCCGGCTATGTGGCCACCGGCTCCTTCAACCGCAGCGGCCTGAACTACCAGGCCGGCGCGAAGACGCCGCTGGCGGCCATGTTCGCCGGCCTGCTGCTGATCGTGATCGTAATCATGGTTGCACCGCTGGCGGCCTACCTGCCTAATGCCGCCATGGCGGGTATCCTGTTCCTGGTGGCCTGGGGGCTGATCGACTTCAAGGAGATCGGCCATATCCTGAAGGCCAGCCGGCGTGAAACCGCGATCATGGGCGTGACCCTGTTCGGCGCCCTGTTCCTGGAACTGGAATTCTCCATCTTCGCCGGCGTGCTGCTGTCGCTGGTGCTGTACCTGATGCGCGTGTCACGGCCGCGTATCGTGAGCCGTGTGCCGGATCCCAACAAGCCGAAGCGCAAGTTCTCCACAGATTCCAGATTACCGCAGTGTCCGCAGCTGCATATCCTGCGTATCGACGGTTCGCTGTTCTTCGGTTCCATCAACCACGTGCAGGAAGCCTTTGCCGAGCTCGAGCAGAAACACCCGGAGCAGAAACATCTGGCGATCGTCGCCCAGGGTATCAACTTCGCGGATATCACCGGCGGCAGCACACTGGTCGAAGAGGCGCGCAAGCGCCGGGAGCGCGGTGGCGGCCTGTACCTGATCAACGTCAAAAAAGGCCTGTGGGAATCGCTGGAAAGCTGCGGTTGCCTGGACGAGATCGGTCCCAACCATGTGTTCCAGTCCAAGGGCGCGGCGCTCACCGGTATCTTCCAGAAGCTGGACAAGAATATCTGCAAGACCTGTGACAAGCGTATATTCAGGGAATGCGCTGCTGTCCCCTATGAACCGAAGACGGATTGACAACGGACTGTTATGTACCTGCTGGTAATCGAAGACAACCCGGACCTGGTCGCGAACCTGTACGACTATCTGGAACCGAAAGGGTACATCCTGGATGCCGCCTACGATGCCCGAACCGGACTGCAATTTGCCCAGGAAAAGGCGTTCGACGCCATCGTGCTGGACCTGACACTGCCCGGCCTGGACGGCCTGGAACTGTGCCGGATGCTGCGCGAGGGCGGCAGTACCACGCCGGTGCTGATGCTGACTGCGCGCGATACGCTGGATGCCCGGCTGGATGGTTTTGCCGCCGGCGCCGACGACTACCTGGTCAAGCCGTTCGCCCTGCAGGAACTGGATGCGCGGTTGCGAGCCCTGATCCGGCGTGCGCGCTGCGACCACGAGCACGAGCCGCTGCGCGTCGGTGACCTGGTGTTCGATCCGCAGACCCTGTCGGTGCGGCGTGCCGGCAAGGCGATCACACTGCCGCCGATCCCGCTCAAGATACTCGCGTTGCTGATCCGCCAGTCGCCGCGCGTGGTGCCGCGGCGAGAACTCGAACGCCGCATCTGGGGCAACGAACGTCCGGACAGCGACTCCCTGCGCACCCACCTGCACGTGCTGCGTGCCGCTATCGACAAGCCGTTCAAGACCCAGTTGCTGCGTACCGTGCACGGTATGGGCTACCAGCTTGCGGCCGCGGATGAAATTCAGGACTAGCCTGCGTTACCGCATCGCTATCGCCTTCGCCCTGCTGGGCGGGGTGATCAGCCTGGTACTGGCTGTCGCGCTGTACTGGCTGACAGTGAACATGGAACAGCGCCTGGTGGCGGAAACCCTGTCGACCGAGCTGGAAGACTATATCCAGCGCTACAACAAAGACCCTGCCACCCGGCCACCGGCCAACACCGTGATGCGTACCTGGGTACTGGACCGGGACAACAGTGCCGGGGTACCGGCCGAGCTGCATGAGCTCGATGCCGGCCTGCACCAGGTACAGCTCGACGGGCGTAATTTTTACGCCGAGGTCAAGGTCGCGGGCGAGCACCGTTTCATGGTGCTGTACGACGCTGCCCGTATCCGCCAGCGCGAGCAGCAGTACCGGGTGTTCCTGGCCGTCGCGGTACTGATCATGGCGGTCCTGTCCGCTGCACTGGGCCTGTGGCTGGCCGGGCGCCTGGTGTCACCGGTCAGCGAGCTGGCGCGGCGCGTGCGGCTGATTTGCCCGGAAGGCCAGCCGTTGCTGATGGGGCAGGACTTCCCGCGTGACGAAGTGGGGTTCCTGGCCGCGGAGTTCGATGCTTACCAGGAAAGACTGCATGCCTTCATCGAACGTGAACGGGGCTTCACGGCCGATGTCAGCCATGAACTGCGCACCCCGCTGGCCGTGATCGAAGGGGCTGCCGAAGTGCTGGGCGAAGACTCGCAGCTGGACGAGGCGCAACGCACCCGGGTACGCCGCATCGCGCGTGCCGCCCGGGAAATGACCGAAATGACTTCAGCGTTGCTGGACCTTGCGCGCGAACAGCGCGCCGATGAAGTCACCGCCCGCTGTCGTGTCGATGAACTGCTGCAACAGGTGGTGGACAGCCACCGCTACCTGCTGGAGCGGCGCGAAGTCAGCGTACAGCTGGACATCACCGCCCGCCCGGAACTGCCGGTGGCCTGCGCGCTGTTGCGCGTGGTGCTGTCCAACCTGGTGCGCAATGCCTTTTCCTATACCGAGCAGGGCAGCGTGCACATCATGCTTGATGCCGAGGGCATCAGCGTGGCAGATACCGGTGCCGGTATCCCCGAGCCGCAGCAGGGCAGGGTATTCGAGCCTTTCTACAGCGCACAGGGTGGCGAGGGCATCGGCCTGTCACTGGTGCTGCGCATTTGCCAGAACTATGGCTGGGAGATTCACCTCGACAGCCGGCCCGGCGAGGGGACGCGCTTCCGGCTCGATTTCAACACACCGGACCCCAATTAAATGTGGCGCTCCTGCACCAGCTTCAGACCTTCCGCCAAAGCTTCGACCCGGGTGTCTTTCAGCCGGCTCTCGTGGAACTTGTCCATCACGCCCTGCTGTACCAGCATGTCATGCACCTGTTTCCTGCACCCCACCAGGTAGGCCTCGCGGCCACTGTCCCAGGCATCGTGCAGCATGTCATCCAGGGCGCGCGTGGAAGTGAAGTCGAGCTGCGGCACATCGGACAGGTCCAGGACCAGCACATCATATTCATCGAAACCGGCCAGTTGCCGCGCCATGCCCTTGGCGGCACCGAAACTCATGGGGCCGGAGATGTGGAACAGCAGGATACGCCCGCCGGCGTCCTTCAGCAGTTGCGTTTCTTCCTCGGACAGGGGCGACTCCTCGTGCGGGTCAGTGATGGCGGTAATGGAAGCCAGCTGTAAATCCACCATGCGTTGCATGAACAGGAAGGACGCCATCACCATACCGATGGCGACAGCCGTGATCAGGTCCACGAAAACGGTACAGAACAGTACCGTCAGCATGATCAGCACCCCGGATTTGGGCACCTTGTTCATGCGTTTGAGGTAGTCCCAATCGATGATGTCGGTGCCGACCTTGACCAGGATGCCCGCCAGTATGGCGTGCGGGATATAACGCGCCACCACTCCGGCGCCGAGTACAATAGCCAGCAGCACCAGCGCATGCAGGGCACCTGAAATGGGTGTCCGCCCGCCGGCACGGACATTGACGACCGTGCGCATGGTGGCGCCGGCACCCGGCAACCCGCCGAACAGCCCGGCTATGGTGTTGCCGATACCCTGGCCGATCAGTTCCCGGTCGGACTCGTGGTAGCTGCGGGTCACACTGTCCGCCACCAGCGACGTCAGCAGGGAGTCAATGGCGCCCAGCGCCGCCAGCATCAGGGCGGATTTCACCATGCCGGCCAGCAGGGCAAGTTCGAACACCGGCAGGTGCGGTACCGGTATGCCGGTGGGGATGTCGCCCAGTACCGATGCGCCACCCAGTTTGAACATGGTTTTGCCGTTCTCGACCAGGCTCGTGATCTCCTCGCCCTGCCAGACATAGAGTGCCAGGGTGCCAATGATCAGGGCCAGCAGCGGCGACGGCAGTATGCGGTTAATGCTTTTGGGCAGCAGGTAGACAATCACCAGCGCCAGCAAGCCAAGACTCAGGTCGATCATGACCGGGTTGCCCAGGATGTCCGGTAGTGCCCTGGCGGAAGCCAGCGGGCCGGGCAGGGCGGCATGCCCGAGCAGCGGCCCCAGTTGCAGCAGGATAATGATTACCCCGATGCCGCTCATAAAGCCGGAGACCACCGGGTGCGGAATCAGGTTGATGTATTTGCCCAGCTTCATGATGCCGAACAGGATCTGGAACAGGCCGCCCATCATCACCACGCTGAACGCCAGGGCCGCCCCGTACGCCGGGTTTTCCGGGTATAACGCGGTGTACTGGGTAAATATCGCCGCCATGACCACAGTCATGGGGCCGGTGGGACCGGATACCTGTGCCGGTGTCCCGCCAAACAGGGCCGCGAACAGGCCGACGAAAATGGCGCCGTAGATGCCCGCAATGGGGCCGGCGCCGGAGGAAACCCCCATGGCCAGTGCCAGCGGCAGGGCAACCACGGCGGCAGTGAGACCGCCGTAGATGTCGCCGCGCAGGTTATTGAAATGGAGGCCGTGAACAATTTGCATAGCGGGCGAGTTCCTGGAAACAGAGCGCGTTACTGAAAAATTTAAAGGGGGAACAATACACTACCTCCCCGTCCTGATGAACCGGGGAGTCCCGCTGGGGCCGTTATTCCTGTTCGTGACAGATTTGTGATAGTTCCGTGACGGGGGTGTGATTCCAGCCGTGTAAAACAGTCCTGCAATTTAATATCAGCCAACCGTTTTTCAGCAGGAGCACACAATTATGAAAAAACTCGTTATCGGCCTGATGGCCGCCGGCAGTCTGAATGCCACGCTCGCCTCCGCGCAGGAACTGAGCATCGAAGTCACCAACCTCACCAACGGCATCTATTTCACCCCGTTGCTGGTTTCCGCACATAACCACAGCGTTGACCTGTTCGAGCCGGGCAGCACGGCATCAGCCAGCCTGCAGGCCATGGCGGAAGGCGGCGATGTCTCGGGACTGGTCAGTGACCTGGAGGCCGCCGGCGCCGACAATGTCGTCAACCCGGCCGAAGGCCTGCTGGCACCGGGAGCCACAGCCTACGCCGATCTGAGTACCGGCAAGCGCAACCGTTACCTGTCCGTGGTTGCCATGCTGCTGCCGACCAACGACGGCTTTGCCGGACTGGACGCGATCAGCATTCCCAAACGGCGCGGTACCTACACGTACTATATCAATGGTTATGATGCCGGCACCGAGGCCAACAATGAAATCATCAACGGCGGCGGCGCACCGGGTGTGCCGGGGATCCCGGCGGACCCGGGCGGTAACAGCGGCAGCGGCGCCAGTGGCGTGACCGACACGGAGCACAACACCAGCGTACATATCCACCGCGGCACACTGGGTGATATGCAGGCGGATGGCGGCATCAGCGACCTGGACAGCAGCGTGCACCACTGGTTGAACCCGGTTGCCAAAGTGGTGATTACCGTGCACCGGAAGCGTCGCAACGACGACTGATACTTGCTCAGGCACCAGTCCACAGGGTCTCCGCTTGCGGGAGACCCTGTTTTTATACCACACTGACTGTCCCTGACCCGCGTTGCCAGTCCATGCCGCATAAATTACTCATCGTTGAAGACAGCACCGATATCGCCCACCTGATCCAGTTTCATGTGCAGGACCTCGGCTGCGAGGCCGATATCGCGCCGGACGGGTTACAGGCACTGGAGATGTTCCGCAACGGGGACTACCAGCTGGTGATTCTCGACCTGATGCTGCCGGGTGTCAGCGGCCTGGAAGTGTGTCGGCAACTGCGCGTGCAGGACGCGCGCGTCCCCATTCTTATGCTGACCTCGAAATCCACCGAGCAGGACCGCGTTACCGGCCTTGAAACCGGTGCCGACGACTACATCACCAAGCCGTTCAGCATTCCCGAGCTGATGGCGCGCATCAAGGCACAGTTCCGCCGTATCGAAGCCCTGCAGGTGGATACCGGTGGCGCACAGCCGCGTATTGAACTCGACGGCCTCAGTATCGACAGCACCCGGCGCCAGGTGGCGGTGCAGGGCAGTGAGGTCGTGCTGACTGCGCGCGAGTTTGACCTGTTACTGCATTTTGCCTCACACCCCGGCCAGGTTTTCACCCGTATGCAGTTACTGGAACAGGTGTGGGGCTATCACTACGAGGGTTATGAACACACCGTCAACTCCCACATCAACCGGCTGCGGGCCAAGATCGAGGCCGACCCGGCCAGCCCGCGCTATATCCTGACCGTCTGGGGCGTGGGCTACCGCTTCAGCGACAGCGCGGCATGATCATCCGCACCCTGTTTGCCAAGCTGGCGCTGGCGCTGACCCTGCTGTTGCTCGGCATCGGCATCCTGTACGCCCTGCTCAGCAGTTCCCTGGCGCATCACTACCAGCAGCAGTTTCTGCAAAGCCTCAACCGTGACCTGGCCGAGCACCTGGTCACCGAACGCAAACTGGTCAACGGCGGCGTGCTCGACCCGCATGCCCTGAAAGACACTTTCCAGCACTACATGATGGTGAACCCCAGTATCGAGATTTACCTGCTGGACGAGAACGGCAACATTCTGTCTTACTCGGCTGATCCCGGGCAGGTGAAACGCGACCACGTCGACCTGCAACCCATACAGGAATTCCTGCGCGGCCGTGAATTCCCGCTGCTGGGCGACGACCCGCGCAGCTTCGAACGCCGCAAGGTGTTTTCCGCTACACGCATTCCACGCGCCGGCCAGCCGCCGGCCTACCTCTACGTGGTATTGCGCGGCCAGGAATACGAACGCATCGAGCAACTGTTCCAGAACAACTTCCTGCTGCAATTGTCCGGCACGGCGCTGCTGGTCAGTCTGCTGGTCGGCCTGGTGTTCGGCCTGGTGCTGTTCCGCCTGCTGACGCGGCGCCTGCATTCACTGGCGCGGCTGATGCGCGATTTCAGCGCCAGCAACTTCACCCGCCACAGCCGCTGGCCGGAACACCCACGTCGCGACGATGAAATCGAACGCCTTGGCAAGCACTACAACAGTATGGCCGAGCACATCCAGGAACAGCTGGAAGCCCTGAAAAAACAGGACGAGCTGCGCCGTGAGCTGGTCGCCAATGTCTCGCACGACCTGCGCACACCACTGGCGGCTTTGCACGGCTATATCGAAACCCTGCAACTGAAAGCCAACCAGTTCGACGCCGAAACCCGTTCGGAGTACCTGGATATCGCCCTGCAACACAGCCGTCGTGTGACCCGCCTGGTTGATGAGCTGTTCGAACTGGCCAAGCTGGACGCCAGCGAACTGCAGTGCCAGCGCGAACCCTTCGCTGTGGCGGAACTGGTGCAGGATGTGATCCAGAAATTCCGCCTGCCGGCAGAAGAGCAGGGCGTGACCCTGGACATGCAGGGCGATGCGGCGCTGCCGTTCGTGGATGCCGACATCGGCATGATCGAACGCGTGCTGGAAAACCTGATTGGCAACGCCCTGCAGCACACGGCCGCCGGCGGTGAAGTCAGCGTGGTACTGAAGGCAGGGGAGGATACCGTGC
This sequence comes from Gammaproteobacteria bacterium, assembly GCA_011374975.1. Lineage (GTDB taxonomy): Bacteria > Pseudomonadota > Gammaproteobacteria > DSM-19610 > DSM-19610 > Thiogranum. The sequence goes on along the minus strand of DRNU01000226.1, from coordinate 36,457 downwards.
AGGTCGAGGTACACGACAACGGCAGCGGTATCCCGCCGGAGGAACTGCCGCATATCTTCCACCGCTTCTACCGTGCCGGTAACAAGGAGCGCAGCGACCACCATGCCGGGCTCGGGCTGGCCATCGCCCAGCACATCGTCATGTTGCACGGGGGGATTATCGAAGTCAGCAGCGAGGTGGGTGCCGGCACCCGTTTCAGTTTCAGCCTGCCGGTGTGGCAGGCATAAAAAAAGCCCCGTTACGGGGCTTTTTCAGGCTGGCCAACCTGTATTTTAAATCAGTTTAGCTGCAGCCCTTCGGACGCGGCAGGCCGGCGACCTTGTTGGCACACTTGATCAGGCCGGTCGGAAACAGCGAGTAGATATATTTCTGGTCGCTGCGGTCCTTGCCGTATTTTTTCTTCATCAGCTTGGAGAAGTTGCGTGGTTCGGCAACAGTGCCGTTGTCGTGAAAATATTCACGCGCCATGTTGATGATATCCCAGTGTTCCTGGGTAAGTTCGCCGATGCGCTCGTTCTTGGCGATCTCGACCGCCAGTTCCTCGCTCCACTCGTCCAGATTGTTCAGCCAGCCGGCCTCACTGAGTTCGATGACCTTACCGTTAACTTCTGCTTGCATTGTGTCCTGCTCCTTCCCGATATATTCATGTAACCGTAATAGTTGACTAATTTTATCAGGTATTATTTAAGATTGCCAATCCGGCGCGGTTTACGGGCCCGGGACGGGGCTGTGGCGGGGCCTGTCCGGTAACGTGGCTGTGTCGGCGCCGAATTGGTACAATGCCGCCGCCGACCCGTAAAGGGCCGGTTTTTTTACGGTTTATGGTGACCTGTACCGGTCCCCTCGCGACAACAAGCTGTGAACCCGGTCAGGCCCGGAAGGGAGCAGCCGCAGCAGTGGACTTGGGCGCCGGGGTGTGGCTGGTACGGGTTGCCTCCATTATACTGCCCCCTTCCTGCAATTATTCAGCGGATTTTTCATGAGTTACCAGGTTCTGGCGCGCAAATGGCGGCCGCGCAAGTTTGCCGAGATGGTGGGGCAGGAGCATGTCCTGCAGGCACTGATCAATGCGCTGGACAATGACCGCCTGCACCACGCCTATTTATTCACCGGCACCCGCGGCGTGGGCAAGACCACCGTGGCGCGTATCTTCGCCAAATCCCTGAACTGCGAGTCCGGCGTCAGCGCCGAGCCCTGCGGCGAGTGTTCGGCGTGCACGGAGATCGACGAGGGGCGTTTCGTGGACCTGATCGAGGTGGATGCGGCATCGCGCACCAAGGTCGAGGACACCCGCGAGCTGCTCGACAACGTGCAGTACGCGCCGACCCGCGCGCGCTACAAGGTCTACCTGATCGACGAAGTGCACATGCTGTCGGCGCACAGCTTCAATGCACTGCTGAAGACTCTGGAAGAACCGCCGCCGCACGTGAAATTCCTGCTCGCGACCACCGATCCGCAGAAGCTGCCGGCCACCGTGCTGTCGCGCTGCCTGCAGTTCAACCTCAAGCGGCTGTCGATACCGCTGATCGTCGGCCACCTGGAGCAACTGCTGGGTGTGGAAGGGGTGGAGACCGACGCCGCCGCGCTACGCTTGCTGGCGCGCGCTGCCGACGGCAGCATGCGCGATGCACTCAGCCTGCTGGACCAGGCCATCGCCTTCGGCGGCGGCAAGGTGCACGAGGCCGACGTGCGTTCCATGCTGGGCAGCATCGAGCGCGGACAGGTAGTGGCCTTGCTGCGCGCGCTGGCCGACGCCGATGCAGCGGCGCTGCTGGGCGTGGTCGACAAACTCGACCAGCGCGCCCCCGATTACGAAGGCCTGCTCGCCGAACTGCTGACCTGCCTGCAACAGATTGCCATTGGCCAGACCTTGCCCGATGCCGTCGACGAACACCTGGAAGAACGCGAGGCAGTGCTGGAACTCGCCACCCGCATGGCGCCGGAGGACGTGCAGCTGTTCTACCAGATCGGCCTGATCGGGCGGCGCGACCTGGCGCTGGCGCCGGACCTGCGCGGCGGGCTGGAAATGATCCTGTTACGCATGCTGGCCTTCCGGCCGGCGGCGGCAGGGCAGGATCAGCCTGCAACACCCCGGTCTGCACCGGTGACGGCTGCGACCACACAGGCTGCGCCGGCGACCGGCAAGGCCGCGGCACCAGCCCCGGCACCGGCTGTCACCCGGGGTTCGGCAAGTGACGACTGGCCGTCATTGATCGACGCCATGGGCCTCAAGGGCATGTTGCGCGAGCTGGCCATGAACTGTGCAGTAACGGACAAGTCGGGTGAGTGCTGGCAACTGGTGCTGGACGGCAGCCACCGCCAGCTGCTCAGCAAGGAACGCCTGCAACGGCTGGAAAAGATGCTCTGCGAATGTCTGCAACAGACGCTGAAGCTCAGCATCGACGTGCAGGGCGACAGCACCGATACGCCCGCCCGGCAGGCACGCCTGGCCGCTGAACTGCGCCAGGCCGACGCGGTCAACAGTATTGAATCGGATCCCAATGTGAAAGCCATACAGAAGGCGTTTGATGCCACCCTGCACACGGAAAGCATCCGCCCTGTCGACAACCATTAATCTTGATCGAGGTAACGTAATGAAAGGCGGACTTGGTAACCTGATGAAGCAGGCGCAGAAGATGCAGGAAGACATGCAGAAGGCGCAGGAAGAAATCGGCAACCTGGAAGTCACCGGCGAGTCCGGCGGCGGGCTGGTCAAGGTGACCATGACCGGTCGTCACGAAGCGCGCCGCGTCGAAATCGATGACAGCCTGGTCGGCGACGACAAGGACATGCTGGAAGACCTGATCGCCGCGGCCATCAATGATGCCACGCACCGGGTCGAGGCCATGACCCAGGAACGCATGGCGGGCATGACCAGCGGGCTGAACCTGCCGGCCGGTATGAAACTGCCGTTCTGATCTAACCCGCGTGTCCGCATCTCCCCTCATCAGCCAGTTGATGGACGCCCTGCGCTGTCTGCCCGGCGTCGGCCACAAAACCGCCCAGCGCATGGCTTTCCACCTGCTGGAACGCGACCGCGAGGGCGGGGTGCGACTCAGCGAGATGCTGGCGCGCGCCATGCAGGAAGTCGGTCATTGCCGCGAGTGCCGCACCCTGTGCGAGACCGACCTGTGCAGCCTGTGCGCCAGCGACCGGCGTGATACCAGCCAGCTGTGCGTGGTGGAAACACCGGTCGACGTCGACGCCATTGAACAGGCCACGGATTTCCAGGGGCGTTATTTTGTCCTGATGGGGCACTTGTCTCCGCTGGACGGCATCGGCCCGGAACAGCTGGGCCTCGACCGGCTCAACGAACGCTTTGCGCAGGGCCGGCTCGGTGAAGTGATCCTGGCCACCAACCCCACCGCCGAAGGCGAGGCCACCGCCCAGTACATCAGCGAAATGGCGCGCCGGCAGGGCATCCGCACCACACGCATCGCGCACGGCGTGCCGATGGGCGGCGAGCTGGAGTACATCGACAGCGGCACCCTGTCGCATGCTTTCTCCGGGCGCCGTGAGCTCGAATAGTCCCCTCTTTAAGAAACTCCTGTAACACAATGAAGTAAAAGAAAATATCAGTCCCGGCTCAACGACTGATTCGACAGTTTTCTGACAGGTGCGAAGCCTGAAAAAAAGAGTAAACTTTTTCCCTGAAGTAACGCTCTAACTGCACAACAGGGACAGGATCCGTCGCAACATGGATATCAGCAGACTGCCAGTAGCGCCCCCCGGCGGGCCGTCACCGGCACTAACCCGCAAGGCACCGCGCCCGGCTTTCGTCGAGGCAGTCGAGCCCGTGGCCGCGCCACAGGCACGGCGGTCTGCGCGTGAGCCGTTGCAGCGCACGGTGCAGGGTGAACTGCTGCAGCGCGAGCGCAACCCCGCCCAGTCGACGCGTGGATTCATTAATGAACGCAACCTGAACCAGGCACAGTCGGTCGGACACCCGGCGCCGTCGCCCGAGCAGTCACGTCCCGCCATTGCCCGCTACCTGAACAACACCCGCCCGGAAGCTGTCGCCGACCTCACGCAGGGCCGCTCCGTCAACTTCTTCGTCTGAGCCCGTCCCGGATTGATCGTGGCCGCACTGCGCGCTACGCTTTGTCCTGGTTTTCCAATTCCTGCCAGGAGCCCCCATGACCGATTGTCTGTTCTGCAAAATGGTGTCAGGCGAAATCACGCCGGATACCGTCTACGAAGATGACCACGTGCTGGCGTTCCGGGACATCAATCCGCAGGCGCCGCTGCACGTACTGGTCATCCCTAAACAACATGTAGCCACGCTGAATGATCTGGATGAAGACCACGCCGGCCTGGTAGGCAAGATGATGCTGGCAGCGGCAAGTATCGCGCAGCAGGAAGGTGTTGCGGAAAAGGGCTACCGCACCGTGATCAACTGCAATGCGGATGCCGGCCAGACCGTATTTCATATCCACCTGCACCTGTTGGGTGGCCGGCCGATGCACTGGCCGCCGGGATAGAACACCTCGCGATCCACCCTGATCCGGTTATAGCATAGCGACATCAGCGCCGCCCCGGACGGCCACCGTGCTGCAATGGAAAGCAGTACACAAGGACGACTTTAAAAGGACTTTCATATGCCAGATCTGACTGCCCGCATCCCGGACGAAATATTTTTCCATATCACCGATAAACAGCAATCCGCTGATGCCTTGTATGTGCATCCCGTGCTCGGGAGTATTGGTGGTGGCGCATTTGCCGGGCGCTGGAGTGCAAAACGCTCAAAACTTCTGCACATGCGTGAGCACTTTGATAAAAAAGGTCCGACAGAACAACTACCCTCAACATGTTGTCAATCAGTACCCAACGCCGGTATTCAAAGCGTATTTACTTCCCGTTCTTCCCCATAGTCGCCACCAGCTCCCGGTAACTGTCCATCCGCCGCGCATTGATCTTGCCACTGCGCACCGCATCCTGCACCACACAGCCGGGCTCGGTGACATGGCGGCAATTATGAAAACGGCACTGGCCGAGAAACGGCTCAAACTCCAGGAAACCGCGTGCCAGATCCTCCACCGGCACCTGGCACAGCGTAAAATCACGCACGCCGGGTGAATCAATCAGATTCCCGCCGTCCGGCAGGTGATACAGCATCGCCACCGTGGTGGTGTGCCGGCCCAGCCCGGTGACCTGCGACAGCGTGCCGATCCGGATATCGAGATCCGGCAACAGCGCCTGCACCAGCGATGATTTCCCCACCCCCGATTGTCCTACCAGGATGCTGGTATGCGCCTTGAGCTGCCCGTGCAGGGCCGTCAGGCCGTCAGTACTGCGCGTGCTGGTGAACAGCTGCGTATAACCGATATCGCGGTAGACACCGAGGCGTTGCTCCAGCTTGTGGCGGCTTTCATCATCCAGCGTGTCGGACTTGTTGACCACGATGACGGGGCGCGCGCCCATCAGTTCGGCGGCGACCAGGTAGCGGTCCAGCATGCCGTATTCAAAACTGGGTCGGGTGGCGATGACGACCACAATCTGGTCCAGGTTGGCGGCGACCGGCCGTACCCGGTTGTTGTGGTCCGGGCGTACCAGCGTGGTTTTGCGCTCCAGTATTTCAGTGATCGTGCCCTCGCGCGGGTTACCCGGCTGCCACAGTACCCGGTCACCACACACCGTGCGTTGCAGCTTCCTGCGCGTGGCGCAGCGGAAGATGCCGCCCTGGTCGTCTTCCACCAGGCTGACCTGGCCGTAGTGGGCCAGCACCAGGCCGGGCTGGCCGGTGGCTTTCTTGTCGGTTTTGGCGGTTTTGTCTGCCCTGGGGCCGGCAGCGGAGGAACGTGCGGGACGACGCTTTGTCACAGGAGTCAGGCGTCGTCGGGCGCGAGTGCGTCGATACGCGCCGCGCAGATGAAATCGTTCTCGGACAGGCCGCCCACCGAGTGCGTGCTGTAGTTGACCACACAGCGGTTGTAGCCGACTTCCAGGTCCGGGTGATGGTCCTCGCGGTGCGCCACCCAGGCCAGCGCATTGACGAAGGCGATGGTCTGGTAATAGTCCCTGAAGCGGAAGCCGCGTTGCAGAACCAGGCCGTCCTCAGACAACGACCAGTCAGCATGAATGTCCTGTTTGAACGCCTGCACGTCAGCGGCATCGAGGCGCGTGGTGTCGCGTCGGCAGTGCCGGTTGCCGAGGGCAGTGTCGTTCATGACATCATTTGTCGAACTTGTAGAACGTCTGGTCGAGGTACTGCACGACGGCATCCACATCCTCGTTGAACCATTGCACGCCAAGGTTCAGCTGGCAGCGTTTCACCTGTTTGACCAGCGCATCGCGGTTATTGACCATGCGTTTTTCGCGGGTGTAAACCTCGGTGCCGTGGCATTTCATACAGTTTTTTTCGTGCAGTTGCCGGCCTTTGGCGGCTTCGGCGTTGGTCGTGGCACTGAGTGCAAGCAGCACAGGTATTATTATGAGTTGTTTCATGCAGTGTCTCCAGTCATCCCGTTTTGGTGGACAGATGTGCGACACGCACCGGGGCCGGCGGGTGCGAGTCATAAAAAGCGGAATACAGCGGGTCAGGCGTCAGCGTGCTGGCATTTTCCTTGTACATCTTCACCAGCGCGCGGATCAGGTCGGCGGCGCTGGCCTGGCTGGCGGCATAGTCATCGGCCTCGAACTCGTGCTTGCGCGAGAACCAGGATGACAGCGGCTGCAGGAAGAAGGTAAATACCGGCGACACCATCAGGAACAGCAGCAGGGCGAGGTGGTTGGACGGCGTCTGCACGCCGAGCCCCTGGTAGAACCACGGCTGGTCGATCAGCCAGCCCAGCAGGGCCAGCCCGGCCAGGCTCATCAGCATCATGGTGATAATGCGCTTCTGCACGTGCTTGCGTTTGAAGTGCCCGAGTTCATGCGCCAGCACGGCCTCGATTTCATCCGCTTCCAGCGTGGTCAGCAGGGTGTCGAAAAACACGATGCGCTTGTTCTGGCCCATGCCGGTGAAGTAGGCATTGCCGTGTCCGGAACGGCGCGAGCCGTCCATCACGTAGATGCCCTTGCTCTTGAAGCCGCAGCGGTCCAGCAGTGACTGGATGCGCTGCTGCAGCGTCTCGTCATCGAGCAGGGTAAACTTGTTGAACAGCGGCGCGATCACGGCCGGGTAGGCCCACAGCATCAGCAGGCTGAAACCGGCCCACAGCAGCCACAGGTAGAACCACCACAGCTGCCCGGACTCCTGCATCAGCCACAGTGCGGCCCAGGCCAGCGGTACGCCCAGTACCAGCATCAGCAGGGTCTGCTTGATCATATCGCTGATGAACACGCCGGGCGTTGTCTTGTTGAAGCCGAAACGCTCCTCGATAACAAAGGTGTGGTAGAGCGAGAAGGGCAGGTCCAGCAGCGCCATGATGGCGAAGGCGCTGACCAGCATGGCGACCCCGGTGGGAATGGCGCCCCAGCCGAGCTGTTGCCAGCTGCTGTCCAGCCATTGCAGGCCGCCGCCCAGGGTCCAGGCCAGCAGCAACAGGCTGCTGTAAATCATCTCCAGCCGCCCCAGCCGGGTGTTGGTCAGTGTGTAGTCGGCCGCCTTGCGGTGTGCATCCAGCTGGATATTGGCGGCGAAGGCCTCCGGTACGCGCTCGCGGTTGGCACTGACGTTGCGGATCTGGCGTTGTGCCAGCCACAGCCTGAGCACCAGCGAGGCGCCCAGCGTGGCCAGGAAAACCCATGTAAAAGTATTCATTCCGTTATAAAAAACCGGCAGTTGGACCAATCACAGAAGGGTAGCCTTTGCTACAATGCAACACAACCATAAGGAGTGCCGGGAATGTCTGACAAAAAAACCAACCTCATCTGGATCGATCTGGAAATGACCGGCCTGGATACCTTCAAAGACGAGATCATCGAAATTGCCACCATTGTCACAGATTCGCAGCTGAACACGGTCGCCGAGGGCCCGATGCTGGCGATCCACCAGCCGGACGCCCTGCTCGACGGCATGGACGAATGGAACACGCGCCAGCACGGCAAATCCGGCCTGACGCAGCGCGTCAAGGACAGCACCCTGACGGTGCGCGATGCCGAGCGCCAGACGCTGGAGTTTCTTGTCGAGCACGTCGATTCCGGTGTCTCGCCCATGTGCGGCAACTCCATCTGCCAGGACCGGCGTTTCATGGCGCGCCTGATGCCGGAGCTGGAAGAGTTCTTCCACTACCGGAACCTGGACGTCAGCACCCTCAAGGAACTGGGCAAGCGCTGGGCGCCGCAGGCCATCGCCGGGTATAAGAAAGTCTCCAGCCACCTCGCCATGGACGACATCCGCGATTCCATCGCCGAACTGCAATATTACCGCGAGCACCTGTTCAAGCCGTTCCCTGCATGAGAGCGGACAACCCGGCGTATGGCGCGCTGCTGGTCACCTGCGCTGCGCTGATGTTTGCCTCGATGGGCGTGCTGATTCGTATGGCGGCACACCAGCTGCCCAATGCGGAGATCGTCTTCTTCCGCAACCTGTTCGGCCTGTTGATCCTGCTGCCGCTGGTCTGGCACCAGGGCGTCAGCCACTCGCTGAAAACCGCCCACCCCGTGCTGCACCTGGTACGCAGCCTGTTCGGCCTGGCGGCCATGTACTGCTTTTTCTACGCGCTCGCCTACCTGCCGCTGGCCAGCGCCGTGTTGCTGAACTTCACCGCGCCGCTGTTCATCCCCTTTATCGCCATGGTCTGGCTGAGTGAATCGCTGCCTTCGCGCGTTGCGGCAGCGATCGTCACAGGTTTTGTCGGTGTGCTGTTTGTGCTCAAGCCGGGCAGCGGCCTGTACTCCTGGGTGGCGCTGATCGGGCTGGCATCGGGCGCCTTTGCCGCGGTGGCGATGGTCAGCCTGCGGCGCCTGTCGCATAGCGAACCGCCGTTCCGCGTGGTAGTGCTGTACGGCATTATCTGCACCACGGTGTCCAGCGTGCCGTTGTTGTGGAGCTGGCAGACACCGGACACGTCAGTGCTGCTGCAACTGGCTGCCGCCGGCACTTTTGCAAGTGCCGGCCAGTACCTGTTGTCCAAGGGGTACGGCTATGCGCCGGCGGCGCAGATCGGGCCCTTTACCTATACGTCGGTCGTATTCGCTGCGGGTTATGGCTGGTTCTTCTGGCAGGAATTGCCGGATGCGCTGTCGGTATTCGGGACGGCGTTGATTGTGATTGCCGGCGCACTGGCCATGCGGCAGCGCAAGGCGCTGGTAGCGGTCTGACTGCGGCGGGGCATATTGCGGTCAAAAAAAACGCGGGTTGCGATGGGGGCACAACCCGCAGTTCCTCTGGAGGAGTTGAGGATGAAAAAGTTGAAACTCAGTCCATATAGGTCCTGGCTTCTTCGCCCGGGTCGGGCAGGCCGGCGATACGCCATAACTGCAGGCACCCACCGAACAGGCCTTTTACCGCATCCCGGTCAGTGCCGAGCTGGCGGCAGATAATCCGCATCGGCGGCATGGCGCCGCAGCGCAGGTGGCGCTCACGCAGAAAATTGATAATCTGCCAGTGGGCATCGGTAAGCCGTGCAATATCGGCGGCCTCGGCAAGCTGGCCGGCCAGTTCCGGGGTCCAGTGCTCCGGGTCGATCAAAAAACCGTCCTCATCGAACAGCGGCGTTACCGGTTGCTGATGAAGCTGCTGTGCGCTGCTGCTGTGCATTTTTACTGCTCCCTTGTGTTGCTTTGCGGAACCAGTATCGTCAGGTTCATAAATAATGTAAAATGATCAATTATTAATTAATATAAAAATTCATGATATGGAACTGAGGAACCTGCGTTCGCTGATTGCCCTGGTGGAGAGTGGCTTCAGCGTCAGTCGCGCCGCCGAACAACTCCACCTGGTGCAGCCCGCCGTCTCCCAGCACATCCGGCACATGGAAGACGAACTGGGCGTACAGCTGTTCGTGCGCAAGGGCAAACGCCTGACCGGCCTGACCGGGGTGGGCGAGCAGGTCGTGCAGTATGCCCGCAAGGCCCTGGCGGAGACCCACAACATCCTCGATGTGGGGCGTGACCACGTGGAGCAGTCCAGCGGCGTGCTGCGTGTTGGCACCACCCACACCCAGGCGCGCTATGTGCTGCCCCCGGTCATTAATGCCTTCAACAAGGCCTACCCGGAAGTGGAACTGCAGATCCTCCAGGGCACGCCGCAACAACTGGTGGAGATGGCGCTCGACGACCTGGTCGATTTCTCGATCTGCACCGAGGACCTGGCCGAACACCCGTTGCTGACCGCCGTGCCCTGCTACAAGTGGAACCGTTCGCTCATTGCGTTGCCCGGTCATCCCTTGCTGGAACGCAAGCGCCTGACACTGAAAGCCCTGTGCAACTACCCCCTCATTACCTACGTGTTCGGTTTTACCGGCCGCGGGCACTTCAGCGATGCCTTTGCAAAACAGGGCCTCAAACCCCGGGTCGTGCTGAGCGCTTCCGATACCGACGTGATCAAGACCTACGTCCGCGAAGGCATGGGCGTCGGTATCATCGCCAGCCTGGCTTATACCCCGAAGCAGGATCGCGACCTGGTCATGCATGACCTCAGCAAGCTGTTCCCCTGGGAGATCACTAAAATCGCCTACCCGAAAGGGAAATACCTGCGCCGTTACCAGCAACGCTTCATCGAACTGTTCCAGAGATGTGTATCGGAATCCGGCCGCTGGGCCGGACTGCTGCCGGTCTGATTTCCATGCCCTGGAATTGATCTGGCGCAGGGACGGACATGCCGCTGTCGGGTAATGTGCAAAACACGCCTGACTTGTCTATCCTGTCGGCAGCGTTGATGGTGTTTCATTCACATCGGATACAGGGAAACGGTACATGATTGAAATCCGCATACACGGGCGTGGCGGACAGGGCAACGTGGTGGCGGCCTACCTGCTGGCCGGTGCCGCATTCGAGGCCGGCCGCTACGGGCAGGCCTTCCCCAGCTTCGGCGCGGAACGGCGCGGTGCACCGGTGACCGCGTTCGTGCGTATCTCCGCTACCCCGATCCGGCGCCGTTGCCAGGTCAGGCAACCGGCATTCCTGATTATCCAGGATGAGGCTCTGCTGCACGTTCCCGGTGTGCTCGACGGCCTGCACACGGGCGGCGGCATCCTGGTGAACTCCAACCGCACACCCGATGAACTGGACATCACGACCGGGCACGAGCTGATCACCCTGCCGGCTTCAAAACTGGCAAACGAGACACTCGGCCGGCCGGTCCCCAACACCGCGCTGCTGGCCGCTTTCCTGGCGCTCACCGAACTGTTGCCGCAACAGGCGCTGGTCAAGGCGCTGGCGGAACGTTTCAAGGGCGATATGCTGGAGCGCAACACCCGGCTGGTGGAACGCGCTGCCGGCATGGTGCCGGCCGGGCGCTGGCAGGAGGGCGACCATGCAGCACGCGCTTGAAGGCTCGCAGGCCATCGCCCGCGCCGTCAGCCTGTGCCGGCCACAGGTCGTTTCCGCTTACCCGATCACCCCGCAGACCCATATCGTGGAAAACCTGTCCAAGCTGGTGGCGGACGGCGTGCTGGAGTGCGAACTGGTCAGCGTGGAAAGCGAGTTCTCCGCGGCCTCCGTGGCACTCGGCGCCGTGGCTGCCGGTTCCCGCGCCTACACGGCATCTTCTTCGCAGGGCATCCTGTTGATGAGCGAAGTGCTGTTCAATATCGCCGGGCTGCGCATCCCGCTGGTGCTGACCTGCGCCAACCGCGCGGTATCGGCGCCGCTGTCGATCTGGAACGACCAGCAGGACTCCATGGCGGTGCGCGATGCCGGCTGGATACAGCTGTATTGCGCCGATAACCAGGAAGCTATCGATACCACCATCCAGGCGTTCCGCATCGCCGAGCAGTGTGAACTGCCGGTGATGGTGTGCGTCGACGGTTTCACCCTGACCCATACACTGGAAGTTCTGGATCTGCCGGACCAGCAACAGGTCGATGAGTTTCTGCCGGCGTTCAGCTTTGCACGCCGCCTGGACCCGGCCAACCCGCTCAGTGTCGGCACCCTGGTCTCGCCGGAGTACTTTACCGAGACCCGCCAGGATCATCATCAGGCACTGCTGGATGCCACCGCTGCCATCGTCCAGGCCCAAAGCGACTGGCTGGCAATCAGCGGGCGCGACACCGGCGGCCTGTTGCGTTGCGAAGGGCCGGACGATGCCGCGACCGGGATCCTTACCCTGGGTTCCATTGCAGGGACACTGCAGGAAGCCATAGAAGAGCAGGGTGATGCTGCACCGGCACGCCTGATCACCCTGCGCGCGTTCCGCCCCTTCCCGGAGCAGGCGCTGCGCGATGCCTGCCAGGGACTCGAACGCCTGATTGTACTTGAACGCGCCCTGTCACCGGGTGCCGGTGGCATTGTCGGCACCGAGGTGCGTGCAGCGTTGGGTGTGATGGACAACCCGCCGCAGATATTTAATTTTGCCGTGGGCCTGGGCGGCCGCGACGTGCCGCTGGAAATTTATACGCACCTGCTCGACGCCATCGCCAAGGGCCGGGGCACAGGCTTCGATATCCTCGACCTCGATACCGGCAAACTGCCCGCGGAGACCTCATGACACAGGAAGTAAACATCCCGCTCACCGACCTGCGGCGTTCGCAACCGCGCTTCAGCGGCTTCGAGGCCGGGCACCGCGCCTGCCTCGGTTGCGGCGAGGCACTGGCCGCGCGTCTGGTCACTGAATCCGCCGGGCCGGATGTCATGTACGCCAACGCCACCGGCTGCCTGGAAGTGTTTACCACCGCCTGGCCGGACTCGGCGTGGCGGGTGCCCTGGATGCACTCCCTGTTCGCCAACGCGGCGGCCATCGGCGCCGGTATGGAAGCGGCCATGAAGGCGCAGGGCAAATCCACCCGGGTGATCGCCATGGGCGGCGACGGCGGCACCTTCGATATCGGCTTCCAGGCGCTGTCGGGTATGCTGGAGCGCGGCCATAATGTGCTGTACGTGTGTTTCGACAACGAAGCCTACATGAACACCGGCATCCAGCGTTCCAGCTCGACACCGCACGCCGCGGCCACCACCACCTCGCCGGCAGGCCGCGAGAGCATGGGCAAGCGGCACATGAAAAAAGACATCGTCTCTATCGTCGCCGCGCACCACATCCCTTACGCGGCCACCGCCTCGGTGGCCTACCCGTCGGACATCCACAAAAAGGTGCGCCGCGCGCTGGCCATCGACGGCCCGACCTTCCTGCATATCCATACCCCCTGTCCGCTGGGCTGGGGACATGACGGCGCGCTGACCATCGAGATTGCACGCCTGGCCGTGCAGACCGGGTTGTTCCCGGTCATCGAACTGGAACGCGGCGGTGTGGCCGGCGCGATGCCGATCCGCAAACTGCGCCCGGTCACCGATTACCTGGGCCTGCAGTCGCGCTTCCGTCACCTGTTCGCGGACAGCTCACGGGCCAAAGAAGAACTGGAGCACTTACAGGCGCTGGCGGACCACAACATCGAACTGTACGGCCTGCGCGGCGAAGAGAAAATCGATGCACTGGACAGCGAAGGTGCCGACACCGTACGGCGCGGAGGCATGCGATGGGCGTAAAAATCACCCGTGGCAGCTTCGCCCGCCCCGGCACATCACTGCAGTTCGACACCGGTTCATGGCGGGTGCAACGACCGGACCACCTGCACGCGGCGGCCCCCTGTCACAGCGCCTGCCCGGCGGGCGAGGATGCACAGGCCTGGCTTGCACTGGTTGAAGAAGAACGCTTCCGCGAGGCCTGGGAAAACCTGATCACCGCCAACCCCCTGCCGGCCATCACCGGGCGCGTCTGCCATCACCCTTGCGAGACTGCCTGCAACCGGGGCGGCTATGACGAAGCTATCGCCATCCATCACGTGGAACGTTTTCTCGGTGACATGGCGCTGCAGGAAGGCTGGGCCTACCCGCAGGTGCAGGTACCCGATACCGCACCCGAAATCGCCGTGGTCGGCTCCGGCCCGGCCGGCTGCTCGGCCGCCTACCACCTGGCGCAGCGCGGCTACCGGGTGCAACTGTTCGAGGCACTGCCGGTGGCCGGTGGCCTGCTGCGCAGCGCCATCCCACCGTACCGCCTGCCGTCCAAAGTCGTGGAGAACGAACTCGACCGCCTGCTGGCAAACGGCATCCGCTTCATGCCCGGTCAGCGCCTGGGGCGCGACTTCTCCCTGGAAGAACTGCAGGCCAGCTTCAGTGCCGTGTTTCTCGGTGTAGGCACTCAACGCAGCCGCGAGTGGAGCATCGACGGCGCAACACCGCGCGACCTGCACGTCGGCCTTTCATTGCTGAAAGAATGGATGGACGTGGGCGTCATACCCTGCTGGTCCAGCGTCGCCATCGTCGGCGCCGGCAACACCGCCATCGACCTCGCCCGGGTACTGAAACTGGCGGGCGTGCCGGAAGTGCACATTATCTCGCACAAGGCCATTCCCGGCCCCGGCGTACCGGCACAGGATGCCATGCCCGCGATACTGCGCGAGATCGAACAGGGTCTGGAAGAGGGCGTTACCATCCACGAACACCGAGGCGTGCAGCGCCTGATCCTGCGCGGCGAACAGGTGGTCGGCCTGGAACTGGTACACATGAAAAAACTGGCCGACGCCAACGGCCGCCTGAAACGCGTGGCCTTCGAAGGCACCGAATCCATGCTGCACGTCGAGCAGGTGATTCCCGCTATCGGGCAGGTCGTTGATCCCGACGGTATCAGGGCATTGCTCGGCCAGCGCTCCTACTTCCGGGTTGATGACTGGGGCCAGTTCCCCGACCAGCCGAAACTGTTCAGCGGCGGCGATGCGCGCGGCGACCGCGGTACCGTCAGCGAAGCCGTCGGCGACGGACGTCGCGCCGCCCTGGCCATCGATCATATGCTCAGGGAAGAAGCCGGCGAGGTGCCGGAGAACAAAACCACGCCGATTCCCCTTGAACAGCTCAACCTGAACTACTACGAACCGGCGCCAAGACCAGAAGTGCAATTGCTCGACGTGGCAAAACGCAGCGGCTTCGACGAAATCGAAAGCGGCCTGACACACAAACAGGCAACAGGCGAGGGGCAACGCTGCTTCTCCTGCGGCAACTGCCTGGCCTGCGACAACTGCTGGACCCTGTGTCCTGATGTTGCGGTGCTGAAAACACAGGACGTTGCGGCTGATGGTTCACACTACGTGTTCGACTATGGCTACTGCAAGGGCTGCGGGCTGTGCGCGCGGGAATGCCCCAGTGGTTATATTGTGATGCGGGATGAAGTGTAAACATCCCGGCATGTACCGTCATCCCGGCGCATGCCTGGATCCAGAATTTTCCTGAACCGCTATACCGTCATCGTGAGGATGCCGGGAGGGGTCTATGGGCAAAGTGACGAGGCAAACTCAAGTGTCACTTCTGCCAAGGCGAAAAGCCTAATGTAGGTCGTCACGAATAGTGTGCCATATATGTTCTCGTGATCACCGAGGACGTTCTTCCTCTTTTTGAAAATCCTTCTACTATGCTTCCGGTTTAAATTCTTTAAAAAATCAATAAACCCAAGCACATGCCGCGGCACATAGTGCCGGCTGGGATAAACAAAATGCAGCCCCCTCGTTTCATCATCACCGTCCTGAAACTCGATAGCATAGTCGTCAAACATCGTTTGCAGCCACCCCGTATCCAGGTCTCGCTGTACATCCCGTATTGATTTATACGCAATACCGCTGCAATCCAGGGTCCACTGGCGAATGATTGCGCTATCGTTGCTGGTCAGGGCCAGTTTGACCTTGATGCTTGTATGCGTCCCGTCAACAAGAGTGCAATTCATTGTGTCAACGGACAAAATTATTTGACCCACCTGTTGGGTTTTCAGTCTCAGTTTTCACCTCCTTCGCCTTACCGGCATTAGGTTACCTGCTGAATTTCAGTGAGTCCTTGATGAAGAACGGAATCAGCCGCACAGTCAACCGCCTCACAGAGTAAGTCTGCTCATTCTTGGCGATCCTGGCGGCTCTGCGAAAACCAATTGTTTTACATCAGGAAAAATGGCTGAGGAGCGTTTATCAGACCCTCTGTCCCTTTTACCACTTGTTTCTATTTCTGTTGACGTGTACACGAAATGTACATACACTTGGCCAATGAAATTTGAATGGGATCCATGGAAGGCTTCCGAAAATCTCCGCAAACACGGGGTCGATTTCGCTGATGCGGTGATTGCTTTAGAAGACGAAAATGCGCTCACGATTGAAGATCGTGATCATCCGGAACAGCGGTTCAAAACATTGGGATTAGGGCCGGATGTAAATGTTCTCTTCATTGTTCATGCCGAACGTGATGAGGATTGCATTCGCATTATTTCTGCCCGGAAAGCGGGTCGCTGTCAAACCCGCCAGTATTATCAAGGCCTGGATCATGAGTGAAGATTTCAGTAAAGGAAAACGTGGCGCGGTAGTCAAACCGGACCCGAACAAGGTGCGTATCACCATTCGTCTGGATGCTGACATTATCGAGCACTTCAAGGGACTGGTACATTCCGCAGGGGGCGGGAATTATCAGACCCTTATAAATGATGCCTTGCGTGAGCACATCAAGGCACACGATAAATCATTGGAAGATGCGTTACGTAAGGTTATTCGGGAAGAATTAAAGCAGGCTGGATAAGGGTTAGTCGTCTACGACCGGCGTGTCCGACCGATTTCCCCGCCGGCCCTTTTACCCGTTAACGCAGCTTTTGAGATAACAGGGCAGTAAAAATTCCGGTATTTTTACTCTGGCCACAAATTGGCATGGTTATGGGAGAGAGATGTTGGGCAGCTTGAAATTGTGGTCAATTCTCGGATTTGGCGCGATTGCGTTTTCCATAGGTGCTTGTACATCGACCTATAAGGCAAGTATAGAACGAGGAAGTGATTCCGGTTACAGCGAAAAGCGCATCAGCGATGGTGTTTACTTTCTCAGGTTCAATGGAATCGGGAACGAAGATGTCGAAAATGTTATGGCTCTCTGGCACAGGCGTGCTGCAGAGCTGTGCGGTGAGAGCAGCTATTCGAGTACCCCAAGGAAGCAACAGGTTGAAGGTGCCTATATGGCGTACTCCGTTGGTGTGGTGTACCCGGAATCAGTGACGACACCCTATGTCGAGGGCCGGGTGGAATGCGACGACAAACCACTGGCACGACGAACCGGACCCGCGCTGTATAACCCGTCTGATGAGTTCCATGAATTGAAGCTCGGGTCCGTAACAGCACCGGGAGTTGAATCGGGAGACAAGCTTGCACAAAACTTTACGATCTACGTTAACAATCAGCTGAAACGGTTCGGTTCAGATCCGGGCTTGCCTGGCAAGCTGGACATGAGTGTTGAAATTACCCGCTTTACAGCCGACGGCTGGCATTCGAATTTCTTGCCCGGTATTTCCTCTGGCGGTACCTACGTTGTCGTTTCGTTTGTCACGATACGGGATACTGAAAGCGGCCGAAAAATAGGAGCACAGGTAATTTCGACCGAGGTGAGTGCCGAGGGAGAATCTGTATATCGCCTGAAGAATGAACATGCCCGGGAAATTGTTGAGTATGCCGTCTCTGTTTTTCACAGAGCGGTGCGCCGGGGAGCGGTAGAGTAGTGGGTATTGAGTAACGGGTTCGGAGAAACCCTGGATCCCTGCATTCGCCGGGATGACGAGTTAATCAGATGTCCGTTAGTTACGGTAATGGGGGCAGGGTAAAACTTTTTTATCTCTCGCAAAGGTGCGAAGCCCGCAAAGGGAAGGGCGGTTTAAAAACAGCTGCTCACATACCTCCGTCTTACCGGCAACCCGGGAATCTGTCCAGAACACTAAAAACGATGGAGCACTACGGATCTGTTGAACTTAAAAAGAAAAACAGGTCCGTAAAACCCATCGTGCGGGCAACTGAGTTTGAGATTCATGCTGCATAGGGGTTAGCTGTCCTCAACCGGCGTATCCGTCCGGTTGCCCCACTGCGACCACGACCCCGGGTACCCCTTGACCCGTGAATAACCCAGCGACTTGAGCATGATGTAGGCATGCGACGAGCGGTGGTGTGACTGGCAGTAGCAGATGATCTCCTTGTCCGGCGTCAGCCCGCGCTGTTCCAGCATGGCGCGCAGTTCCGCTTCCGGTTTCAGGCGCAGGTTGCGGGTCTGGTCCATGGTGTCGGTCCAGTTCAGTAATGCCGCCCCCGGGATATGCCCGCCACGTGCAGCAAATTTCTTCTCGCCGCTGAATTCCTGCGGGCTGCGGCTGTCGAGCAGGCCGAGGTCGTCGGCGCCCAGGCGTGACAGGATGTAATCGGTATCGGCAACCGGTTCCTGGTTCCAGGTAACGCTGTAGTTGCCCTGCTGCGCAGCGGTAGCCGTCTCCTGGCTGACCGGGAAACCTTCGTTGACCCAGGTAACCAGCCCGCCGTTCAGTAACGAGTAGTGCGTGTGACCGGCGGCATCCAGTGTCCACAGGAAACGGCTGGCCCAGCCGCCGCCTTCGTCGTCGCAGGTGACCACGTGGGTGTCCGGGCTGATGCCGAGCGATTCCAGCAGGCGGCCGAAGTCTTCGGCATCCGGTAGTAAACCGAACACCGGTTTCTCAATTTTCACATAACGCATGCCTTCCAGAAAAAGTGCACCGGGAATGTGGTATTCCGCATAGCGTTCCGGCTTGCTGATGTGCAGTACGACCAGCTTGTCATGGCCGAGTACAGCCTGGAGTTGTTCGGGTTCGGCGATCAGTGGCAGTAAGGGTTCGGACACGGTTCATCTTCCTGATGGTTTAACGGGACGGGCATTCTAGCGGTTTCGTCAGGCGTTCGCGAGTAGCTCGATCCAGTGCCGGACCGGGACCCCGGCCTGTTGTTGCAGGTGTAGCAGGCAGCCGATGTTGGCGGTGGCGATGAGTTCGGGGTGCTTTTCCTGCAAGGCGTGCAGTTTGTTGCTGCGCAGCTGTGTCGATAACTCCGGTTGCAGGATGGAGTAGGTGCCCGCCGAGCCGCAGCACAGGTGCGGGTCGCGCACAGGTACCAGGGTAAAGCCGGCCGCTGACAGTAACCCTTCCACGACGCCGTTCAGTTGCTGGCCGTGTTGCAGGGAGCAGGGCGAGTGGAAGGCGATACGCCCGGTATTTTTCGTGCCGAGTCGGGCCAGGTCTTCGTCGCGCAAGACTTCGCTGATGTCGCGTGCCAGCGCGCCGGTGCGTGCCGCACGTTCTGCGTAGGCACTGTCGTCGGCCAGCAGTTGCCCGTAGTCCTTGACCATCGGCGCGCAGCCGCTGGCGGTGATGACGATGGCCTCGGCGCCGTTTTCGATGTGCGGCCACCAGGCGTCGATGTTGGCACGTGCGCGCTGGCGTGCGGCTTCACTGTCCGACAGGTGGTGGTGCAGTGCGCCACAACAACCCGCCTGTGGAATGATGTTGAGGGTAATGCCGAGCCGGTCGAAAACCTGTATGGCGCTGTTGTTGATCTGCGGCGCGGCGGCCGGCTGCACGCAGCCGTCGAGCAGCAGCATGTTGCGTTGATGTGTGCCGGGTGTGATGCGAGGTATTTTACCGGCGACGGGGATGCGTTTTTTTAACGGTCCCGGCAGCAGCGGGCGCGCCAGGCGCGCGATGAACAGCAATGCCCGCATACGACCACTGTCGCCGAACAGGTATTGCAGCAGGCGCCGGTAGCGGTGTTGCAGGAAGCTGCGCGGCACTTGCTGTTCGACCAGTTCGCGGCCGATGTCCAGCAGCCGGTGGTATTCCACGCCGGACGGGCAGGTGGTCTCGCAGGCACGGCAGGTCAGGCAGCGGTCCAGGTGCTGTTGCAGGCTGGCGGTTGCCGGTTGGCCTTCCAGCACCTGTTTGATCTGGTAGATGCGGCCGCGCGGCCCGTCCAGTTCGTCGCCGAGCAGCTGGTAGGTCGGGCAGGTGGCGTTGCAGAAACCACAATGCACGCAGCTGCGCAACACGCGGTCGGCCTCCCGGCCGAGAGGCGTGTCTTTATATCGAGCTGACAGGCTGGTCTGCATCAGATCCCCGGGTACAGGCGATTGGGGTTGAAGATGCCGTCGGGGTCGAAGGCCTGTTTCAGTCGCTGTTGCAGCTTATACAGTGCGGTGGGCAGTGGGTGGAAGGCGGCCTCGTCGTCACTGCCATTGCGGAACAGGGTAGCGTAGCCACCGACACTGGCGGCGACATGCCGGATGTGGGTCGCGCTTTCCGTGCTGTACAGCCAGCGCTGGCCGCCCGCCCAGTCGATCAGCCAGTCGCCCGCGATCGATAACGGCGGTGTTGCCGGTGGCACGGACAGGCGCCACAGCGGTTTGCTGTCCTGGAAAAAGGCGTGCCGGTGATCGCAGATGTCCTGCCACCAGTCAGTCTCGTGTTCCAGTATCGTGTCACCGAGCTGGTGTTGTGCATGCCGCACCCCGGACTCGCTGCCGGACAGGCGCAGGTAGAGATGTTCGTCATGCCAGCAGGCGGCGGACAGCGGCAGCGGTTTCATCATCCATTCGGCAAAGCGCAGGATGGCTTCCTGCTGGCTGCAGACCTGTTTCAGGGTGTAGTCGGTTTCCGGTACGGGCAGGACTTTCAGTGATACGTCGGTCAGCAGGCCCAGGGTGCCCTGCGCGCCTGCCATCAGGCGTGGCAGGTCGTAGCCGGCGACGTTTTTCATGACCTGGCCGCCGAAGTTCAGTGCTTCGCCACGGCCGTTGATGAGGCCGACGCCCAGTACGGCGTCGCGCACCGCACCGGCGAACGGCCGGCGCGGCCCGGACAGGCCACTGGCAACGGCACCGCCCAGGGTGCCGCCGGTGGCGAAGTGCGGGGGGTCGAACGTCAGCATCTGGCGTTGTTCCGCCAGCAGGGCTTCGATATCCGCCAGCGGTGTGCCGCTGCGGGCGCGGATGACCAGTTCGGACGGTTCGTATTCGAGGATGCCGTAATGCTCGCGGGTATCCAGGTTTTCACCGCTTACCGGGTTGCCATAGAACGCTTTGCTGTTGCCGCCGTGGATACGCAGGGTGCTGTTGTCGGTGGCGGCCTGCTTTACCTGCTCGCACCATGCATCGGTCAGATCCTGTTGCATCGCTAGAAACGTTCCAGTTCCGGGAACGGCAGTTCACCGTGGTGCACGTGCATGCGCCCGAACTCGGCGCAGCGCGCCAGGGTCGGGATGGCCTTGCCGGGGTTCAGCAGGCCGTCCGGGTCGAAGGCCTGTTTGACGGCGTGGAACTGCTGCAGTTCGGCGCTGTTGAACTGCACGCACATCTGGTTGATTTTTTCCATGCCGACGCCGTGCTCGCCGGTGATGGTGCCGCCCACCGCGATGCATAACTCAAGAATACGCCCGCCGAATTCTTCGGTGCGTTCCAGTTCGCCGGGGGTGTTGGCGTCGTACAGGATCAGCGGGTGCAGGTTGCCGTCGCCGGCGTGGAACACATTGGCGACTTTA
This sequence comes from Gammaproteobacteria bacterium, assembly GCA_011374975.1. GTDB lineage: Bacteria > Pseudomonadota > Gammaproteobacteria > DSM-19610 > DSM-19610 > Thiogranum. Next base: position 15,086 of record DRNU01000226.1, on the reverse strand, counting down.
AGCCCGTATTCGTCGGACCATGCGCTGATGGTGGCCAGTACCTTGCCGAGGTGCTGGCGCGGGATGGTGCCGTCCATGCAGTAGTAATCCGGTGACAGGCGGCCGACGGCGGGGAAGGCGGCCTTGCGCCCGGCCCAGAAGCGCAGGCGTTCCTGTTCGTCGCGCGCCTGGCGCACTTCGCCGGCGCCGCTGTTGTTCAGCAGTGTGATCACTTTGTCCAGCTGCGCCTCGACTTCGGCGCGGGTGCCGTCCAGTTCGCACAGCAGGATGGCGTTGGCGTCGGTCGGGTAGCCGGCGTGCACGAAGTCTTCCGCGGCGCGTATTGCCAGTGTGTCCATCATCTCCAGGCCGGCGGGCAGGATGCCGGCGGAGATGAGGGTGGCGACGGCCTGGCCGGCATCTGTCACCGAGTCGAATGCGGCCAGTACTACCTGCGCGTAGTCCGGCTGCGGCAGCAGGCGCACGGTGACTTCGACAATGACGCCGAGCAGACCTTCGGAGCCGGTGAACAGCGCCAGCAGGTCGTAGCCGGGGCTGTCGAGCGCGTGGCAGCCGATGTCCAGCAGTTCGCCGTCCATAGTGATGATTTTGAGGGCGGCGATGTTGTGTACGGTGAGGCCGTATTTTAAACAGTGCACGCCGCCGGCGTTTTCCGCCACGTTGCCGCCGATGGAGCAGGCGATCTGTGAGGAGGGGTCGGGTGCGTAGTACAGGCCGTGTTCGGCCACGGCTTCCGAGATGGCCAGGTTGCGCACCCCGGGTTGCACGCGTGCCAGGCGGTTGTGTATATCGATATCAATAATGTCGGTGAATTTCGCCAGGCTGAGCAGTACGCCGTTGGCCAGCGGCAAGGCGCCACCGGAAAGCCCGGTGCCGGCGCCGCGTGCAACGACCGGCACCCGGTGCCGGTGGCAGCAGGCCAGGACCGATTGCACCTGTTCAATGGTTTCCGGCAGCACGACCAGCCACGGCAGGCGGCGGTAGGCGGACAGGCCGTCGCACTCGTAGGGACGCAACTCGGCCTCATCGCTCAGGATGCAACGGGCGGGCAGTTCCAGTGCGGCGATAAAGGCGGCACGGTCCACGCTGTCGGCAACATCATTCATCAAGTGATAACGGTGGGCGCATCGCGTTGGGTATGGTGCCGGATGCGGGCGATTTCATCGGCAATGCGGATCAGGTCCGCGAGTGCATCCTGGGCATCCAGCGACTGGTGTTCAGGGTCGGGTTCGTAGCGTTCCAGGTACAGACGCAGGGTTGCACCCTCGGTGCCGGTGCCTGACAGGCGGAACACCATGCGCGAGCCGTCGGTGAAGCCGATGCGGATGCCCTGTTTCTCACTCACCGAGCCGTCGACCGGGTCGGTATAGGCAAAGTCATCGCAGAAAGCGACTTCGTAATCGCCATAGCGCTTGCCTTGCAGGGCGGGGCCGTCGTTGCGCAAGGTGTCGATCAGCTGTCCGGCACCGTCGGCGCTGACGCCCTCGTAATCATGGCGTGAATAATAGTTGCGTCCGTAGCTGCGCCAGTGCGCGTCGAGCATGGTCTGTACCGATTCCTTGCGCACGGCCAGCAGGTTGAGCCAGAACAGTACTGCCCACAGCCCGTCTTTTTCACGCAGGTGGTCGGAACCGGTGCCGAAGCTTTCCTCGCCGCACAGTGTGGCTTTGCCGGCATCCAGCAGGTTGCCGAAGAATTTCCAGCCGGTGGGGGTTTCATAGAGTTCGATGCCGAGGCGTTCAGCGACACGGTCGGCGGCCTGCGAAGTGGGCATGGAACGCGCGATGCCGGCCAGACCCTGCCGGTAGCCGGGCGTCAGGTGGGCGTTGGCGGCCAGCACTGCCAGACTGTCGCTGGGTGTAACGAAGCAGCGGCGGCCGAGGATCATATTACGGTCGCCGTCACCGTCCGAGGCGGCGCCGAAGTCCGGCGCCTGCGCGCCGAACAGGATATCAACCAGGTCTTTGGCATACACCAGGTTGGGGTCCGGGTGCCCGCCGCCGAAGTCTTCTTTCGGGTCCACGTTGAGCAGTTCGTTGGGGGCGGCACCGAGGCGGTTTTCAAAAATCTCCCGGGCATAGGGGCCGGTCACGGCATGCATGGCATCGAAGCGCATGTTGAACAGGCCGGAAGCAAGCAGGGCGCGGATGCGGTCGAAGTCGAACAGGTTCTGCATCAGTTCGGTATAGTCGGCAACCGGGTCGATGATCTCGACCTTCATGTCGCCGAGTTGTTGTTCGCCGTCGGCATCGAGATCGAGGTCGTCGCAGGCGAGTGTCAGGTAGCGTTGTATCTGTTGACTCTTGCTGTAGATGGCTTCGGTGATTTTTTCCGGTGCCGGTCCGCCGTTGGCGGTGTTGTACTTGATGCCGAAGTCGCCGTCCGGCCCGGCCGGGTTATGACTGGCGGACAGTACGATGCCGCCAAAGGCCTGGAACTTGCGGATCAGGCAGGACACGGCAGGCGTGGACAGCAGCCCGCCGCGCCCGACGATGACCCGGCCGAAACCGTTGGCGGCAGCCATGCGTAAAATGACCTGCACGGCATGACGGTTGTAGTAACGGCCGTCGCCACCTACGACCAGTGTTTTACCCCGATAGTCATCGAGACTGTCGAAGATCGATTGCACAAAGTTTTCCAGGTAGTTCTGTTGCTGGAACACAGTGACTTTTTTACGCAGACCGGAAGTGCCCGGCCGCTGGTCGTTAAAGGCGTGTGTTTCGACTTCGTTAATCTTCACGTGGTGTGCATCCTGTTCTGCTAGCTCTTGATTGTCATTTGTCAAGCGTCAAGGTTCATATATTGCAGCCGCTAATGTTCATTAACTGACTGTGGCAACTTCATAAACGAAGTGTCATTTTACTATGTTAAGATTACTACATGCGCTATTCATGCAAACAAAAAGTTCATCCCGGAGTGCGGGCGCGCGATCTGCCTGCGCTCATGGAGTTGTATGAGCTCAACTATATCCAGTTGCGCCAGCTGGTGCCCGATCTGGATGCTATCCAGGAGCACAGTCAGTCATGCGTCAAGGGCGCACTGGGCCTGTACCTTACCGTGCAGGAACGCTGTAAATATACAACCACCCTGCACCTGAGTTACCGCTTTGCCGATGACGAGGGCAGCTTCCTGGCGCCTGATATCGTCATACGCATGTATCATGATGCGCAGCTGGCCGAGGTTATTTCACGCGGACGCCGGCGCGGGCGGCGCGATGCGCTCTACGACCGTTTCCACCACCAGTATTCCATAGAAACCAAGTGGCGGGTGAACCGGTTTCTGCACAAATGGCTGGGTTATTGCCTGCACACCGGCCACGTATTCTCTCCGGCGCGCGAGCAGCTGTCGGAAGTCCTGCAAAACCTCGAAGACGAGCAGGCGCTCAGCTGCGAGTCCTGATTCGTCCCCCCGTACCGGAATCCCGCGAATAATTCTTGACTAAGTTGCTGGGTTTATTTATGTTGCCCGCATGAGACTTTCCACAAAAGGGCGTTACGCCGTCACGGCCATGATGGATCTTGCCATCCACGAGCCGAAGGGGCCGGTCACGCTGGCCGATATTTCACACTGCCAGAGTATTTCCCTGTCTTACCTGGAACAGCTGTTTTCCAAGCTGCGCCGGCAAAACCTGGTGCGTGGCGTGCGCGGTCCGGGTGGCGGCTACCAGCTGGCACGGCCTGCCAGCGAGATCACCATTGCGCTGATAATTGCAGCCGTGGATGAAAAAGTGGACTCCACCTGCGGCGGCGAGCGCAGCTGTGAGGGTGATGCACCCTGCCTGACCCACGAGCTCTGGTGTGGCCTGTCGAAACGGATCTATAATTTTCTCGACAGTATTTCACTCGAAGATTTTCTTAACCGGCCCTCGGTTCAGGAAGTGATCCGCCGCCAGGACCTGGCCAGCGACCGTAGCGCCGGCATCCACACGCTTACCGTCAACTAGCCCCGGCTTTCTGAATTGTGACCCGGGTCATGCCGTGACTGTGTGCCGGTCACGGAAACCTTGTCCTGCCCCGTCCATACTGCAATCGTCAAATAGCGTAGTAATCATGGATCAAGGAGTAAGGACAATGTTTCAGTATCTGTTAATTCTGTTGGCGGGGCTGGCAGTCATCGGTGAACCTGCACTCTCATCGCTGGCTTCGCTCGGGTCCTCAATGGACTATGTAGTGGCCTTTGGCGTTGCGCTGCTGCTCAAGCCCTGGCTTGAAAGACAGTTTGGATAGGATGCAAACCCGGCTACAACCGGATCAGCTGGTCTTTGACCATACCAGCGTCCGGTTGTTGGCCGGCATTGCATGATCTTCCTTTAATACCAGGCCCGCCTTCGCGGCCTGTTCCTGTACCGCCTCAAAATCCCGTATCCCGCTCAGCGGGTCTCTCTCTTTCAGCCACTGGTCAAAGCGCGCATTGCTGTCACTGGTAAAACGGCCGTTGTAGTTGAACGGGCCGTACAGGCAGAACACGCCGTTCTCCTGCAGTGTCTTTCCCACGCCTTCAAACAGGCGCTCGACATTCGGCCATGACATGATATGCACGGTGTTGGCGCTGAACATGGCATCGAACCGCTGCCCCGGCCAGCTGTCGCGGCTGACATCGAGCGCCAGTGGCGGACGCACGTTAGTCAGCCCCGCCTCGTCCAGCCAGGCGTTGATCCCCGCGTGTGCTGCGCTGACATCGCTGGTCTGCCAGAGCAGTTGCGGGAATTCCGCGGCCAGGTAGACCGCGTGCTGGCCGGTGCCGCTGCCGATTTCAAGCAAGCGGGTCTTGTCCGCCAGCTCGCCACGCAGGACTTCGAGAATCGGTTCCCGGTTCTGGACGCAGGATTCGGAAAAAGGTTTCATGCAGAGACTCCCTGTGGGTGGCAGCGTTGTGCGAGTATCGCTGCGATTTCCTCATCCCTGAGGACGATCGGGTTGGTTTTCATGCTGCTGCCGCGCGAGTTTGCCACGATGTGGGCGAACGCGTCCGGCGCGATGCCGTAGTGCTCCAGCGTAGGCAGTTGCAGGCGCTGTGTCCAGTCATCGAGCAGGTGCAGCAGGGCTTCCCAGGCGTGTTCACGGCTGGTGAAGTCGCGTTGGCAGAACAGTTCGGCGACCTGCCTGTATTTTTCCAGCGCCGGGTTGTCCGGTTCGCGTTCCAGCATGGCGTTGATGTTGATGCGTGTCGCCGCGGCGACCAGCGTGCCGCACACCACGCCGTGCGGGATCGGGAAGAAAGCACCCAGCGGTGAGGCCAGGCCATGTACCGAACCCAGGCCGGTCTGCGCCAGGGTGATGCCGGACAGCAGGGCCGCGTAGGCCATGCCGGCGCGAGCCGCGGCCTGGTCGCCGCTGCCCTCGTACCAGGGCAACAGGCTGTCGCGCGCCATGCGCAGGCCGCTCCAGGCGAGTGCATCCGTGAGCGGGTTGGCGCGCAGCGAGACCAGCGCTTCGAGCAGCTGGGTCAGCGCATCCATGCCGTCGGCGGCGATCAGTGGCGCCGGGCAGCTGGCCAGCAGGTCGGGGTCGAGCAGGGCACAGGCCGGCACCAGTTGTTCATCGCGGAAAGATTTTTTGAAGCCCTCATTGCCGGGTACGCTGAGCACGGAATTTTTGGTGGCCTCGCTGCCGGTGCCGGCGGTGGTCGGAACTGCGATAAAAGGTACGGCGGGCCCCTGGTAGGGCTTTTCCGGGCCCACGCCTTCCAGGTAATCCATCACCGAATCATTCACCCGCAACAGGCCGGCAATGGCCTTGGCGGCATCCAGCACGCTGCCGCCGCCGATGCCGACCACCAGGTCGATAGCCTGTTGCCGGTTTGCGGCCGCAATCTCGTCGACCTGCTGAGGTGAGGGTTCACCGCTGATGCGTACCCGCTGCCAGTGCAGGCCGGCGGTTTTCAGATGCTGTTCGATATTCTGCCAGACGCCGGCCGCATCGAGCGAATGCGCGCCGGTGACCAGCAGCAGGCTGTCACCATAGCCTGCCGCCAGCGCGGCAAGCTTACCGATGTTGCCGGCGCCGAATTCGATGCGCGGCAGGCGGGCAATGGAAAAGGCGTCAATCACGAGGCATCGAATTCCGGGTACAGGCCGGTGTAGGGGATTCCCTGGCGCGGCTCGGCCATCCAGTCGGCGACGGTGTCACGCCAGGTTTTATAGTGCCCGGTCTCTTTGTGGGCGGCGATATCCTGCGCGTCGCGCCAGGCCTCGTAGAGCACGAAGTAACCGGGGTCTTCCGGTGACTGCAGCACATCGAAGCGCAGGTTGCCGGGCTCCCGGATGGAGGCGGCATGGTTGGCCTGTGTCGCGGCAATGAAGTCGTCAATATGATCCGGGACGACGTGTACATGAACCAGGGTGACGTGCATGGTGAAATCCTCCGAAAAGTGCCAGGCCGGCTTAACCTCATGAAGCAACTGCCGAAAGCCTACTGGTAGAGGCCTGACTTGCCAAGTATTGAATATGACTGAAATTATAACCCCGCCGGCCGTAAAGGAATCCCGCGCCTCACGCCGCAAGGCCGATCCGCGCAGCCTGTCCGGCTGGGTGCAGAAACTGGGTGAGTCCGGTATGCCGGTGTTTGCCCATACCGCACGCGATATCTCGCAGGTCTCCGACAGCCGGGAAAGCAGTGCTGCCCAACTGGCGCGCGTGGTGTTGCAGGATGCCGCCATGACGGCGCGCCTGCTGCGCGTCGCCAACAGCCCGGTATTCAATCCCATAGGCAAGACCATCAGCACGGTCAGCCGTGCCGTGGTGGTGCTCGGGTTCCAGGAAGTACGCAGTATCTGCCTGGCGATTGCCGTGGTGGAATCCATGCTCAAGGGCAAACAGCGGCAACATGTGGTGGAGGAAATGGCTCGCTCGTTCCATGCGGCGGTGCAGGCGCGTTGTTTTGCCCGCAAACGCAAGGACAGCTCGCCGGAAGAAGTCTTTATAGCCACCCTGCTGTTTCGTCTTGGTGACATGGCTTTCTGGGCATTTGCCGGTGACACGGCACAGCACATGGACGCGGCTATCCGGCAGCGCCCCGGTGTAACGCAGGACACGATCCAGCGCGAACTGCTGGGGTTTCCGTTCACTGAACTGACGCTGGGCCTGAGCCGGGAGTGGAAGCTGGGTGCCTTGCTGGAGGAAGCACTGGAAGGTAAAACCGACAGCAACCCGCGTGCCGGCAATGTCGCGCTCGGGCATGAACTGGCGATGGCCGCGGAGCAGGGCTGGGATACGCCGGAAGTCAGCCTGTTGCTGGAACGGATTGCCGAAAATCTCTATCTGCCGGTCGAGGACGTCAGGCAACTGGTGGAGAAAAATGCCGAGGAGGCCGCCGATACGGCGGCTTTTTATGGTGCCGGCAAGGCGAGCGGCCTGATCCCCGTGCCGGGCGACAAGCCGGCCGGCACGGCAAGTGACGACGCTATCGATGCAGCGCCGGTATTCCTCGATCCCGACCCGATGTTGCAGCTGGAGATACTGCGTGAGCTGTCGGCACTGATGGAGAGCCGGCCCGATTTCAACAGCGTGCTGGAGATGGTGCTGGAGGGCATGTACCGCGGCATTGGTATGGATCGAACCCTGTTTGCGCTGCGTACGCCGGATCATTCCCGGCTGGTCGGGCGTTATGCGCTGGGCATGGGCAACGAGCAGTTGCGGCATCATTTTCAGTTTACAACCGATGATGACGAACCCAGCCTGTTCAGCCACGTGATTGCCTCGAAACAGGCCGTGTGGGTGGGCGGGGGCCGCAACCCGGAAATCGACCGGCTGGTGACCGACCCGGTTCGGGCCATAGCGCAGGGCGCCGGCTTCTTCGTGACGCCGATCGAAATACAGCACAAGGTCATAGGTGTGTTCTATGCCGACCGGCAACCCAGTGGCCGCGCGCTGGATGAAGACAGTTTTACCAGCTTCAGGCACTTCGCCCAGCAGGGTAATCTGGCGCTGGCTTATCTGAGTAACGACTGACAAATTGTCAGCAATATCCCCCATGTAAAACAGGTGTAAAAACGCCTGTCCCGGTGATAAGGGATTTACTTCAACAGCCGCTATTGAGGCTGTTCATCGGATACATACGGATATGGGTGGATCAATGTTTAGACAATTCAAAATCGGCGTAAGAATCACTGCCGCATTTGCGATCATTTTCACGCTGGCGATTCTCGGTAATGTTGTTGTGACCCTGTCGGACTCTGCAGACGTCGTGCACAGCGCCGAGCAGCGCGAGCTGGTCAGCCAGTACAACGCCTTTACCGGCCTGGTCGATGCCAAAGGCGAAATTGCGGTCATGCAGAGCGAGCTGGTTGCCAACCTGCCGCAGGTCAAGGCGGCATTTGCCGAGCGTAACCGGGTGGATCTGCTGGCCACGGTCGAAGCACCCTATGCCAGGCTCAGGCAGCAATACGGCGTTAAGCAGTTCCAGTTTCACTTGCCGGATGCAACCTCTTTCCTGAGGGTGCACAAGCCGGGAAAGTTCGGTGACAACCTGTCCTCATTCCGGCATACCGTGGTCCAGGTCAACAAGTCGCACCAGCCGATACACGGTATTGAGAAAGGCGTAGCCGGTCTGGGTATCCGTGGTGTTGTGCCGGTGGAGTCAGATGGCCGGCATCTTGGCAGCGTCGAGTTCGGCCTGTCGCTGGGTGAGGCGCTGTTACAGACCTTCAGGCAGCGCAGTGGTGTTGATGTGACGTTATACGTTCCCGCGGGATCCGGGTTCAGGAAATATGCCTCGAGCTGGGATGCTGATATCGTCGAGGATGGTGGCACGCTTGGCGCTGCGTTCAACGGAGATGCGGCTACCCGGGAAGTCAGCTACCAGGAATCCGACTATAAACTGTATCTGGCGCCCATCACTGATTTCAGTGGCAAGCCGGTGGCGGTTATCGAACTGGCAATAGATCGCAGCCAGTACCTTGAACAGCTGGCGCACGGCCGCAACAAGGCGATTGCCAGTGGTATTACCTCACTGATTATCGGTCTGCTGGTATTCGGCTGGCTGGGGCGCAGCATTGTCGGTCCGTTGCAGCGTGCGGCGGAACGTATGAATGATATTGCCAGTGGTGAAGGTGACCTTACCCAGCGCCTGGCCGCGCGTGGTAATGATGAAGTGACCGCAATAGCCAATGGCTTCAATCAGTTTGCCTCACGCATCCAGGAGATGGTGCAACAGGTCGGTGGTTCGACCGATGCCCTGGCCGGCGCGGCCGATGACCTGGAGGAAGTGACCTCCACGACCCGTGATGGTGTACAACGCCAGAGAAGCGAGATCGACCAGGTAGCGACCGCCATGACCGAAATGGCCGCCACGGTGCAGGAAGTGGCCCGTAACGCAGCCACCGCGGCCGAGGCCGCACGTGATGCCAATGAGGAAGCCGGCTCCGGCAAGCACGTGGTTGAGGAGACAATACAGGCTATTAATGCACTGGCCAGTGAAGTGCAGTCTGCCTCTGATGTGATCAATCAGCTGGCAGCTGACAGTGAAGCCATCGGCGGTGTGCTGGATGTTATTCGCGGTATCGCCGAGCAGACGAATCTGCTGGCGCTGAATGCGGCTATCGAGGCGGCGCGTGCCGGTGAACAGGGGCGTGGTTTTGCCGTGGTTGCCGATGAAGTACGCACCCTGGCGCAGCGCACCCAGACCTCCACCCAGGAAATCCAGAGCATGATCGAGAAGGTGCAGAGTGGTGCGCGCAATGCGGTCAGTGTGATGGAGTCCGGGCGTGAACAGGCGGAGGGTAGTGTCAGCAAGGCCGGTGAAGCCGGTTCCTCGCTGGAGACCATCAACAGTGCCGTTTCCGCCATCAACGACATGAATATGCAGATTGCCAGCGCGGCCGAGGAACAGAGTGCGGTGGCAGAGGAAATCAACCGTAACATCGTCAATATCGGCTCAGTGGCCGATGAGACCGCCGAAGGCAGTAACAGAATCGCCAGTGCCAATGAGGACCTGGTGCGTCTTGGCGGTCAGCTGCAGTCGATCGTGAGTATGTTTAAAGTTTGACCGGCTGTTGGGGAATACGTAACCAGCTTTTCCATTGCCGGAAGATATCCGGGTCCAGCGCTGCTGCTGCGGAACGTGGTTGCAGCGTTGGCCTGAATACCGGTTCGCCTTCCAGGGTTACGGCGCTGCCACCGGCTTCCTGCAATATCAGACTGCCTGCCGCATAGTCCCAGAGTTTCTGCTGGCCGTGCAGGTACACGTGGCAGCGTCCCGCCGCCAGCCAGCACCAGTCCAGCGCCACGGCACCGAAGCTGCGCTGGGAACGGTACGGTGGTTGCGCCGCCAGGCGGCTGGCCAGGTCGCCGGACAGGCGTTTCAGGTCGATCAGCGCCATGCCCTGCGACAGTGGCGTGGCAAGGCGCTGCTGTTCCAGGGGGTGTTCATTCAACCAGGCACCCTGTCCCAGCGCCGCGGCGAAACATTCCTTGCGACTGGGGTCGTAGACCACACCCATTTCCACTGTCCCGTTGCGCAGCAGGGCGACGGAGACCGCGTAGTAAGGCACGCCGATGGAAAAGTTGCTGGTGCCATCCAGTGGATCGATACACCACACACCAGCATCGATACTCTGCAGCGCCTGTTGTTGCGCCGCCTCATCCATTTCTTCGCCGAGCACATCGAACTCCGGCCATTGTTGACGCAGCGCCTTGTCCAGCGCGGCCTGCATGACCAGGTCAGCCTCTGTGACCGGGCTGCCGTCGGCCTTGCGCGTATTCGAGTGGCAGCTGAAACGAGGTGGTAATTCGCGGTCTGCGATATCACGAACAAGCGTGGCGAGGGTGTGCAGGTTTTCTGGAAACATTGAACAAAGGGTTCTACTTGGTATGATCACCGGCTTGTTTCCCATTGTGGCATAAAAGGGCGTCCATGAGCATTAAGAAAACCCAGCATAAAGCTTCCGGTAAACCCGGCAAGAAACAGAAAACCAGGAAGCCGCGCAAGGCCGACCTCGCCGACAAATATGACCTGTACGAGAAGTCGGTGCAGTCCACGGATTTCGAATACGAATTTGTCGACACCAATTTCAGGCGTATTCGGGGCCGCACCGCGACCCTGCTGCGCGAAGATTTCTGTGGCACCGCGCAGATGTGCTGCGAGTGGGTGCGTGGCCGGAAAGAGAACCGCGCGACAGGCGTGGACCTGGATGAAGAGGTGCTGGACTGGGGGCGTGCACACCATATTGCCGCGCTGGACGACGACCAGAAACCCCGCGTAACCCTGTTGCTGGAGGATGTACGCAAGGTAAAGATCGATCCGGTGGACGTGGTCCTGGCGATGAACTTCAGCTGGCAGATCTTTGAAGTGCGCTCCGAGCTGATCAGTTACTTTGCCTCGGTGCGTGACAGCCTGGTGGATGACGGCATCCTGTTCATGGATGCGTTTGGCGGCTACGAGGCCTACCAGGAGATGGAGGAAAAAACCAAACACAAGGGTTTCACCTACGTCTGGGAGCAGGCCAGCTATGATCCTGTCACCGGGCACATGGAGTGTTTCATCCATTTCAATTTCAACGACGGGTCGAAAATGAAACGCGCCTTCAGCTATGCCTGGCGCCTTTACAGCCTGCCTGAAATCAAGGAAATGCTGCTCGAAGCCGGCTTCTCGAATGTCACTATCTACTGGCAGGGCTGGGATGAAAATGACGAGCCGGACGGTATTTTTGAGCCCGCAACAAAGGGCGAAGCGGATCCAGGCTGGATCTGTATGATCAGCGCTGAAAAATAAACTGATTAAGAACAGGATAATAGGCAACTCCCTTGACATACCGACCAGTATGTACTAAAAAGTAAACGCTCACTAACAAAAGGAGAGTTTACATGCCTGATTTTGACCTGGAACTCGACGCACGCGGGCTGAACTGCCCGCTGCCTATCCTGCGTGCCAAGAAAAGCATCAACTCGCTGGACTCCGGCCAGGTGCTGCGCATCATCGCCACGGACCCCGGCTCGGTGAAAGATTTTGAAGCTTTCTGCAAGCAGACCGGCAATGAACTGCTCGACACCGCGCAGAACAGTGGCGAGTACTTTTTCAACATCCGCAAGGGATAGGCCGGTGACGGATGCCCGCCCGGCAATGGCAGGTGGGCATCCGCTGGCCCGACCGCCGGGGTTTATCCGCACCTCGCAGGGGTTCCGCAATGTGCATGCCTACCCGACCCTGTTGCTGCACCTGACGCTGGCCGGCGTCTGTGTACCGGTGACCTACCGTAAAACCTGGCAGGACGGTTTTGGTGCCAGGGGCTGGAAACTCGATGTCTCGATTGCCGACCCTGCCATTATCGCCAGCACGCGCGAGACCGGCGGCAGGATCCCTACCTCGGTACTGGTTCACGACCTGCTGGACCATTTTTTTTCCGGGTTCGATATCAGCGGGCATCGCGCCGAGGCTATGGCGCTGGTCCAGCTGGGTAAACGAACCGGCAGCGATATTCACCGCGATTGCCTGCAAATGGTGGACGAAGACCTGCTGCACGGCCGGGTCAACCGGGAATCGCTGGCCGACTTTCTGCCACAGGCATGGCTTGCCGCGATACCTTTCGCCAGGCACATGGAGGGGCGGGAGCTGATCCGGGCATTGCGCAAACAGTTTGGCGAAGAGGAGCTGCGGCAGCGCCTGGCACGACGTCTCCTTGAACTGGGCGAACGCGGTATAAGTCACGCGCAGGACAGCTGGCGACTGCTCGGCCTCGACCCGGCGCGCAACCGGGAGATCGGGCTTGCCGTGCAGCGTGTACTGGTGCAGGTAGACCAGCAGGTGGAACAGGCAGGTATCGAACAGCTGAGCGCGACGTTCATCATCAGTAACGAACAGTGCGCATTGCAACTGCGCCATGTCGATGGTGCGACAGCGCTCGCCCCACGCTATAGCTCCAGGGTCGCGTAACAGCCATGGTGAAACGGCTGAAGGCCAGCGAACGCAAGGCCACCATCCTGGCGGTCGCCAAAGTGCTGTTTTCCGACAGGGGCTATCACGGCGTTTCCGTTGACGAGATCGCGCGCCGGCTGGGTGTCAGTCCGGCGATCCTGTACCGGCACTTTCCTTCCAAGGAGGCGCTCTACGAGGAAGTCCTGAATGCTATTGCCTGCAAGCGTGAAAGCTACGTCGAGGCGGTAGTCAACAGCGATGGCAGCTTTGCCGACGTGTTGCGCAAGATTACCCGTATCTATATTGAAAGCGTTTCGCGCGACCCGGACTACCTGCGCATGGAATTGCAGAGTGCGCTGGAAGGCAGCGATGCGACCCGGCAGTTCTTCGAAAACCGCTGGCGGCCGTTTATCGATTTTATCGAGTACAGTCTGAAAGAACTGGTGGCCGGGAAAACCATCGAGCCCGTCAATGAGCAGCTCGCTGCCATGGCATTCCAGGGCATGCTGCGCGAAGCCCTGTATGCCAAATGCATTTACCACTCCGCCCGTTATCGAAACATGGACCTGGCCGGGATTGCCGAAGAGCTGGTCACGCTTTTTTTCAGGGCTGTCGGGTACACCGAAAGCGAAAAGTGTAAAGAATCCCCTAATTCCGTCTGAAATACCTTACAACTCCGGTGCGACGCCGTACCCTGGTATAAGAATAATTCCAGTTCTGTCAGTGAATTGCGGCCTTTGGCACCGTATATGCCTTATAAATACTTTATGGAACGCAGAATAGCCAAGCGTAAATTTGTCGACGTTAATGTGTATGTCTCGTTGCCGGGACATACCGCGATGCGCTGTGCGGCAAGCGATATCAGTGACAGCGGCGTTTTTCTGAAAGCCAACCCGCTGTATTTACCCAGGCGCAAACGGCTCAACCTGGTGTTTGCGCTACGTATCAAGTCATCCAATGTCATACGCATGCGCAAAGTATCGGCGGTAGTGACCCGCAGTGAATCCGGCGGTGTTGGCATGCAGTTCTGCAGCAATAAAAGTATCCTTCCTCCGGGCTGAGTCGACAGCGCCCCGGCGGTCTGGCGTAAATCGCTGATAGATAATAAAAATACCCGGTATTTCCAGCGTTTAATCATACTCTGATATACTGTGCGCTGTGCCTGATTGGCACGGGCTATGCATTGAGTTTTGAGTATGAAACTGACGCACCATACACGGCGCAGGTTCCTGAAGACATTGCTCGGCACAACGGCTGTCCTGGCGAGTCCTTCGCTGTGGGCTTCGCTGCAGCGTGCGCCGGAACGCAGCCTGGTGTTCAGGAACCTTCACACCGGTGAGTCGTTGCGCAGCACCTTCTGGGTCGAGGGGCAGTATCTCGATGCCGAGCTGAGTGCCGTGAACCGCATCCTGCGCGACCACCGCTCGGGTGAAGTTCATCGTATGGACCCGAAACTGCTGGACCTGTTGTACGTGTTACAGCAGTCGGTGGGGGTCGGCGGTGCGTATCACGTTATTTCCGGTTACCGTTCACCGGCGACCAACCGCAAGCTGCAATCCCGGAGCAGCGGGGTGGCGAAGCGCAGCCTGCACATGCAGGGCAGGGCTATCGATATCCGTTTGCCGGGTTGTGACCTCGGGCAGTTGCGCAATGCCGCGCTGTCGTTGAAGGCCGGCGGTGTCGGTTACTATGCGAAGTCGGATTTCATTCACGTCGATACCGGGCGCGTCAGGCGCTGGTAAATTTCCCTTCTGATCGGATGCGGGCTGCCGTGGCTAGTTTTTAACGGCACCCTGGTCCACCCACAAACGCAAGGTTTCAATTTCCTCCGGGGTAAGCGGGTGCGGCATGCGCGTAGACGCATCAAGCCGTCCTTCAACCAGCATATTAAAAATGCTGTGCCTGCTGTCACCGGGCATGACTACCGGCCCGTAAAGCGTACCTGCCATGAATCACTCGTAGGACACCAGGCTCAGGCGGCTCTGCAGGTAACCCGTGCCGCCGGGGGGGGGGCAGCAGCCGGGATTCGACTGATTGGTCCCGGCAGCGGTATTTTATGGCTGTAACAACCTGAAACAGTTTCCCTGCATGCGGAAATCATTGCGAAACAGCCGGTGCTCATAATGCGCAGCATCAAATCGCCGGAATTACGCAGCAGGGGAACGACTTATGGGTGCCAGGAATACAGCCACCAGATTACACATCTTGCTGACATTGCTCAGCCTGCTCATGTCCGGC